>CACXSS010000019.1 GCA_902770245.1 uncultured Planctomycetota bacterium | reverse complement strand
CGGTGTGAATCCGTCTCATCCGTGTTTTCCGTGTGGGACTTAATAGACCCTAAATAAACCTTATTTTAGCTCACAGGTACGGACTTGCCGGAAGAACCAGAAAAATTATACTTTACATATTTTTTAGTAATTGAAAACGGAGGATTTACTATGAACGGAGACTTTACATTCCATAACCCGACAAAACTGCATTTCGGCGAAAACGCAATGGACGCTCTTGCTGACGAACTCAAGGCGTTCGGTCCCGTAGTTCAGCTGTGTTACGGCGGCGGGTCGATTAAGAAGAACGGCATTTACGACCAGGTCGTTTCCATTCTCAAGTCCGCAGGGAAAACGATTGTCGAGGACGGCGGGGTCATGCCGAATCCGACTTTGGAAAAAATGCTTCACGGCGCGGCTCTTGCCAGAGAGAACAATGTCGATCTCATCCTCGCCGTCGGCGGCGGGTCCACAATCGACTACGCCAAAGCCGTCAGCGTTTCCGCCTGGTGTGACGAAGACCCGTGGGAGAAGTATTTTATTCGATTCGAGGAGCCAAGCTGCCGCATTATTCCCGTCGGAGACGTTCTGACAATGGTCGGCACCGGCAGCGAAATGAACGGCGGTTCGGTTATCACCAACCACGATGCGAATCTGAAAATCGGGAAAGTGTTCGGTCCGGACGTCTTCCCGAAGTTCGCGATTCTCAATCCGCGGTTCACGTTCAGCGTTCCCTACCGTCAGATGGTTGCCGGATTCTTCGACATTATGTGCCATATTCTGGAACAGTATCTCAGCGGCGAAGACGACACAACAAGCGACTACATCGCCGAGGGGCTTATGCTTTCGCTGATTCATTCCTCCCGCATCGCCATTAAAAACCCGGAGGATTACGAAGCCCGCTCTAACATCATGTGGACGGCAACCTGGGCGCTCAACACGCTTATTGCGAAAGGGAAATCAACCGACTGGGAAGTTCACATGCTCGGTCAGGCGGTCAGCGCTCTGACGGACGCCACGCACGGCATGACGCTTTCGGCGGTTTCGCTCCCGTACTATCGTTTAATCCTGCCTTACGGACTGAAGAAGTTCGTCCGCTTTGCTCAAAACGTCTGGGGCGTGAACCCGGAAGGAAAGAGCGAGACGGAAATTGCCCAGGAAGGCTTGAAAGCGTTTGAGGCGTGGATGCGCGAAATCGGCGTTGCAATGAACATCACAGAACTGGGCGCAACGGAGGATATGCTGGAACAACTCGCCGACGCCACGCTCGTTCTCACAGGAGGATACAAGATTCTCACCCGAGAGGAAATTCTTGCCATCTTCAAGGAAAGCCTGTAAGATGGGGGAAAGACGGCAAACATTGGTTTTCAATGTTTGCCGCTCAGGTAGCGAATTATATACTGAAACGATTTGAGTTTTTCCAAAAAATGAGCTATTAGCTCCTAGCCACTAGCTATTAGCTTGATAAACCTGATTCGTGCGTTATCGCAAGAAATATGGATAACCAAGCTAGCGGCTAGTAGCTAGAGGCTAGAGGCTTCTTTTTCGGGAAATTTCAAGTAGAACAAGTATAAATAAGGTTTTACATGAAAAGAACAGATAAGCTTGATATCAAAGGAACGGTTGTCCGTATCGTGAAGATTGGCGACGAGGATTATATCTGTCTTACGGATATGCTCAAAGCCAAAGATGGCGATTTTTTCATTGCCGACTGGTTACGTAATCGGAACACTCTGGAGTATATTGGCATTTGGGAACGCGTTTATAATCCAGATTTTAATTATGGCGAATTCGCCACAATTAGAAGCCAATCTGGTCTCAACTCATTCAAGATTGGCGTTCAAGAGTTTACACAACGTACAAACGCAATAAGCATTATTTCACGGGCAGGACGCTATGGAGGAACATACGCCCATAAAGATATCGCTTTTGAGTTTGCAATGTGGATTTCCGCCGAATTCAAAATATATATCGTTAAGGAATTTCAGCGTCTCAAAGCCAAAGAACAGGAACTTATCGGCTGGTCGGCAAAACGAGAACTTGCGAAGATTAATTATCGCATTCATACCGATGCCATTCAGCAGAAACTCATTCCAGACTCGGTTACACGCGCTCAGATGAACGTCATTTATGCAAGCGAAGCCGATGTATTGAACGTGGCGCTTTTTGGCATGACTCATCAGCAGTGGCAAGCTGCGAATCCAACGCTCAAAGGCAACCAGCGCGACTACGCTACCATTAATCAGCTCATTTGCATTTCCAATATGGAGAATATTAATGCAGTCATGATTCACGATGGCGTACCGCAGTCGCAGCGTCTTAAGAAACTGAACGAAATCGCCATTCAGCAGATGCGCATTCTTTCCGAAGTTGAGGGGAGAAAATATTTGAAGTAGAACAGCTTTTAATTCCTCTTGAAACTGTATACTTAACTGTTTTTGTTCGGAACTGTCCGTTCACAGATTTTGACGATCCGTGGCGCGTAAGCTCTCGGGAAAACACGAATTAGCGCCGATTGGTTAATTGACAAATCAATGATCATTCGTAAATTTAGGTTTTTAATCACGAAAAACGCGAAAGGCGACGAAAATTTTGGTTATAGAATAATCCTTTCGTGTATTACGTGTTAAAATACTTTTGGACAGGCAAATCGTCTGTTTTTTAGCTCCCAGGCGCCAACGTACCAAAAAAACACAAAAGGAAACCTAAGACAATAACATGACAATGCAACGGAAAATGAAATGGATCTTACTGGCGTTTATGTTCCTGACGGCGGGATTATGGGCGGGATTATGCGTAACCCCGGCGGCGGAAAGCGGCGGCGAACCGGCTAACGAACGCCACGTAGGGCTATTCTATTTTCTCTGGCTGGGCGAGCACGGACGTCAGGGACCGTTCGACGTGTCGAAGATTCTGGAAGCGGATCCGGACGCAGGGAAGAAGCCGGATTCGCCCCTGTGGGGTTCTGCAGGGAGATTTCATCATTGGGGAGAACCGCTTTACGGATACTATTTCTCGGACGATGAATGGGTCGTGCGCCGTCACATTAAGCTCATAATGCAATGCAACGTCGATTTTCTTTTCTTCGATGTTACAAATTCCGCCATCTACGAGAAAAACGCCAGGCTCGTCATGAGCGTTTTAAAAGAATACCACGACGCAGGCTGGAATCCGCCAAAGGTAATGTTCTACACCAATACCGCCTCCGGTAAGACCGTTGAGAGGTTGTACGAGGCGATTTACAAGCCCGGGTTCGCTCAAGAGGTCTGGTTCAAGCTGGACGGGAAACCCGTCATTGTTGCGAAGAAGGAACAATGCTCTGACGAGATGAAAGCGTTCTTTACCATCGTTAGACCCCAATGGCCCAACGAAGGGGCGCAAAAGGGCGGCTGGCCGTGGATGGATTTCAGTCGCCCTCAGCGCGTCTTTGAATCCGAGGACGGCAGGCGACGAGTGATGAACGTCTCTGTCGCCCAGCATCCGCAGCTTCGTTTCGGCGACAGCGCCATGTACGGCGAAACGGCGAACCGCGGTCGCGCGTTCCATAACGGCGTGAACGACTCGGCGCCGGACGCGTGGAAGAAGGGATACAACTTCCAGGAACAGTGGGACGCGGCTTTCGAGGCGAAGCCTGACGTCGTTCTTGTAACAGGCTGGAATGAATGGATTGCCGGTCGTTATCGCGGACAGCCCAACCGTCCTGTCATGTTCGTCGATTGCGCAAACTACGAGTATTCCCGCGACATTGAGATGATGCGCAACGGCTACGGCGACAATTACTTCCTCCTGCTTCGCGAGAACGTCCGGAAGTTCAAGGGAATATCAGACGATTCTGAACCGAATCCGCCCAATGTCCACAAAAGATACCGCTGCTTTGCCGATTCCGCTATGCCGCGCGACCATGACGGCTACGGAACGCGATACGTCAATCGCACTCAACGCAACGCCCCGGAATGGATTGACGTCATGCACGATCAGCAGAGCGTTACATTTATCGTCAAGACGCAAAAGCCCGTTGTCGGCAAAGAGAGCGAGGGAGACTTCATGCTCTTACTTGTCAACGGTAAAGCCGTCAACAAGCTGGGCGAAATGAAAATCGACGGGGACGTTATGACGCTTGTCGTTCCGCGCAACGCGCTGGGGCTTTCGGCTGATTCGTTCCGCTTCGACTTTAAGTTTGTAGATTCAACCGAGCCTTGCCGCGACCCTCTCGACTGGTACGACCACGGCGTTGTAGAACCCTTGGGGCGGGTTCCATTTGTGTATTGCGGAGAATAGACAAGGCGAGCCGGGAACGTTAGTTCCCGGGTATATTGTTTATCTTCAAGTCACGCTCTTATCGATTGAATCTATCGAAAAAATTTTTTAATTTTTTCTTATAACCTATTGACTTTATTTTAAAATCTGTTAGTTTAAATATAAATTAGGGTTAAAACCCTAATAGAATTTGCTTAAACGGTACGGAAACTGCAATATCTAAATCGTTATTAAGCGATAACCCAACCTGTTCTGTACAGGGTTGCGTATATACGCATAATAATCAAATACAAAAAAACAGAGCAATTTCGGCTCTCTGCTTGGGAGTCGTCTTGCGTCCGTTTTTTTGGGGTTATTACAGACCTCCGTACCGGGATGCGCTTGATGCCTCCCTTTTTCATTTCTTGACAAAACGGAACGTCTGCGTATCTATAATCATCGTTTGTATCTCTACCTCTAACCTTTTACAGTTACACCTATCATGAAACAATTATTCTTACTGTTTTTTGCCTTTGGATTGATTATCGCAACATCATTTGCTGCAACTAAATATGACTCTCTTGGACTAACGGACGAGGACAAAGAAGAATTGGGCATCTCGGATGAAGACGTAGACGAAGATGAAGATGAGGAAAAAATCGTCATTGAAGAAATGCTGAAAAAGCAATGTTATCCATTAAAGGAGCTTGCCCTCTCATATTTTAAGGATAAATTGATCGTCGCATTTAATATGTGTAAGATTGAAATTCCTTTTTCTTTGGATACAAAAGAAGATCGACTCGCCGCGCAAAAAGCCATACAAGTTATCCAAAATCTCAATAAATTACAAAAAAAAGGAAACTCTTCCGGTCAGTTTGTTGTGATTGGTTGTAATTTTACCAATATAGAAGACGAACTGAAATTCCTTCAACGAATCCGCCCAATGTTTCCAATTTATGAAATTTTTCCCGCAGATGAAGAGATGTTCCTTCTCATTGATCCTTCTGGCAATATTATAGCTCGTTATAAAGACGCAAAACAATGTCTCTCTGGTCTTAGTCGCTATACATCTGCCATAGCAAATTTAAAACGGATAAAGAATTTGCCTGTTCAACACCCGTTAGAAAGCATGAAGTTATCGATAAAAGAGATTGATATATTAAACGCGTTTGAACCCGGAAAGCCATGGTCTGAATCGTATAAAAAAATGGAAAACGCAATTGCAAATCCCTCTAAAAATACCAAAAAACAATTGTTAAGAAAAATTAAAGACAATGTTGACAAATATTTATTAATTACGATTCCAGAGGTATGTCAAAACGCTAAAACAAAACCCGCAGCCAATTATGAAAAACTCGTTTTACTTAGTCGCTCTATAAAGGGATTGCAGGGGGAAGAAAATGTCAGCTATGCGCTGGAGCCGCTTCAAGCCGATAAAAATGTTGCAGAATTAGCTAAGCAATTAGCTATAATTAACAACTTTATGGCAACGATGGATAATTCAAAGGACAATAAAAAGAAGATCGAGTCGTTTATTACCCCATTAAGACAATTCCTTAACAAACCAGATTTATCGGCAAGAGTCAAAGCGGAAGGGGTTGAAACTCTTGAACAACTCGTCAACATGCTTCCCGAAAACGACGTTAATCCTGAAGTTCGAGATTATTTACAAACCGCCAAAGCGTCTGTAAAAAACGAAGTAGAAAAAGAAATAGCGAATTCTGAAAACGCCCCCCCCAAACGCATTGAGAACGCTAATTCAAAATCAACAAAAAATAATAACAGCGATTCCGCCGGTAAACGAATGGTAAAAAAGATTAACGGCGTAGAATTTGCTTTTCGATGGTGTCCGCCCGGTACATTTACAATGGGTTCGCCAGACCATAAAAAACAACATAAGGTTTCGTTGACAAAAGGTTTTTGGATTTTGGAAACAGAGATAACTCAAAAACACGTAAAAGCAATTATGGGACAATATTTTGGCGTTCCAAAATTTAAATATAAAAGCAAGGAAGCGGAAAAAGCCGTAATTGACATACTGCTCGCTCATCAAGGCGAATCGCTTGATAAATTAACGCCTAAGGAGAAAAAAACCATTGGGGATGCACAAATTATCTTAGATAATTATCCCGTAACTGGCATGTCTTGGAAACGTTGTCAGGAATTTTGTAAAAAATGTAAAACACTAGGTTTGCCCGTTCAACTTCCAACAGAAGCTCAATGGGAATACGCTTGTCGAGCAGGGAGCGATGAACCTTATGCAAAAGGACTTGAGGAAGGTCAAGCGGGCGATATTGTACTTTATGGAGAAGCTGTCGATAAAGAATTGCTGGATGAGTTAAAAAAAACACTAAACCATTATAATATTTACCTTGAAAATTTGGACGTGTACAATCCTGATCGTATAAGATGTGATGAACTTGAGAAATGCGGCATCTACGATTTCATTTATCCAGTTGGAAAAACTATTCCCAACAAATGGGGAATATATGATATGCATAGCAACGCTGATGAATGGACGTTAGATGAATATGCAGAATATAAGGGAATTGCTGAAATTAATCCAATTAACAATAAAGGTTATTCTGATTATCATGTAATTCGCGGCGGACGTTCTGGAAATCGTCGTCCGTATAGTGAACTTGAACATCTAAATCGTATAGGATTTCGCGTAATTATGGCTCAATAAATAATCACCTTTGGGCTTAACCTGTAATTCTATACTTACAACTTTACAATGACCGTTTTTTCCATATAATCGTTCATGGATGTGATTAAATCGTTTAACGCTGATTGTTAATGGACGCGTGTAACGAATTGAACGATGCAAATGCAATTGAGCTTTTATAGAATTGTAATTACACTGCGTTTCATACCCACGTGGTCGCCTAATTACCGCCTTTTATCAAGCGCTTGCCATTACTCCAGAATTCTTTCAGGATCAAAGTCGGCGAAGTCGCCTTGAATTATTATCGCCGTTGCAGTTGCGTACTCTTTGCAATGCGACAAAGTAACAAGAAAGTCACAGAGATTTTGCTCGCGGGCGATTTCCAGAACGCGTCCGCCGATAGCGACAATCGGTTTTCCAGAAAGCAGGTTGCGAATTTCCAGATCGCGCCATCTGATCCCGTCTGAATAGCCAGTGCCCAGCGCTTTGAGAATCGCCTCTTTAGCGCTCCATCGCGCTGCAAAATTCTCGTTTGAATTCTTATGCCCTTCGCAATAGCGAATTTCCAGCTCTGTAAAGGTCAGGTTTTTAAAAGAATCGCCATGGCGGGCAAGCATGTCAGCGATTCGAGAGATTTCCGTTATATCGGTACCGATTCCGTAAACGTTCATGGTTTGTATTTAATGATAAAAAAGCTGCGAGTGGCGAGAAACGAAAGCTGATACATCAACTCGCAACTCGTAACTCGCTGCTCGCAGCTATAATCCGTTTTCCCCAATTACTGTTTTATTATTAACGCATTGTTCTTTTAACGGCAGCCGACTTCCACTGATTGGCGGGAGAGTTCGGCAGAACCGGGGCGTAAGCGTCGCCGCCAGCTTTGACTGAAACCTGTGCAGAGGCGACTTCGTCGGAGACGATGACCGCTCCCGGAGGAAGTTGATTCATGATGTCATTAGGAACGTTGACGTTATTGGGCTGAGCGGGAGCGTAGGTCTTCTGAACCGGCTGCTGATACTGAATCTGCTGGATAGCTCCGTTGGGGGACTTCGCCGCTCGATACGTTGTCGGGGTCTGAACGGCCGCTTGGCGATTCTGATTGCAGTTTCGGCAATTAGAGGTTGACGTTCCCGGAGCGGGAGCCGGAGTTGGCTGGATTACCTGCGGACGTCCTGGGGCAGGGCGGGGGGCGCCGGGAGCCGGAGCAACGGAATCCATAATAACTTCGCCGTCCATGCCGTCTTCGTAAATCATGCCGTCGCCGTATCCGTAACCAAATCCGCCATCACAACTGGAGCAGCCGGAATTGCAGCCGATAGTTCCACGGCAGGCAGTAGCGCCACAAGCGCGAGAAGAACACGGTCCTGCATAGTTGTTAAAGCAGCACGGGTCGGGGCAGGGCGGGTCGCTCCATTCACCCCAGTAGATTTGACTGCAGCCTGTGTTGGGCCAATAACCAACAGCGCACATCCAAAGCTCTTCCACAACGCGGAACGGAATGGAAACAATCGTCAGCAACGGGCAGCACGGATAACCATAGTAGCCAGTAAAGCACGGTTCGCAAGAGTTCGGACCGCAAACCGGACCGCAAACCGGTCCGCAAACCGGACCACAAACCGATCCGCAACCGCCGCCAACTCCGCACGGGGTAAACAGGTCGCTCGACGTTGCCGCCGTTGCCGGGCAGGAGTCGCACGCGCCGCCATAAGGTCCGCAGGGAGCGCAATTATAACCGTACGGGCCAAAACAGCAGCAACCCGTCAGGAAGGACGCGATACTAACAATCGCAGCCAATGTGATGATTCGTTTCATAGTGGAAAACCTCTTTCTTTTGGGTTGAACGACAAAGTCTTTTTTTGACGTTCAAAAACGGATTGATAATTCTATTTGGTTACTGATTTCCTCATAGCAAGAGGAACCAATTACTGTTATCGTCCGCACAATCGATAAAATTGAGAAAATCATTAAAAAAATAAATCTTTTGTTAGATTACCCAGATTAAGGCTGTAGGGAGTAGGGAATAGGGAGTAGAAAACATAAAACAATTATCACTACTGCCTACTGCCTCTTGCCTACAGCCTAACCCGATATTTTCTTAAAATTTTGATATTTTTCCCTGTCTCCCCTCGACTTTTATTCAAGATTGCTATATAATGAGGGCAAATTAGGCGTCCAGAACGCTATTCGCAGTGGTAAGCGCTTAGTATCAAGTTATAAGTACGCAAAGCGTCTTATCAAAACCTCTTTTCACTTACCACTAACCACTTTCCACTTACCACATACCATTTTACTATCATGAAACGCATTGTTTTGCTGTTAACCCTTTTATCTGCAGTCGTTTCGTCCTTTTCTGTACAGGGCGAAGAAACGCCGCGTTATTTAGGTCCGTGTTCGATTTGTCAGAGTTCAGACGGAGCTTTCCTTTACGTTGTTAATATGGACGGCAAGTCTGTTAGCAAAGTTGATTTGGCAGGAAAGAGCGTTGCCGCAGAATTCCCCACGCCTGCGACCCCAACAGGAATCGCCATATCTAAAGACGACAAAACGCTTTACGTAACCGTAACCCGTCCGGAAGGCGAATTGCTGGTCATGTCGGCGGAAAACGGCGCGATAGAAAAAGCAATTGCCGTCGGACACACGCCTTGCTCTCCATGCTTAACTCCAGACGGAAAACGAGTTTACGTCTGCAACCAGTTCAACAACAACGTTTCCGTTGTCGATTTGGAACAAGGTAAAGAAATCGCCAAGGTCGGAGTCGTTCGCGAACCGGTTTCCTGCGACATAACTCCTGACGGTAAAACGGTTTTCGTTGCCAACTTCATTCCTAACGATCGCGCTGACGGCTACGACGTGGCGTCAGAAATCGGCGTTATCGACACTGCAACCAATACCGCAACGTCAATTCGTCTGATTAACGGTTGCTCGTCTGTTCATGAAATTCGCGTATCTCCAGACGGCAAATACGCTTACGCGACCAATATTCTGGCTCGATACCAAATGCCAACCACTCAGGTCGAACGCGGCTGGATGAACACCAACGCCTTGGCGGTTATTGACGTCGAAGCCAAAAAGCTGGTTAACGTCGTTCTTTTGGACGACATCGACCTGGGCGCCGCCAACCCGTACGGGATCGCGTTCACGCCGGATTCCAAAACGCTGCTGGTAACGCATTCCGGAACGTCTGAAATGAGCGTTATCGACAACGAAAAGATGCTGGAAAAGCTCTTGGCGATGCCGGAAAAGACTACAGAAAATGCGGGGATTTACACGGCGGCTACGGCGGCGGACGTTCCCAACGACCTTTCGTTTTTGGTCGGCATGAGAAACCGCGTCCGACTTAAGGGCGTTGCTCCCCGTTCAATCGTTGTAACAGACAACAAGGCGTATACGCCGCTGTATTTCTCGGACGAAATCGACATTGTCAATTTACGTTCAAAACGCTGCACCGGTAAAATCGCGTTAGGTCCGGAACTGGAAATGACGAAAGCCCGCAAAGGTCAGATGTTCTTCGGCGACGCCTCGCTGTGCTTCCAGCAATGGCAGTCCTGCGCGACTTGCCATCCCAACGCCCGCGTTGACGCCCTCAACTGGGACTTGATGAACGACGGCATGGGCAACCCGAAAAACGCCAAGTCGCTCTTCCGTTCAGACAAAACCCCGCCAACCATGATTTCCGGCATTCGTCCAGACCACCACGCCTGCGTCCGCAAGGGCATCCAGTTTATCCAGTTTGCCGTCAGACCAGAAGAAGACGCGCAGTGCATCGATGAATTCATCGAAAAAATGGAAGCCGTTCCCAGCCCGTATCTGGTCAATGGCAAACTGTCTGAAAAAGCCCAAAAAGGCAAGGAAGTGTTCAAAAAAGCCAAGTGCGACGTCTGCCACGGCGGAGAATACTACACTGACATGCAAATGCACAACGTCAAAACCCGCGCAGAATTCGACCAGCGAGACGACTGGGACACGCCAACGCTACTGGAAGTCTGGAGAACGGGGCCGTATTTGCACGATGGTCGGTACGTTACCATGAAAGAACTGTTCGTAGAAGGAAAGCACGAGCTTCAGGACGTCCAGCTTACAGAAGAAGAAATCGACGCCCTTTGCGAATACGTTTTGTCTCTGTAAATGACGTTTCTTTAACAAGCAAAAACGGCGAGAGGATTCAACCTTCTCGCCGTTTTTATTTATCTGTTTATGCTTTGAGTTTTATGCTCTAATTTACCAGGCGTATTCCATTGACACTGTCAAACCTTGCATGAATTCTGTGGTGTCGTTATCGATAGCGTATCTATCGTTGGCGCCTTGAACTATCTGACTGGTTGCTTGAGCGACGCCTGTGATCCACATAACGTTGTACTGGAAACGTCCTGTCCAACGCTTGCTGAATCTGTAGTTGACCCAAAGACCAACGTCTGCCAAACCTGCCAGCTGTCCTTCAGCAGCTTTCACGGCAGTTTCTGAACCTGAAATTGTATACGTACGATCTGACCAGTTATACAACGGAGCGATTTTTCCGTTGATACCCCAGTTCCACATACAGTGTTGATCAATCAGTTCCAAGCCGAGCTGGAACCCAAGCATATTATTATCTGTTTCGCAATCCAAATAATATCCTTCTGTAAGATTTCTCAGAAAACCTTTGTCATTTTGATCGAAATATCGAATACCGACAAGCATGTTTCCACTCCAACCCTGACGGCATTGTCTTTGAACGCGTCCGTTGGGAAGATAAACCATGCGATCATGAAGCGTTCCACGCGGCTGAACGCGAAGATTAAGCTCAAAGGAATTGATTGTGGAGCGAACCTTGTATTCCATCTCTTCTACAACAGATTCGCCTTCTGAGTCCCGACCGTAAAACAGATACCTGTTAGTCATATTCCATTCGTTGAGTCCCCAATATTCAAATTCGAGGAAGAAATTAACGTTCTTGGCGTTACGACCTAAATATCTTTTCGCTCGGATATCCAAACCAGTGGCAATATCGAATGAATTATCTTTTTCAACAGTATACCCTTCAATTCTTGGAATGTTGCTGACATACCCTAAAATTCCAGGGATTGACTGAATATGTTCTGGAGCTTCGCGATGAAGGATCTTGGCGCCAACTTCAAAAGACCAAAGTTTTGGGTTGCCATAACCGCCGCCGCACAGCTGACAGCCCGGGCTGTTAAGAATTGTATCTCCCGCCGCGCCTTTCGGTCCAGAAGGCTGCAGTGTTCGCGGATCAATACGTTCCGGTCCGCTGTTGGGCATAGCTCCCATCGGTTGGGGCAGAATTCCAGGAGAATATTCGTCCAAATCGTATTTCGGATTCCCATAACGGTCGGTTGTGCGAACGTAATAATCGCCGCGTTTCTCGAACGGTCCGGTCGGATTGACTGCTACAGTTGGATCTGTTGCAACAGTATCTGTATGAGAAATTTCCTCTGGCTGAGTTACGACAGAATCATAGCTTGCTGCAACAGGTCCCGAAGGAACAGCGCTTTGCGCTGCAGGAACCGGAGGGGCGTTATAATCATAATAGACGCCGCCTTCAAGCGGAATAGCCGGTACGCCAGAGAGGCCTTGCCCATAAATGGCAGCTCCGCTGCTGGTAAATGCGACTATAATTGCTAAAATGGTCGGCATTTTTCGAACGCGGATTGCTATGCGCTTATACCATTGGATCACTGATTTCACGGTTTATCCTCCATAATAAATTGTCTGCTGGCAATTAAAATTGCTTTCCATGCAGACAACCGTCAAATGAAATACTTCTGGATATGAGAATCCAGTTCTATAATTGTTTCATCGACATTTTATGTTCCAGAAAATAGAAATATCCAAAATAATTCCAAAAATCATCTAAAATTCAATACTGCGTCTTCTCTGTACATTACCCGTCTTTTCCAGTTTGCGCATCATCAACTCCTCACTCCTCACTTTTCACTCCTAACTTTTCTGGCGCCCCCCCTGAAAGAAATAGCTATTTCTGCTAAAATATCAATGTAATAATATATAAGGACTTGAAAACAGCTTTTGAATCGGTATGATTATTAATAGAGAATAATCCTCTCGATCAAACGCTGTCAGCCGTTGGCGAATATAAACCTTGCCCATATTCCCATATTTCATCAACCGCTGCGAGAACGCAGTTCGGCGAACGCCATTTTAATTATCCACTAAAACCATGAGTACAGATTCCAATTCCTCGACGTCCAGCTCTGCTGGTAAAAAAAGCCGAGTCCCCGGGTGCGACAATCCCGCCGATATTCAGACAATCCGCAAAATGCTCCAGGGTCAGCAGTACGCGGCGGCAATGAATTTCATTAACACCGTTTTGGAAAAGAACCCGAATCAGCCAGACATCTTGGACGTGAAGTGCCACCTGCTGTATCTTAAATGCATCAAAGATATTAGCGGCGGCAGCATGGAATCGGTTTCTGCCTGGAACGAAGCGGTAGAACAGTTCCTTGCTCAGTTCCCGGACAACCCGTTGGCGTTGGCGTGGAAAAGCCTCGCCTGTTCCAACAACGGAGACGTCGACGCCGGGTACGACTATCTGGAAAAGTGCTTTATCAACCATTACCCGGAAATGAACCCCACCGGGATGCTGGCGGCGTTAAGCTCCTTAAGCCAGAACGAACTCAACGAAGGATTTATTCCCGCCGCGCTGTTTTTGATGAGCCTCCGCGCTACGTTCTTTGATCAGCTCAAGGCAACTCAAGAATATGAAATGACGCACCGGATGCAGCTGCGAATTCTCAGCGATTCCAGCCTCGCGCTGCCGCTGCGCCAGACGTATTCGTTCTATCAGACCAACAGCCGCGGCGCGTTGACGGCGGATTTCACCGCAGCGCAGCAGCTGGTTTCCACCTTCCATTGGCTGGAAGCGGCGCAGGCGTTTGAGAAGATTGCCAATGATGACCCGACGGAACTGAATTCCGCGTACAACGCTGCAATTCTGTATCTTAACCGCAGCAAAATCGCAGACGCGTCCCGCATGTTCAAGCTCTACTCTGAGCGTGAGCCGGAACTCAACCGCAAAATCGACGCCCTGGCAACGGCGCTGCTGCTGTCGAAATCGCCGTTGGAAGACAACATGCCGCTGTACGATTTCCAGTACACGGTGAAAGATCAGGACAGACTGCGAGAACTGCTTTTGAGCTCAAATCGCCTGATTTCGCAGAACGTCCCGGCAGAAAACTTCGACGGTCCGCCGCCGCTGTTTATCGGCTCTCTGCTCGATCAGCCCAAACAGACGTCGTGGTCGGACGCCCTTACCTTTGAAGACGTCCCGCTGGTTCTTGGCTCTGTCGCATTGTGGGGAAAGAGAACCGACCGCGAAGCGATTCTGGAATTCTCGTCGATTCTGGAATGCGACCGGGAAGATGTATACGCTCTGGTCAAGGAAACCTTTGGCGACTGCGTTGAAGGCGAGCCGCAAGCTGTTACAATGGAAGCGCCGTCTGTTACAATCGATTCCTTTACCCGCCCGCAGGCGTTCCCGGACAACACGCCTCAAGACAAAATCAGCCAGCTTCAAAAAGAGCATTTTAACGATTTACTGCTCAACTGCTGGCCGGATCTTTACCTTGGCGTTTTAGGCGCGTCTTTGCGTCAGGCGGCGGCAGACGAGCAAAAACAGCCCCTGGTCAGAGCGGTTATCAAGGTTGTCGAATACCTGCTCGGCGCCGGCAACCCGCTGCTGGACTTCGACGCGCTGTACGCCGCATTGAATCTCAAGCCGCTCCCGCCGCTGTCGGTTGAATCCAGCGACCTGGCGTCGCTCCCGCCGACCCTGTACGGCGCTGTCGACCTCAAATCCCTTTCCGACAGCGACCTGGCGATGCTCTACGCCCGTTACAATCCATACGGAACGGACAGCGTCATGCACAAGCTGGCTCAGGAAATCGTCAGCCGCGACACGCTTTCCGTCGACATCCGTCAGACGGCGTACGTCAAGCTGTGTCTGTCTCCCAACGGGCTTGTCCCGGAAAACATTCAGCAAGGCAAAGACTTCTGCAAAGCCAACAACATTTCCGATTCCTATTTCGACTTGATGGAACTGCAAACGATGTTCCTGACAGGTAACATGGCGGAACTGGAAAAGAAGATGCACCAGATTTATCAGGATCACAAAGACGAACCGCAGACCATGCAGGCGCTGATGAACTTCGTCCAGCAAATCCAGCAGATGTCCGAAATGGCGGCGCGCGGACAGACGCCGAACCCGGCGGATTTGTCAGCAACAACTCCGGAACCGCCACAGCCAACGTCAACGTCCGGACTGTGGACTCCCGATTCGCCCAACCCGCCCGCCAGCCCCGCGCCGGAAGAAAAGAAAAGTTCTATCTGGCTGCCAGACTGATTTGTAACAGATAAATACTACTCGCAACTCGCTCCGTGGGTTAAAACCCACGGCTATTAATGTTGAACCGCTACGCGGTTCTAGCGGACACGCAAGCGCCTCGCAAAAATAACTCGCAACTCGCAACTTATATATTATGAAAATAGGACTAGCAGGATATTCCGGCTCTGGAAAGAGCACGTTGTTTCATTGGTTGACCGGCATTGCGCCGGACTTGGCTCTGTCGCATAAAGAGCAGAGCGCCATGGTTCCCATTCCCGACGAACGATTCGCTCCGCTGTGCGAACTGTACAAACCGAAAAAAGTTACGCACGCCAACTTGGAACTGGTCGACACGCCTGGCTTGAATCGCAACCACGAAGGCGCGCCCGCGATTTTGGCGCATATTCGCGAGGCGGACTGTCTCGTTCTGGTCGTCGGCGCGTTTGACAAGTCCGACCCCGTCGCAGACTACAATTCCTTTACCGAAGACCTCCTTCTGGCGGATATGGAAGTCGTTTCCAACCGTCTGGAACGTTTGGAAGCTCAGCTCAAACGACCGCTGCAAAAGCCGGAAAAGGAAAAGCTCCAGTTTGAACAGGCGGTTTTGCAGAAGGTTCTCGTCGGCTTGGAAAATGAAAAAGCCGTAACGCTAGACGACATGACCGAAGACGAGCAGAAATGCACTCGCGCCTTCCGTCTGTTCAGCGAAAAGCCGCGAATGGTTGTTGTCAACTGCGGCGACGACGAGTCCGATCTTCACCGGTTTGACAACTGCATCGACGGCGTCAAGGTTTTCGCCGCGCCCGTTTCCCTTCAGCTGGAACTGGACTCTATGGAGCCGGAAGAAAGCCAGGCTCTCATCGAGGAGATGGGGCTTCAGACGGCGAACAAAGACGAGCTGGTTCGGCTCATGCTGGACGAGTCCGGGCAGATGACCTTCTTCACCGCCGGAGAACCGGAAGTGCGAACCTGGATTCTCAAAAAGGGCGGAACCGCTCTCGACGCCGCTGCCAGCATTCACACCGACCTGGCGCGCGGGTTTATTCGAGCTGAAGTCATGACGGTCTCCGACCTCCTGGCGGCGGGCAGCGAACGCGAAGTCAAAGCCCGAAACCAGCTCCGTCAGGAACCCAAAGGCTACGTCGTCAAAGACGGCGACATCCTGCTGATCCGGTTTAGCGTTTGAGTGCCTAGTGCTTAGTACCTAGTGCTTAGTGCTTAGTGAGAGTAGCGCTTGCGCCTATGCACTATGCACTATGCACTATGCACTTCCCCCTCTCTAACTTGACAAATGAAAAAATAACGATAAAATATGAAATCGGAATGCGGAATGGTTCATTTCCGTATTCCGAATTTTTCATTTCGAATTTACCACATACCCCCCATTCAAATCATGGACAAAGAATTATCGATCATGCCTTGCCTGGACATGCGAAACGGTCGCGTTGTCAAGGGCGTGCATTTTGTAGACATCATCGACGCCGGCGATCCGGTCGAATGCGCCAAGGCGTACTGCGCTGCCGGAGCGGATCAGCTGGCTTTGCTGGATATTACCGCCACGGTAGAAAATCGCTCTACCATGCTGGACGTTGTTAAAAAGGTTGCTGCGGCAACGACGGTTCCGTTTACCGTTGGCGGCGGAATTGGCGACGTCAAAACAGCCGCCGCCGTTCTCAACGCCGGCGCCAATCGCGTTTCGATTTCCTCTGCCGCGTTCCGAAAGCCCGATCTGATTCCGGAACTGATTAAAGAATTCGGGGTCGATTCCGTTACAGCCGCTATCGACGTAGACGTCAATGGGGAACTCCCCTCCGGATACGAAGTCTATATTGACGGCGGACGCACAGCCACCGGCGCGGACGCTGTGGAATTCGCCAAAAAGCTCGACGGGTTCGGCGTCAACGTCATTCTCCCGACCAGCAAGTCCGGCGACGGCTCGCGCACCGGATACGACCTGCCGGTAATTCGCGCCATGGCGAAGGCGTGCAGCGCTCAAATCGTCGCCTCCGGCGGAGCGGGTAACATGCAGCATTTCGCCGACGCCGTCGAAGCGGGAGCCACCATCCTCTTGGCGGCAAGCGTGTTCCATTTCCAGATGATTAAAATCCCCGAACTCAAAGAGTTCCTCAAAGAAAAAGGATATAAGGTTAGATAGTTGCGAGTTACGAGTTGCGAGTTGCGAGTTGCGAGAATCGTAACTCCTCACTCCTCCCTCCTAACTCACACCCACTCACTTTCCCCATTACCCATTGCCCTACTCATGTCCACACCTGTATTAAAGACCAATTTACCGTTTCCCGTTCGCAGCGGGAAGGTTCGCGACGTTTATGATTTCGGAGACGAAGTTCTGCTCGTTTCCACCGACCGCATCAGCGCTTTCGACTGGATTCTGCCAGCCGGCATTCCCGACAAAGGGCGCGTCCTGACGCAGATTTCCGCCTTCTGGTTTGACCTCTTCGGCGGCGACAACCACAAGATCACTTGTGACGTCAACGAAATGCCGCAGCTCAAAGGACTTGACACCACCGACCTGGCGGGTCGTTCGATGCTGTGCAGAAAGACGAAAATCGTCCCGATGGAATGTATCGTCCGCGGTTATCTGACCGGTTCCGGCTGGAAAGAATATCAGAAGTCCGGTTCCGTTTGCGGAATTGAACTTCCCAAAGACCTCAAAGAGAGCGCGAAGCTGGAAAACCCGATTTTCACGCCGTCCACCAAGGCGGAAGAAGGGCACGACATCAACATTTCCTTCGAGCAGATGGCGAACGAGATCGGCGTCGCGCTGGCGGAAGAGCTTCGCGAACGCAGCATTGAAATCTTCCTCCGCGGCAGCGAGTATGCGGAATCCAAAGGCATTCTCATTGCCGACACGAAGTTTGAATGGGGCATCCTGGACGGCAAACTGATTCTGGCGGACGAAGTCCTCACGCCGGACAGCAGCCGATTCTGGCCTGCTGACCAGTACGAAGAAGGACGCAGCCAGCCCTCGTTCGACAAACAGTTTGTTCGCGACTGGCTGACTAACGAGTCCGGCTGGGATAAGAACAGCGAACCGCCGACCCTCCCGCAGGATATTATCGACAAAACCCGCGCGAAGTACGTCGAAGCCTACGAACGCCTGACGGGAAAAGAATTCCCGTGGAAATAGTGTAGCGAGCGCCGCTGACGCACTCGGCGTACCCGGCACGCGGCAGTCTCTGCCGCACCCGGCGCCGAACGGCGCCGGCTTTCCGTTGCCCCGCAGTGGTTCATGGCGTACCCGGCACGCGGCAGTCTCTGCCGCATCCGGCGCCGAACGGCGCCGGCAAATGCTGAGAGCGAAATAAGCCCATTGTGCTTGCGCGGGTCGTGTAATCAATCCAAGGGGCGTTATCTTTTTACTCTCTTTTTTTCTACTGCCCCCTTGTTATTCTGTTTAAAACTGAATATACTAATTATTGGAATTTGTATTCATCGTAAATTTTCCCCGCTGCTATTGCTTTAGAGTTACAAAAATGAGCAGAAAACTAAAACGGAAATTGCTATCGCTCTATGTCTGGCTGACATTGCCAATAGTACTTTTTACGTTGTACAGCTGGTTTAGCGATAAAATGGCAATATATCACTGGTTTAACGACGTCCACGGTCGGAATATTTTGTATTTCGACGTTAGAATTCCCCTTGTCCATGACAGATACAAAACGTCAATTAAGCGTATAAAACCTTGTTGGGCGCGGGATAACGGTTCGTTTGAAACAAAAAACGATTTTGATTTTGGAGCAGTTAAGCCGTCTGTAGGTTCCTGCTTTGTATCGCTTTCTACACAGAGAGTATATCCTTTCAAAGAGAACCTTGATCTTTTGCCGTACAAAGTATACGGAGCCAGTCTTTATGAAGATCATATTGATATTCAGATACCGGATTTTCTCTCGTTTGAAGAAGTATTCTTTGATATGCCGACAACGCATCGATTGTATCTCGATTTTAAAACGAGCGCTAATCAATTAGACAATTCCGAGTTTTCAAATTACGCACCTGAATTTCGGCGAGTCTTGAACGTTGTTAAATACGCTCAGGAATGTCAAAACGACAAATCAAAACCTCAAGGCGATCAGAACAGCGATGGAGAGAAATAATTATGAATAAAATCAAAGAAAACGTGACGGGCGCCTGTCGTTGGTTTATCAAACAACCTCTGATGTTGCACTTTTCGCTGCTGCCGTTTCTCATTCTGATATTGATATACGTTTTTGGGTCTTATTCCTTTCGAGACGATATACAGATATGGGGAATAGACTCTTATTTGATATATTTGGGATTTTTCCTGTTGTTTTTTTACTGGCTGTTTTGGAAGACGCGTCTTAAAAGCTGGTTTATCAAACAAACAACGCTTCATATTTCGCTGATTTCGTATTTCATTCTGATACAGATTAAAGTATTTGGAACATATACTTTTCAGGACAACCTTCGATTCTGGGGAATAAACGGCATTTTGTTTTATTTGGGATTTATGCTGTTTTTTTACTGGCTGTTTTGGGAAACGAGAATCACAAAGAATCCTGCCGCCAGCGGTTTCATTAAATTTATTTTAACAATATTTTTATTAATCTTTAACCTCTGGCTTGCCTTGGTACTGTTATAAGAAGCCAGCGGATCAACAGGGCTATTTGTTTTAAACGCCGCGAAGTGTGCATACAAAACTGACGTAAGCCCAAAACCTCCTCCGGATGTAGCCCGGCTTCGGGCTACTCTGCCGCGACCTACTAAAAATCTGTTTCGCAGTCGAAAACGTCGTGAACTCTCCCTCGCCGGAACTTCGTTTTTCCCTTGACGGCTTTCGCCGCCAAGTTGTAGCCCGAAGCCGGGCTACATCCAAGGGAGGGCGTCTCCTTCGCAATACTACATTTCACCCTTCTGGCGGAAAATTTACCAGCTCTTTCCATTGCTCAGTCGCGCTGGAAAGAGGCCTGTCCTGCGGCGTTTGAACGGTTGTTTGACCCCATCTCAAACCGACAGGATTGTTTAAAATGTACTGTCGAGTATTGGCTTTATGATTTGACCCGCGAATCATTCGATCAAAGTAGTTGGGATACCAAACGGAATCGACAAAATCAGGATTATTGGCAACCGCTTGTTTATACGACGCTGTTTCCATGATACGACGGCTGGTAAAGCTTTTCCATGACTCGACAACGTCTTTTAATGCGTACCCGTAATATTGGTTAATTAATAAATGAACGTGATTAGGCATTATTACCCATTCTAAGATGTCGTATGCCTTTTTATGATGATAAAACCAATTTTCCAATATAATCGGGAAAACGTCGTCTGCGGTTAAAATCCCACAGCCGCTTCCGTTATGAACCCATTCTTCAACTAAATGCCCCATATAGGAGCGTCGGCGTTCTTTTGGAACGATTGCAGCCTTTTCTAATATTTCTTTTAACTGATATTTAGGTAAACTGTCCCAAAGACGGTATGTTATATATTGCAGTCTTTCAGGATAGTCCCAGTGTGGTAAATTGTGGTGTTTATACGTGCGTTTATGTTGATTCTCTTTTCGCATAATAATTATTTCACGCCGCGAAGTGTGCATACAAAACTGACGTAAGCCGGAAACCTCCTCCGGATGTAGCCCGGCTTCGGGGCGGCGAGGCGCCGCTCCCAGTCCGCGCTGCCGCGCGATTGCCAAAATCCGCTCCCGTTGGTCGCTTGCGTTAAACGCTTGAAGTGTGCATACCAAATCGACGTAGCCGGAAACCTCCTCCGGATGTCCCGGCTTCGGGCTACTTGCCGTTGCAACCAATAATCTGTTACGTAGTCGAGAACGTTGGAAGTTTTATCTAGTAGAGTTTTCGAATTTTCCCTTGACGGCTTTCGCCGTCAAGTTGTAGCCCGGAGCCGGGCTACATCCAAGGGAGGGTGTCTCCTTCGCAATAATGAATCTCACCCTACCAGCTTCTACTCATTTATTCCCCGGTTGAAATTCTTCGGCACTCGACCGGTTTGCCGTCTTGAGTTGCGATGTACAGTTCACATTTGCGGATAAAGTACGTCCAGCCATCGGTAAAGCCGACAAGAATTCTGTTGACGCCCGGGGCGGCGGTAAACGCGCCGTCTTTACCAGGTTCGATTCGTTTGCCGTTGAGCCAGACGTATTTCATTCGGTTTTCCAAATTCGATTTCACAACGCACGCAACGGGCGCGTCGGCGCCGTTCGGACAGGTAAACTCAAAGGCGTAGACCAGCGTCGGCTGTTCGACGCCGTTCTCAAATTCCTTCGCCGCCTCGACAACGTACGCCGCCGTTTGAGCGTTGGAAACGGTCGGACGCCATTGACCGAACGGCGTATCATTGACCGGTTTTAACTCTGCGCCGGGCGCGGACAGCGGCGCGAACGTCTCGTCTGTCAAGTCGGATTGAGCAACGCAGCCGGTAAACAGGGCAACGTCGCGCGGCAGGGCTTTGGGAACAAACGGCTGACGAACGGTGCATTCGCTGTAAAGCCGTTTTTGACCGTCTTGCTGGAAGTTCATTTCACAAACGCAATACAGATCGTCGTCGTTGAATTGCGGGGCTGTGCTGAACGCGCCCAGCGGGAAGCAGAAAGAGGCGTCCTCGCCTTTGTTGAGTTGGTCTTTTCCCGTCAGTTCCTGTAACGATTTTCGAATCACGCCGGTTTCCCATTTCAGAGGAAGACGGAACGCGAAGTCCGCGTCGGAAAGAGCGGCGCCCGTCTCGTTTTTCAGACTGCCGCAAATTCGGTTTGTTTTCGTATCGAGCTGAATTTCAAAACGAAGTCCCGGGATCTTGGGAGAGACAAACCCGTTGGACTCGTTAGCGCGTCCGATTGTTGATGGAACAGCGCCGTTGGCGGGCAGCATGAACTCGCCCTGATCGGAAACGGTCAAAGCGCCTTTACAGAGAACCGATTTCGGCGCCGGCTCCACTTTGAATCCCTGATCGACCGCAGCGCCGAGAATGTACGGAGCAGGGCGGACGATTTCAAATTTAACCGCCTTGCCGTCTTTCGACAGAGCGACTTTACGGATCTTGCAGTTCAAACTCGTCAGACGATACGCAGCGTACTCGTTGTTGTTGCAGTACCAGACGTCCGGGCGATTGGACTGTGTCGCGATAATTTTCGACAGGCGGTCAAACCCGTCGTCGCCGCTCTGGTTCTGCCAGGCGTGAACGCCCAAGACGAAATACGGTCCACAGTAATCCAGACCATTGTATCCCAATCGTTCCATGCCGCCCTGGAAACTGCGGTCAAAAACCTCCTGCTGCGGGTTTCGATCGTCTGCATGCATAAGCCAGCAGGCGACCATTTCCGACTTGTCCAGATTAAGCGGTTTGAAAACGTATTCCGGCTCCGCTATCGTGTGCATATCACTGCGAAGCAGACAGCGCGCCATTTTCCCGATGGAGTCCGGGTCAGCGATAGAGGAATCCAGCCCGTTGGGAAACGTAAACCCGACAACGCACTGGTCTGTCGCGGCTTCCAGCGTAACGCGGTTGTTGAGAATCTGATAGAACATCGCGTTGGGCGTTGTCAGGTTAAGCGACGGGTGGTTATTGGTATGGGAACCGATGCTTGACCCGTGATCGACAAACGGCTTGACGACGTGTTGAACGTAGTTGTCGTCGATGCTGTTAAGATAGAACGTCGCCTTCCAGCCGTTCTCGTTCATCGCCTTGTCGATATGCCGATGATTCCAGTTGGTGTCGTCCCATCGGGCGGACAGCGCCAGCGTCTTGCCGACCGGCAGAACCGTTGGCGTCAGCGTCGCCTTCGCCGCGTCTTCCACCGACGCAAATTTGATTATAACAACATCCTTTACAGTAGGCGCGGAATCGAGACTGTTACACAATCCCATCGCCCCAAAACAAACGTTCAGAGCAGCAACCGCCGCCGCTATCCCATAAATCATACGCGTTCTCATAACCGGAACCCCTTTCTGTATTAAGTTAAAACAACGTTATACTCTAACTGTTAGAATATTATACAGAATTCTTTTCCGAGATACAAGAGGGCGGCGGAATTAGCAATTAGCAATTAGCAATTCTCGCAAAGCGACCAACGGGAGCGATTATAATACGTCTCGCGCGGAAGCGCGGATTGGGTGTGCGCCTTCGCACCGCGGTAGCGCGGATCGGGAGCGGCGCCTACGGGGCTTCCTCTTCTTCCAGCTCGCCGGCGAAGATTTGGCAGTAGGATTCGTACCGGCGGGCGTCGATAAGACCGTTTCCGACGGCGGCTTTAACGGCGCAGCCCGTTTCGTGGGTATGCGTGCAGTCGTCAAACTGGCATTGGCTGACAAACGGGCGAATGTCCCGATAGAACCCGGCAACCTCTTCCGGAATGACATCCCAAAGATGGAACGAGCGGATGCCGGGCGTGTCGAGAACGTAAGATGTAACAGCGTCGGAAGCGTTGATTTTGTACAGCCGGGCGGCGGTGGTCGTATGCTTTCCCTTTTCGTTTTCGTCGCTCACCTGTTGCGTTCGAAGCTGAAGCGTCGGGTCGACGGCGTTGAGCAGCGACGATTTCCCCACCCCGCTTTGTCCGGTAACGACAGACGCCTTTCCCGCCAAGGCGCGTTTGAATTCCTCAATTCCCTGTCCGGTTTTCGTTGACAGGAACAGGACGTCCAGTCCCATCGACGCGTACACGCCCGCCAGCGGCTGAAACGCAGCCGGGTCAACGAGGTCAATTTTGTTGATACAGACAATCGGCTTGAGGTTGACTTTCTCCGCGGTGAGAATAATTCGGTCAATCAGATTCGGCTTGATTTCCGGCTCGGCAGCGGAGGCGATAATAAACGCCTGGTCGATATTGGCGGCGATAACGTGCTGTTTCTTCCAGCTGGTTCGGCACAAAACGCCTTGCCGCGGCTCGATTCGTTCAATAAACCCTTCGTTTATGTCGCTTTGCGGAGCCGGTCTGAACAGAACGCGGTCGCCCGCCACGACGGGGTTGCGCTGCCCGGTAGAAAGCGTTTTGAGCAGACGCCGAATCTGACATCGATAGACGTCGCCGGTCAGGTCGTCGGAAACGAAACTGTTGAGCCCATGCGTCGAGAGAATTCTTCCAGCGCGGCAGAGCGACAGATCGACTTCCAGTTCCACGTTAAACCCGGTAGACGCGTCCGACTGAAGAGCCTCGCCCTTTACGGTCAGCTTTTTAGACTGCTTGCCGCGTCCGACAATGCGTTCGCTTGACGCTTCGTTTTCCAGCGTCGACCCGCCGTTTTCCTCGTACTGACGAAGCCAGTCGTTTTTACGCGGCGGCGCGTTGCGGTTCTTACGGAAGTTGGCGCGGATTTTTTTGGACATGGACGATTAGTGCATAGTGCATAGTGCGTAGTGCATAGTGCGAGCAGCGCTTTGCGTCCTATGCACTAAGTACTAAGTACTATGCACTAAACTCGCCAACTCGCCACTAAAAAAAGGAGACCGGAAAAACTCTCGTTTTCCTGTCTCCTTTGCAAACCGGAGCAGACAGGATTCGAACCTGCGGAAGGAGTACTCCTTCATCGGTTTAGCAAACCGACGCTTTCGGCCACTCAGCCACCGCTCCAGAGGTTTTGGAATCAGCGTATTTGTTCCTGCTAGCGAACAATCGCGTATTTTGATACCATAAACTTACCTCTAATTTACCACAATTTCTTTTTTTTACAAGGGAGAGCCAACGCCAAAACCGGCAAGATTTCGCTTTACAACGAAAAAAATACCGGAAATTTCCAAAAAACCGCCTATTTTTACATTATAACCGTTGCAATTCAGCAGGGAATCGATTATACTTTATATAAAGCAGTAGGAGGGAAGCTCCTGGCTGCTAGCTTCTAGTTGTTAGCTTGGTTGTTTGAGCGCCTCGGCTTTTACTTTTAACGTTGGAAGCAATTAAGAAAAGCTAGAGGCTAGGAGCTAATAGCTAAAAGCTCCTTTACGCGCAACTTTAACTTTATTTAATTATAATCCACGAAAGGAGACACTTATGTCCAGTCGTTTTTCACGTCGTGATTTTTTGAAGACCGGCGCAGTTGCCGCTTCTTTGGCAGCCGCTAACGTTTCTGTTCCCGCATTCTGCCAGGATAAAGCCCCCAGCGATAAACTCAATATCGCTTTCGTCGGCACCGCCGGCATGCGTGGCGCAGATCACTTCAAAGCCATTAACGCCGCTGGCGAAAACATCGTTGCTATTTGCGACGTCGACTCCAAGCTGTTAAATGACGCCGGCAAACAGTTCGCGCCGCAAGCGCAGAAGTTCGCGGACTTCCGCAAGATGCTCGAAGAAGTCAAAGACCTCGACGCCATTCTGATTACCACGCCAGACCACACTCACGCCGCCCCGGCTGTGATGGCTATGAAGATGGGTCTTCACTGCTACTGCGAAAAGCCGCTGGCTCACGACATTCGCGAAGCTCGCGTTATGCAGGAAGTTGCCGCTGAACAGAAAGTCTGCACCCAGATGGGAACTCAGATTCACGCGGAAGACAACTATCGACGCGTTGTTGAAATGGTTCAGTCCGGCGCCGTCGGCAAGGTTCACGACGTTTACGTCTGGTGCGGAAAAGGATGGGGCTTGACGCCTGATGCCAAACGCCCGACCGACACGCCGCCCGTCCCCGCCAATCTCGACTGGGATCTGTGGGTCGGACCCGCTCCGTTCCGTCCGTACAATCCCTGCTACTTGCCAGCCAACTGGCGTAAATGGTGGGATTTCGGCAACGGCACGCTGGGCGACATGGCGGCTCACATCATGGACCTGGCGTTCTGGGCGCTCAAGCTCAAGAACTGCAAGACGATTAAAATCGTTGACGGTCCGGAACGCAACCCGGAAGGCTGCCCGCTCAACCTCGAAATTGACTACACGTTCGAAGCCGACGGCGAACAGCCGGCTGTCAATCTGCACTGGCTCGACGGCGGAAAGCGTCCGGAAATCCTCAAGCAGAAGAACATCCCGGATCGGTTCATGGGCGTTCTGTTCGACGGCGAAAAGGGACAGCTCTTTGCCGACTACGGCTCTCGCGTTCTGTATCCGGAAGCCAACTTCAAAGATTACAAAGCTCCTGAACCCTGGATTGCCAAATCGCTCGGACATCACAACGAATGGCTGCAGGCGATTCGCGACAACAAGCCGGAAGACTGCCTTTGCCGATTTAGCTACGGCGGCCGCCTGACAGAAACGATTCTGCTTGGCGCTTTGGCTTACCGTACTGGCGAAGAACTCGTCTGGGACGCTGACGCCATGAAGACGAACTCTCAAGCCGCTAACGCCCTGCTCGCCGTTCCGTATAGACAAGGATGGACGCTGTAGGAAGTTGCGAGTTGCGAGTAGCGAGTTGCGAGTAGCGAGTTGCGAGTGTTTCGCTTCGCGCTCCGCAATGGTTATGAGCGGATCAGTCCGCACACGGGCGGCGAGGCGCCGCTCCCAGTCCGCGCTGCCGCGCGTTTGCCAATATTCGCTCCCGTTGGTCGCTTGACTATTGCTAATTCAATGTTATTTTTCTCCCCTTA
>CACXSS010000018.1 GCA_902770245.1 uncultured Planctomycetota bacterium | reverse complement strand
TACAAATCATTTTTATCCAAGGACAGAGTTGTTGAGTCCGTTTATGACTCCTGTATTTTTTCCTGTAACAGTATTGTTATGCCCATTAATTTGTCCGCAATTATTTCCTTGAATGACATTGTTGTGTCCTTGAATTGAACCATAATTCGAACCGCGCAAGATGTTGTTGTGCCCCTCAATGCTGCCATGGTTATCGCCAATGATCTGATTGTTGGAACCATGGAAATGACCAGATGAACCCGGAGGTAAAGTAATACATCCTCCATTGGAGTTAATATTATAACTGGAACCGTTTTGAATAATCTGCTGATTGCCATTGAAATTCACGTTATTAAACGGAAATCCATTGCCGAATGGAAATCCGTTGCCGAACATCGATTGATGATTTTGCGTTTTCTTCGGTTGCGTATTTCGTTTTCTTTCTTTTTCCTCCTGCTCTCGTCTTTGCTGCTCAAGCCGCAGTCTTTCCTGTTCCTGTCTTTGCTGTTCGAGTCTCTCACGCTCTCGTCTTTGATGCTCTGCTATCTCTCGTTCACGTTGCAGCCGCTCCTGTTCAAGTCTTTGTCGTTCCTGTTGTTGGCGCAGTTGTTCCTGTCGTTCTCGCTCCAGTCGTTGTTGTTCGCCAATTTTGACTTTATTATGAATATTTTGGACGTATGCCAGAAATGCAGGCGTCTTCGTTTTAGCAAATATAAAATTTCGGACGCTTGAAAAGCCCGGATTCTTTTTCAATTCTGCCATTTTGCTGGCAGGAAGAGCGTCGAGCGCTTTCTGAATGGCTTCCAAATTGTCGGTTGCAGGAATACCGAGGAAATCGAAAATGTCAAAATCGGTTGGATTGTTCACTGATCTATTATTGTAAAAAAATGGAAACGCTTACTTTTTATCCTGATTTTCAGGATAGACTTTAGAATATATCATTTTTCCTGTAAAATAAAATGTTGGAATCCATGCTATAATGCTTAAAACCAGAAACAGGATAATACTGTAAGGCAATATATTTAGGATGAAAATTATAAATAAAGCCACCCATGCAATCGACACTAGTAATATCCGCAGAAAGTTATTATTTTGAATAAACTTTCCATCTGTCGTATCGAAATAAATATTGAAATTTGAATAAAAATATTTGGAAATGTATACACATGTGCGCATTCCAATAATCTCGTCGGATTGAGGATTGCTTACTGTTGCTATTGGAATATTGACGCTGCGATTTATTGGATCGTAAACAACCAGACACGGTTCATTGTTTTCATGATGAGCAGCGCAATTGTAGAAGGTCGAAAAAAAGCTTAGATCGCTTTCCTGCTTCATTAAACTGTAGTTGCACAATACGCCTGTTTCGTCTTTGAACTCAATTGTTTTATAAACCCAATGGGTTGGATTCTCCCAATCTCCTTGAGTTTCTTTCCAAGCGCCCTGTTTATCCTCCCAATGTCCTTGTTTCCAATAACCTACGGTGAATTTTCCATTTCTACATAAGGATAACGTTCGTATCATTAGAAAAAACTGATAAAAACTTGCCCATATTGTTAAGAAAGGGAATAAACTCCAATAATAAAGTAATAATGGTAAATTATCTCTATCATCAGATATTGGCGTAATATAAAACACATCTTTATTAAAGAACCTGATAATAAAAATAACTATATTACCAATTAAAAAGAATAATAATAAGAAGAGCGCTACTATAAGCACAAGCTCTATCAAAGCAAAAAGAGAAACAGACGCTTCAAGACATAATAATATGAACATGCATATTAAAAAAACACTATTGGCTGTCAATAAATAATAGGCAATTGCAAAAAGAATAAAGAATAGCTGATATATAAGCCATCTGTTTCTAAATGGAGCAAATAGGAACGAACAGATAAATGCCAATGACATTTTTCTTGTTGAGAACTGGTTGAGCTTGTCCGCAAGACGCTGCAAAATTGCTTCCTGTTCTTTTTGTTTTTTTTCTTTTTCCTGTTCGACAGCTTTCTTTTTTGCCTCTTCTTCCTGTTCCAGGGCTTTTCTTCGACCTTCTTCTTCCAGTTTTTTTGCTTCTTCCTCTTGTTCTTGGACTCGTATTTTAGCTTCTTCCTCGCGTTTATTATATTCTTCGAGAAATCTGCGCTGTTCTTCTTTCAGTTTATTTTTTTGGTATCGTTCCCTTCTTTTTTGTTTTTGTAGAAGGGGCCGGACGTACTCATAAAATTCAGGCGTAGCAGTTTTAGCAAATAGCATACTCCGCAATTTTGAGAATTCCGGATTTCTTTTCAATTCTGCCATTTTACTGGCAGGAAGAGCGTCGAGCGCCTTTTGGATGGCTTCCAAATTGTCGGTTGCAGGAATACCGAGGAATTCAAAAATGTCGAACATTTTACTATTATCAGCCATTTTCAATATTATTTGGGTTTAACTGTAAATGAAACTGTTTTAGACGGGGACGGCGTAAAGCGCTTTTCGTCCATTGGAATCGCAGTAATCGTGATAAAATACTCTTTATTGGGCTTTAAGTTTGAAAATTTATACATATTGTCATCAATGGTTTTACTGAATCTTTTCCCATTGCTGCCCATTTTGACTTCAAGCAAATACCGATCTGCGTTGTTTATTTTATCCCAAAGAACGACAACAGAATCATTGGTTTCGATAACTTTGGGATCAACAGGGTTAAGAGCTGTTTTGTCGGATTTAGGCGAACTTGTATTGTTGCTGGCTTTCTGATCTAAACCATACTCGCGTGCAAATTCAGGATCGTATACCGGCTGCATATCCGTCTGGTAACCAGAACGAATTGACTCGTTTTTACGACCGTTATCTGTTTGACTGTCTTCTTTAGTTGAACTGTTGCCTGAATTATCAACTGTTGACTCAGGCGAAGGTTCTGTTTCATTGAGATTGTCATCAGAATCTTCCGAATTCAGTCCCGCTTCTTTAAGGATATTGCTAATTGAATCAACATTGATTCTCACCTGCGAGGAAGGTGTATATTTTTCGTCGTCCGAACAGGCTTGTAACGTATAGCATGTCTTTTTATCTTCATGACGGTGAACGATATACTCTGTTTCATTGCGAATTTCCTTTTTTCGCTCTGCTTCGGGCAAATCGTCGCTTGTGTTTTCCAGAATATAATAGTCAGCGTGTTCAACAGGCGCCCATGAAATTCTGACGCTTTGACGATCGACGTCGTTAAATTTCACCTTGGGATTGGATAACGTTTCTGAACCAGAATCGTCAAACAACATTGCAATTCCACTAAATATACAGAAGCAAACGAAGATAAGAAATGTACAACCAAGCAAAGTATCCTTCGTACTCTTCTTATCTAGGGCTTTAAGTTCCTGTTCAATATCATCGTCTAATTCCTGATCCAGGTAGTCGTAATCCTGCTGGTCGTAATCCTGTTGATTATAGTTCTGTTGGTTGTAGTTTTGTTGGTTGTAGTTTTGTTGGTTGTAGTTCTGCTGGTTGTAGTTCTGCTGTTTAGGTTGACGTAATGCTCTAACGTTTTGAACGTATTCCAGAAAAGCAGGCGTTGCTCTTTTGGAATATAAAAGTCTTCGCAATTGCGAAAAATCTGGCTTTTTTCGCAAGTCTGCCATTTTGTTGGCTGGTAAATCATCGAGAGCTTTTTGGACTGTTTCCAGATTGTCTGTTACTGGAATGCCCAGATAGTCAAAAATATCAAATATGGAATTTGAGTTTGGCATGATTATTTGATGTAGTTAATTAACATCGGGTTTAATTGAAACCGTTCTGGAAAATGATGAGTAGCGATACTCATCGTCATACGGAATTGCAACAACGTGGAAGAAATACTCCGTATCCGGATAGAGATTGGTAAAAATGAAAAAGTAATTATGCATTTCAGAGTCAATGTGTATGTTTTTCCCGTACATTTTTCCATGTTTTCCAATTTGAACCTTTAATTCATAATATTTAACATAATCAACATCGTCCCAAGTTACAATAGCTCCGTCTTTAATGCTTATCGCTTGAATGTTTGGAGCTGAAGGGTTTCCATAATCAGTTTTGTATGTACTATGAAACCGCTTTACTTTTTGGGGTTTCTTTATATCTAATTCTGAGGTAATTTTTTCTCTGTTGTTTACATAGATATCTCCAGGGATAACGTCAAGCGAATAAATACTGCTTCCAAACGGATTGTCATATTTCTGTTTTACCCTAACCGTTTGCGATTTGGAAGGCTTATATTTTGATTTATCAGAGCATGCATAGATTGAATACTCTTTAACGCAGAAGTCGTCGCGTTTTAAAACAATCGAGCTTCTGTCTCTGACGATAATATCGTCTTCTTCTTTATTTGAAGTGTCAATATATCTGTCTGAATAGTATATGTCTATATCATCGTTAAGATAAGTATTGCTTGGATTTATATACGCCAGAGTTTTCTCAATTGAGTCAAGGTGAACGACATAGTAATCCGCGTGATTAACTGGTTCCCATTTCACTTCGACACGCGATAACTGTTCGTCTGTGTTGATAATAACAGGCATATCCAGATTTGCTGGAGCGCCAAAACCCAACAATGCGGCAATTGATACAAAAACGTATTTAATTCCACTCCAGATGGAAGAAAATATATACACAATACATTCCCATACATATTGTGCGCCTTGCCATATTGCTGCGCCAATTGCTAAAATTATCCCCCCTAATGCTTTTCCGAGGGCGCTTGGGTTTTGTTGATTGGGCGCAGTTCTCAGGTTTGTCTGACGTGGAGCGGGTTGCTGAGTATTTGTTCTGGGCTGATATTGCTGCTGATTTATAGGCTGCTGATATCGTTGCTGCTGTTGTTGAACAGGCTGTCGACGAACCACTGGTCGCCGTTGTTGAGTTTGCTGCTGACGAATCTGTTGCTGTCGCTGTCGTTCCTGCTGTTGACGAATCTGTTCTTGTCGCTGGCGCTCCTGCTGCTGACGAATCTGTTCCTGCCGCTGGCGCTCCTGTTGCTGTCGAAGCTGCTCCTGTCGTTGTCGTTCCTGCTGCTGCAACTGTTCCTGTTGCTGCCTCAGTTGCTCCTGTCTAAGTTTTTCCTGTTTTGCCGGATCTTTCAAATCTCGAATATCCTGAACGTATGACAGAAACTCGTTTGAAGCTTTTTTGGTGTACAAAAACTTGCGCATACTTGAAAATTCAGGCTTTTTACGCAGTTCTGCCATTTTGGCGGCGGGCAGGTCATCAATAGCTTTCTGAACGCGCTCTAAATTGTCAGTAATTTCGATGCCGAGGAATTCAAAAATGTCAAACAGAGGTTGATTGTTTTCCATTTCTCTAAAAGTTGGAATAATTGTTCAGGGTGTTATCCATACTGATATTAATCGTAAACGTCTGACTGAACAAAACAATTCAGTCAGGCGTTTACTTATCTGATTCAATGTGTTGAATTAGAATATCAGTTCTTTGTAAAGTCCGCAATTGCTCTCTTGCTGGCTTCCGTTGCGCTTGCTTTTTCCTGGAAGCTCAATTCCATGCTTTGTCCGGTTGACGGAATGGTGAACGTTGCATGAAGCAAACCGGATTCGTCGTATCTGACCGTTGCTGTAATAGCGCGGCATGAACCATCCGTAGTTGGCGGAATATTGACGATCTGATTTTCACATCCGGTGAATTCCGTATCTTCGATGTCCTGACCGTCTCCGTCAACCGTGGACTGGTAAATTCCAAATCGAACGGACGTTTGATCCGGATACAGGAGCCGATAGGGAAATGAACCTTCAAAGGGAATTTCCTGTTGCGGTGGGAACCACTGACTGTACAAGTGAGCTTGCGTCTGTAGGTCAAAGATATCCGTTCCGATACCGTGAGGCGAGACCGGCATGACGTCCAAACGTCTGTTTTCATCAATTCCAAGCTGTCCACCCATTGCTTCAGGATTGGCGGCGCTAAGAATAGCCTGGTTTGCGGCATAAATTGCCGCGCCGCGCGTAACCGCCAGGTTGGGTTCCTGACAGAACGCTCGATTGTCGTCAATTCCAAGATACTGCTTGAGCGTTTCCTGAACGTACGGAATGTAGGAAGAGCCGCCAACAAAGAGCAGATAGTCGATGTCGCTTTTGGCAATCTTGTCCTGATTTTGCTCGAACAGATTGTCCAAGCTGACAATGATGCGATTGATAATCGAATCCACTCCAGGAATCGGAGAGTTCTTCAAAACATTTTCGTTGAATTCGTCTCGTGAAACGCTCAAATCGAGGTCGACGGGGCGTCCGTTGTCGGTTGCGAACGAGTTAACGTAAATCTTACCGGTTTCGGAACGGCTGAGCGATTTTTTGCACAGAATGCACTGTTTTTTCAACAATGCTTCAACGCCAAGCGATTCAGACGGTTTAGCAGAGGGATTTGCAGCGATGAACTTGTTTTTGACGTACGCCATGAACATTTCATCAACGTCTTTTCCGCCTAGTTGCGGATCGCCGCCGGTGCAAACGAAGCTGATCATGTTGCCAACCTTCTGACAAACGGAGAAGTCCAGCGTTCCGCCGCCGAAGTCAAACACAAAGAGCGTTTTGTTGCCCTGCCATTTATCTCGAGCCAAGTCAGCGTAATATACCGCAGCGGCGACGGGTTCGTTAATCAGCTGTGTGATATTCAGTCCAGCCAGTTTGCCCGCCGTCATGGTTGCGGTTCTGGCTTTGTTGGAAAAGATTGCAGGAACAGTCAGGATGACGTCTGTAATTTTTTCGCCAAACATCTGTTCTTCAGCAATCGTCTTCAGGTGCTTCAAAACGATAGCTCCAACTTCTTCCGGTTTGAGATCTTTTCCACCGGTAGAGCAGCGCGCTTCTTCGCCGGTTTTCCCCATCTTTCGTTTGGCTTCGCGAATGCAGTCCGGGTAGTTTTCAGCCAATTCGCCGACCTCATGTTTTTGTGTTTGTGGATCGTAAGCTACGACGGATGGAACAACTGCTGTCGGCGTAGCCGCGCTGTTATCCTCAAAGGACTTGCACTGGCCATTGTCAAAAGCGGTTATTTCGGAAGTGGATGTTCCAAGGTCAATTCCGATTGGAGTACTCATTGATTGTTTCTCCTTTATTGTTGAGATTAGGGTTAAACGATTCAAAAGTTAGAACCGTATACAATTTAGTTTTCTGATGATTCCTTGTTGACGTCGTTTTCCGCAATTTCAATTGTTTCCTCGTTGACGTCAGCGGTTTGAACAGGTTTAGGTACAATAACGATAGCGTTTTTAACCAGGACGCCTTGATACTTGTAGCCATACTCCTGGATTTCCAGAATTCGCAGCGGTTCTCCCTGGGCTATGGTTTCGGTTTCAGAATAACGCGCCTGGGCGCCGCTGTTGGGATTCCATTCGTCTCCTATTGCCAGTTCAATTTTTTCAAATTGAAGCGGTTCGAGGTAACGCAGAAGCGCTTTGGAATACCGCTGCGCCATGCTGCGAATGTCTTCGCTCAAGTCTGGATTGTTGGCTTCTGCAGCCAAGGAATCCAAAAACGAAGAAATGGACTGCACCCATTGTTTTTCGCTTCGTTTGACTTTATTCATTTCTCCTGAAGCCTGCTGAACTTTTTCTGACAGTTCACGGCGAAGTTGAAGATTGACGTCTTCGGCATCCGATTTTTTGGAAACAACGGTTTTAACCGCTTCCACGTCTTGAGAAAGCGCTTCAACCTTGCTGTTGATCTGTTTTATGGCTTCTGCAAAATTTTTGAGATTCTGAAGTAAAGCTGCGTTAAACTGATTGTTTTCTGGAGCTTGCGTTTTGCGACGAGGCGCCTGTTTGTCCGATTCCTGATCTTTTTCCGAATTGTCTGCGGTGTGCTGAGGCGTGCATTCAGGGCAAAGTTCATTCAAAACGGCGGCGAGGCTGTGAACGTCATCCTTCATCAATTCTTTACGGAAGCTAATAGCATAAATTTTGATGTTGGGCTGCTTTTGAATTGCATCCCAATAGTCGTAACCGTTTTTGATTTCTTCGAAGCCGTAAACGTCGAAAATCAGATGAAACATTTGGTCTTGATTTTCAACGGCTTTTTTATAGAGTCCTCCTAAAACTTTTTCGACAGAAACGTCGTCGGTTGACTTCGATTCGCCAAGCAGATTCCGCAAACTCTGCCAGAGGTTTGACGAACTTGTTGTTTCCGGTTTGTATCCCAATACATTAACCGGGAAGTTCTTGCACCTTTCGCGGGCTTCTGGATTGTCTGAAAAAACGTAAATGTTGCTTTCTGAACTCATTCGTTCTCCTTTCTCAAAAAATGAAAAGACATTTGGCGGTATCTTTTTTCTTAATGGGAAACGCCTTTTTTGACATTATATATATCAATAGGGGGCGTACTGATTTGGGAAAGTTTTTTGAATATTTTTGGGAACCGTTTGGATTTTTTTTGTTAACCATAGGTCTTGGCGCCAATTCAATGGCAAATATTCTCAGTCTGATCAGTTAAATATCGCCTGGCATTTTTTCTTTTTTGCAAAGTCAGAATTATAGACAACCCTATAATTTTTAATGACTTGCGAATTATAAAAAGAAAAATTTCTCCTTCTTGATAAAACAGAACAGATTAATTCTTCCTCTATTAGAAACTAAACGAGGCAGCGTTACAAGAAATTAAAAAAAGGCGAAAATTTTTCAAAATTCGCCTCTGCTGCTATTTTGTCAGATTTTTCTTTGAATATTGTTTGAAGGTCTTTAGACGCTCCAGCGCGACGCGATTGCAGCCAGTAACGGCTCAACGCGTTCTGCTTTCAATGATTTTGAATGTTATTATATCTTAATAATTGTATATTTCAAGACGTCTGAAGGAAAAAATCTTAATTCCTCTTGAAAAAATTTAAAAATCGTGTATACTTGAAGTATAAATTTTCAAACCTTTAACCCAAATCTGTGAAAGTCAACGCATACTTCCTCTGCTTTGCAGGGCGCGTAACCCCGGCTGGGATTTGAGGGAGTTCACCGACTTTCACAGTACGTAACCGTCATTACACCGCTAGCCCGGAATTTCTTTGGAAAGTCCGGGCTTTTTTATTGCAGCGTCTTAGGTTGAGAATAATCTTTCTCGTTTATTTGCGGTTGATCAGTTCGACCATTTCGGGCGTGATGGGCATGTAGTCCCAGTTCTTAAAGAACATTTCGCAGTCCGTTCCGCCGTGCATTTGCAGACCGAGTTTGCCGGTCTTTTCGCATTTCGGGTCGACGATGTCGGAGGTGCAGTATCCGTTGAGCGTCTGAACCATGCGGTCGCCGATGGCGATGGTTGCGGTCGTATTCCATTCTTCAGGAACGTTTTTGTTACGAACTTTTTCGACGATCTCGTCATTGGAAACGACCCAGCCGCGACCGCCGATCATCTTTCCCTTGATAATTCCAGCAGTATGCCAGAGAGCGGAGTCCTTGGAGTTGTTGGCGATTTCGTTCTGCCAGCCGCGGAGAACCCACGGGGCTTCCGTTTCTTCGGCGCGGAAGTACAGAGCGCTGTTGCCGCCGTTCATCCTGTAGGTAACGCGGGCGGCGAAGTTGTCGTAGTTGTCGTTGGAAATGACCAAGCCGTCGCGCTTTTCAGCGGATTTGTGATCGCCGTGCAGCGTGCCATCTTCCATGAACGACCATTCCTGCGGGAGAACGAAATAGGCGTTTTCGAGCTTGTATTTGCCGTCGTCGCCTTTAACGAAGAACGATTTCCATTCGCTGACGCCGAGGTCTTTAATGCGAATGTTCTTCCATGCAACTTTGCAGGCTTTGCCAGCGTGAACCTGCAAACCGATAAAGCCGGTCATGTCGTAGGTGTCCATGATGTCGGCAACCAGATGTCCGTTGATCCAGGTTTTAATGGACGGACCAACCGCCTGAATTTCGACGTCGTTCCAGTCGCCCACTTTCCAATCGGCTTGAGAGGCGTCGAAGCGTTCCTGCGGGGTGAACGTGTCAAACCAGACGTAACCCTTGGTATGTCCGCGGCGGCCTTCGTCGTAGATGTGACCGCAGTCTCTGCCGGAGGGTTCGATTTCGCACTGATAGCCGTAGACGCGGTTGCGTCCGTTTTCCGGACGAGTATGAGAGCGGAACTGGCAGCCGGAGTTGCCGTTTTCCAAAAACTTCACCTGAAATTTCAGAATGAAGTTGCCGTATTCCTTGTCTGTGCAGAGGAACGTGTTCATCGGCTTGTCGGGCGCGCACGTTCCGACGATGCAGCCGTCTTCAACGGCGTAGGTGGCGTACCCGCCGTTGACCGTCCAGCCGGTAAGATCTTGTCCGTTAAACAGAGAGACGAATCCCTCTTCTTCCGCCATGGCGACTGAGCTAAAGCAGACCATCGCGGCTAAAAGCAAAGCAATCTTTTTCATGATGTTTCCTTTTTATAATTTGCGCTCTCGCCGCAGAAAGAAAACCGTTTTCGTTACAGCGGCGATGAGCCAGTAAAATTTTTGATTAATCCGACGTTTATTTTTTAACACGAAATACACGAAAACAACGAAAGAACACGAAAAGGGAATTATATATCTTAAAATTTTACCATCTAAAAATTTTTCGTAAATTTCGCTTATTTCGTGTTTTTCGTGTTTAAAATCCAATATTTTTACCGGACGCCTTATTTCTCAACTAAGCCGAGGAACTGGAGCTTTTCCAGACATTCGTCGCGTTCTCTGCACCGCTGCAAGCCCTGCCAGGAGGGGTCGCCCAAGGCGAGGAATTCGTCGATTGTAACAGGCGATTTCCCGGTCGCGGCGATGCGCTGAATGACTTGAGAATCCAGACGGGTGAGCGTCATGGAATCGGCAACGTAATCTTTGAACGCTTCCCACGTCAGCGGGAAGAGCTTCGAGACGATTTCCTCTCCCATGACGGTGGCGTACTGGCGAATTTCCAGCTGAGCGTGCGATTCCATGCGGAGCATGAGGAAATGCAGCAGATTATGGAGGTCGATTTTCCAGTACGCCTCTGTATAGGTGCACAGAGGCAGGTCTTTTCTCGCCTGTTCGCGGGCGATGCCAGCGTCAATGCGACTTTGATACAAATCCCGCGCGTACTGCTGAAATTTCGCTTCCGATTCCGTCAGCGCGGCTCCCTGTTCTGCCGGGAGATAATCGCCGCTGCCTTGTCGGTTGGTCGTCGCCTGAGTTCGCCATTCGTCCGGCTGTGTTGTAACCATGGAATCGATAGCCAGCGAATAACGGGTGCTGTATTCGTTTACGGACGCGGTGCGATGTCGAATCCATTGCCGCCACGTATCCATCGGGACGCGAACGAGAAACTTGATTTCCGCCATTTCAAACGGCGTGGTGTGACGATGGCGCAGCAGGTAACGAATCAAAGTCCGGTTGTCGGAAACGGGTCGGGTGCCGTCGCCGTAGCTGACGCGCGCCGCCTGAACGAGGGCTTCGTCGTCGCCCATGCAGTCTACAAGGCAGACGAAACCGTCGTTTAATAAAGGGAATTTTTTCCATCGAAGTTCTTCGACAATCTGAGCGTTGCTGGCAGCCATGGCGGTTATTGGTAAGTTAAGGGTTAAGTATGCGTGCAGGGCGTCTTGCCCCATTATTATTCAATAATTATATATAAAGATTTGTCGATAGCAAGGGGGGAGAAACGTTCAGCGCGGATTTCTGTTTACGATGCGCTCTTTTTCTCGTTTAAATCAATAACGCCAGCAGGGAGAACGAGAACAAACGCGATTCCGTTTCCCGTACTGCGGTCGCGAACGTACAATTTCCCGCGAATCTGTCGAACGAGCATTTTTACGATGTACAGCCCCAAGCCCGTTCCCGTCTTTTTTCGTTCCAGTTCATTCCCGATTCTGTAAAAGCGGAGAAAAATCTTTTTTCGCTGTCCTGTTGGGATGCCCGGACCGTTGTCGGAAACGCGAACGACCAGCCTGCCGTTTGGGGAGATGCGGGAACGGACGTCAATTTGCGGGTTTTCGTTCGAGGCGTATTTGACGGCGTTGTCGATAATATTTTGGAGAATAAGCTCAATGGCAAATCGTTTTTGAACGATTTTTGCGTTGCAGGAATTGATTGAAATACATTCCCTTTTGACTTTGTGGCGAATTGAGGAGTGATTCGCCGCTGTTTCGAGTATATCCAGAACGTTGGCAGATGATTCCGCCAGCTTTTTGTCCGGTTTCGATTTCAGAACGCTGACCATCAAAACCTGATTGATAAGCGCTTCGAGCCGGTCGACGTCGTTTTTCATCGCCTGATAAATCAATTTGCGCTTTTCTTCGGGAATGTTGAGCCGGTCGAGCGTCTGAACCTGCAATTTCAAAGACGCCAGCGGGGATTTCAATTCGTGCGTTACGGCGTCTATGAAGTTGGACTGACGCAGGTTGAGGTTGATTAGTTTCACCGACAGAACAAGGTAAACGATAACGCCCGCCAGAATCACGGTCAGCGAAACGGCGCCAATCGGCAGCAGCGCCCAGAAAAACGTCGGCGCTTTCGGCTCGGACGTTGCCGCCCAAATGGTGGCAATTGTCCAGCCAACAATCAAAAGGATTACCAGAACGATCATGATAACCGCCATGGTAATAGGAAGTCCCAGGGAACGACGCATATTGTAGTGTGGAGTTAGGAGGTGAGAGTCAGTGCATAGTGCATAGTGCGTAGTGCGTAGTGAGATGAGCGCTTTGCGCCCTAGCGCTAAGTACTATGCACTAAGTACTAATTATTATAGACTCCAGCCCGGTTTTGTAAAGAGGGCGCAAGAGCGTCTTTGTTCCGGATTCCCGAAAGACTCAAACTTCCACGACTTCTTCGTCCTTTTCCTCGACTTCGACGATTTCATGATCGCTGTTCTGTTCCGGAATTTCTCCTTCTTCTTTTTCGTCTTCTTTCTTTTCGTCGTCGCTGGCGTACTTCGTAGCGGCTTCGGAGACCCATTTTCTCGCCTCTGATTCTTCGTCATGGGTAAAATACTTAACTTCCGCCATGGTAAACGGCTTGGAGAAAAAAGCCATCCATTTCTGGAGTTCGGACGCGCCGACGATGCCAACGCGGTCGATTTTGGAGAATCGGCTGAACATGAATTTTGTCTCTTCCCAGCCCGTTCCGACGTCCCAGCTGTCAATATTCTCCATGATTACCAGCAGGCAAATTCGTCCGCAGCGGGCGATTTCCTTGTCGATTACCGGCAGAAAGTTCTCATAGTCTTTGGTTGAAATGCGTTCCGAGAGTCGGACTTCAACGTAATTGTCGTTCGGTTCGGTTTGTGTGATTACGCTCATGATGGTGTATAACTCCTTGGTTTGTAATTATTGAAATCAGCCGACAGGTCGGCGCAGTTGAATTACCGTTGAAGAATTATAGACGGCAAGGGAAGGGGCGATGCGGCGAGCATATTTTTGATTGTATGAAAAATGAGAACGCAGAAACCGCAGACTACTCGCAGAATACGCAGACGGACTGGGAATGTGGCGACAACGCTAACTACGTTAGCTACGCCACGATTCCCGTCCGATTTTTTTAATAATTTTTAAAATCGTAAGTAATTTTTAGAATCGCAAGCGGACATCGTGTCATAGCCTGAGAATCAGGCGTAGATGACACATGTCTGCTTGCTTCTGCGCTCTCTGCGAGGAGTCTGCGTATTCTGCGTTCAAAAATAAAAACGCCAATTATCGCAACCCAAGATTGAGCACACCCGCGCTGCGAGGAATTGCCCTTCCCTACTTGTCTTTTTTTTCTGGGCTGGTATAGTAGTTTCTATGAAACTGATTAAAACGGTAACCTTGGGCTGCAAGGTGAATCAATACGAAACGCGGTACTTGCTCGAAGGGCTTTACGAGCTGGGCGGACAGGACGCGGCGGCTGACCAGACGCCGGATATTATTGTCGTCAATACGTGTACTGTTACGGCGGATTCCGACGCCAAGTCCCGGCATATAATCCGAAAGCTGCACCGGGACTATCCCCGCGCTGAGATGATTATCATGGGCTGCTGGGCAACGCAAAATCCCGCTGCGGCTGCCGAACTGGCTCAGGAAGCGGGAAACGGCTCTGTCGTGCTGACGGACAAGTCGAAGCTGGGCGATTGGCTGGTCGAGCAGGGCTGTATTGACGCTCCGCTGGGAATCGGGCGATTCTCCGAGCATACCCGTGCGTTCGTCAAGGTTCAGGACGGCTGTCGGCAGTTCTGCTCGTACTGTATTATTCCGCACGTCAGAAACCGTCTTTTCAGCCGGGAGCCTAAACAGGTTCGCGGCGAGGTGGAGCGTCTGATTCAAAACGGGTATCGGGAAATTGTCTTGACGGGAATTCATCTGGGCTTTTACGGAGAAGGGTTTGACAATCCGGAACTCAAAGGCTTGACGCTTGCCGACCTCGTATCTGAACTGACGGCGATTGACGCCGATTTCCGCATTCGTATTTCGTCTTTGGAATCGCACGAGGTTTCCGAACGTCTTTTGGAACTCATGCGAGACAACCCGGATAAAATCTGTCCTCATCTTCACATCTCCATGCAAAGCGGGTCTGACGCAGTGTTACAGGCGATGAACCGCCCGACGTCGTCGGCAGAGTATTTGCGCCGCTGCCGGCTGGCGAACGAGTTCGTTCCGGACGTTGCGCTGACAACCGACGTTATCGTCGGATTTCCCGGCGAGACGGAGTCCGATTTCCAGCAAACGATGGCGGTCTGTCAGGAAGCGGGCTTTTCCAAGATTCATATTTTCCGTTACTCTCCACGCGAGGGAACGCCGGCGGCGAAGATGACCAACCAGATTCCGCCCGCCGTCAAACAGGAACGCGCCCAGCGGCTGGCGGAACTGGAAAAGACGCTGCGCCAAGAGTATTTCCAGTCCCAGATCGGGAAAAGCGTCTGTATTTTAGCGGAACGCTGCAAAGACGGGTTCGTTACCGGCTGTACGGAACGATATATTCCCGTCCGCGTTCCGGGGTCTGAACTCAACTGCGGCTCGTTCATGAGAAAAGTTCTTCAGCCGGAAGACTTGGAATTGACGCAATAATATGACGTTCGACGTCTTGTCGCTGCACGTTATACGCCCTTTTGTCCGATTTGCCTTCTAAAAAGCCCTCATTATAATACAACAATTTTGTCAAATATTATCTAATATACCTGTTTATATAGAGATGTCGATTCTTTCTGCAAAAAAATTTTAAAAATATTACCCGCCCCCTTGTAAATTGTAAAAACGCAAGCTATAATAAACAGTGGTATTTTAGTTAGGTCTTATTTTGACAGAAATACATTGTACTTTTGTTTCTTCAATTTGGGTGACGCTGGGCTGGAGCTAAGAATACCAAAATCCAAGGTTTTAATAATACTCGTATTCCTTTTTTAAATTAACTATCAACTATGGGTTTTCCTGACGAAACAGACCGTCTGTTGCAGCGACAGGCGGAAGAGGTCTTAAACCTCACCACAGACGTTTACGATTGGTTGTCGGAATTCAACAGAGACCGCGCAAAATTGGAAATGCTTCCGATATCCGAGCGTGACGAGTTCCAGGTTCTCCAGCTTCGCCGTTTGGCTCGAAGTATCTTTACGTCCTCTAAAGTTCCGGTCGCGGCAGCCGTCTACGGACCGTCGCAGGTAGGAAAGAGCCTTTTTATGGGCGCCGTTCTTCGTCCGCAAAGTCACGATTACAGCCCGCTGGGACGAGACGAAGCCCTTGGCGAACCGTCGTACTACAAGGACTTGTCGTTCGATACCGACCTTAACCCGCAGTCCGGGTCAAACGAAGCAACGGCTCTGGTTACCCGATTTACGACCAAAGAACGTATGGCGGAAGGACCGTCGCCGGAATTCCCGGTTATGGTCAAGGCGTTGACCCGCGCTGAGTGGCTCCGCGTTTTGGCGCGAGGCTTCCACGGCGAATGCCGCGCTGAAGATTCCAAAATCTGGGACGAAAACAACATGGAAACCATGGTTGCTCAAATCGCCAAAGTCTCGCCCGGCAAAGAGGTCGACAGCAAATGGCGTATGGACATCATGGACGCATTCTCGTACATGACCGGCATTGACCGCCGTGGATTCCCCTGCAAGTCGGCGCTGCTCAACAGCATTCTCAGCCGATACCCGCTTTCGGAAGAAGGATACACGCAGGTTGTCGCCAACCTGTTCTGGGGGAACTGGTCGTCCATGACGGGTCTGTTTACCAGAATCAACGCGTTCCTGGAACGTCTGTATTCTCCTGATCACGACCCGTGCATTTTGACGCACTGGGCGGGCGTTCGATTCCTGCTGGACTCTCAGCGAAGCAAGTTCCACGACCGTCCGACGTCCAAGGTTTGGAAACGCGTCGAATGGTCAGACTTCCAGCTCAAGGATCGTTCCGGCTGGATGGTTCTGGAATACAACCCCGGCAGCGGCAACGGGCGGGAAGACCTCGAAACGATGCAGGCGGCCATGTTGGAACTCGTTTTGCCGATTCTGCCGCACCGCTTGAACGACGACTGGCGTCAGGTTATTGAGAACATGGACTTCCTCGACATTCCCGGTATGCGCGCCGGACGTCAAGGTACGGAAGCCGGTAAACGAACTTCTGCCGACACGGTCGAAGAACAGATGGAAATCGTCAAACGAGGTAAAGTTTCGTACCTGTTTGAACGATGCACCGAAGAACGTCAGATTCAAACGCTGATGCTGCTTTCCCGCGGCGGTAACCTCGAAGTTTCCAACCAGATGAAAGACCATATTAATAAGTGGGGCCGCACCCGTTACGGAGACAGAATTTGGCCTCGCGGCGTTACAGACGACACCCCGGCTCTGTTTGTCGGTATGACGGGTATTGACGACGAATTCCGCAACCGCGAAATCTACGCTGACAAGTCGTTGTACGAAGCGCGACTGGGTCAGCTGGCGGACGCTCTGGACGACGTCTTTAACGACTTCGGCGGAAAGGGCAAACCGTTTACCAACGCCTACCCGATTCGTTATCCCGGAACGTGGGACACGAACGAGGCGATGCGTCAGAAGAACGACCCGATCAAATGGGAAAAGGCGAAGGAAGCCTTTATGGCGTCAGACGCTGTCGCCCGATACGTTCGCGACAAGGAACACCGCTGGGACATCGCCATGACAGACGGCGACGGCGGGCAGTCGCTTATCGCCGCCGGCATTCATCTTGTTACAAGCTCTACAGACAAGCAAAACCAGCTGCAGCAGGAAATCAACCGTCTCCGGGCGGAAATCCTTCAGCTGTCACGCGCTTGGTACGTAGACCCGGACGCCAACGTCGACCGCGAAAAGCGAATCAAGGCGGGCAACAAGATGGTCAACTGGCTGACGGAAGACCCGCAATGCGCGTATGACAAAATCTACGCTCTGCAAAACATTCTTACTCTGCAGGACGGGGCGGAAGCGATGCTGGCGGATTGCGCCGAAATCAAGTCCAAACGTCACGGCGACCCGCTGCCCGACACGCTGCGAGCTTATCTTTCCGATTGGGCGAAAAAAGAAGTTCCGCGTCGTTACAACGAGTACATCAAAACGCACAAGTTCGACGATTTCGAATGGCTTGACCCGGAAGACATGGGCACGTTCGTCCGCTACTTGCAGGATTACCTCACTTGCGAAAAGTGCATTACTGCGCTAATTGACCAGCTCGACCCGGTAATCCACCTCAAAACGCGCGACGAATCCGCTCGACGCCGCGCTCGCCGAAAGTACACTCAGATTATCATGAACGACTACATCATGAACCCCGGCCCGTCCTGGGCGGCAATCAAAGGTCAGCAGCTTATCGTTGACGGCGACGAAGTTCATGAAGACGACTCGTTTATCAAGCCGTTGGAAGCCTATGCCGACTACGGTCTTGCCGCGTCGTTTACCAAACGCTGGGTGGAACGCGTTCCGCAGGCTCTGGCGGCAGGCGCGGGCGACCACGTCCAGATTCCGCCGGGAAACTCCGAACTGTGGGATATTTTGGCGCCGTTTGAAGGACGGTACTAATTTCCGCAATTCCGCGGTTTCATTAGTCGTTGAGTACATTAAATCACAAATACTTTTTTAGCTTTTTATCATGCACATTTTATTTGCAAATACAGGGGTTCAGCTGGTATGCGTTCCGCTTAAAGGCGGTTCCCGATACAACGTTCAGCAGGTCGGCAACGGCTGGCAAAGAACAGTATGCAACATTAACGCCGGAAAACCGGAAGCGGAAGATCCCCGTTCCATCAAGGAATATCCGTATATTCAATGGCAGATTATTCAAACCGGAGAGAACACCAAGCTGTTCTTCGCGATTGACACGACTTGCGGCGACCCGGAAATCGGCTACTTCTGCGACGCGTCCGCTTTGACGGGCGACTACCCGGTTGAACTTCGCGGTCTGCTGGACGTTACCGGCAACCCGCTCAAGGGCGTTCCGGAAACGCAGATTGTTATTCGTCCTGCAACGGCAACCTCCGGCGAGCCGAAACAGGTTCACATGATTATCGACTTCGGCAACAGCCGCACTGGCGCCTTGCTGCTGGAAGTTGTTGGCGAAATCTCGCAGACGCCCCAGATGATTCCGTTTGAACTGACAAACCGCTATCATCTCAACCAGTACAACGAGCTGGGCGAATACATGCGTATGCCGGAGAACCGCTGGTTCTCGTCCAAAACGCACTGGGCGACCGCTCCGTATCTGCCGCCGATTAAGCAGAAAAAGATTCAGTTCCATATCGACGAATCCGCTCCTCAAAAGAAGAGCTGGTTCGGGTTCGGCTCGTCTTCGCCTCGTCAGACGAAGGTTGAAGTCCAGATCGCGCCTGAACTGTTCCAGGATTTGTCACAAGTCCGCATGGGCAAGGAATGCGACGACCTGTTACAGGTTATTACGCCGGACGGCGACATCCGCACGGGCGTCAGCTCTCCCAAACGTTACCTGTGGGCAGACGACTCCAGCTGGCTCGAAGGCGCCAACTGGCACATGTGCGACCCGCACAACACCTGCGGTACAAACGTCTATTGCGACAACCTCCACGGTCCGCTGATGAAGTTCATCCATGAGGACGACAACGACTTCCTGCTTAAAGAAGGCGGACCGCAGGAACGAGACTTCGCAACCGACATGCCGCTCAAACCGCGTCACGCGCCTCGCGCCATGATGACTGCGGCTCTGTACGAAATGATCTGCCAGGCGTATACGTACATCAACTCGATGGCGTACCGCACGTCTTCCGGAGACGCCGGGCGCGCCAGAGAACTTCGTACCATTACCATGACGTACCCGTCCGGCATGATTACAGAGGAAAAAGAACGTCTGCGAATGCAGGTTCAAAAGGCGATTGAAATCTTCACCCGAACGCTTGGCAGATTCCAGCGCGTTCGTCCTCTGCTTAACCTGTCCATCGACGAAGCCAGCGCCGTCCACCTGACGTACATCTGGAGCGAGCTCGGCTTGCTGGGGCAAGACCCGCGAATCTGGTTCTCGACCATTCATCAGGACAGAGGCGAAGTCGTCGTGGAAGCTCCGCCGGAGGAAAACATGCTTCAAATGGGCGCGGTTGCAGGACGTCGCCGCGGCGGCGTTGCCCGACCCGGAAAAACCGGCTCGCAAAAAGAAGAAATCGAAATCGGCGACAAGAAAAACGAGATCCGCATCGCCTGCCTTGACATCGGCGGCGGCACGACCGACTTGATGATTGCCAGTTACAATTACGAGTCTAAAATTGACGACTACATTCACGGCAAAACCCTTCATCAGGACGGCATCTCCCTCGGCGGCGACCAGATGGTCAAACGTCTGCTGGAAACGATTATCATCCCGCAGTTTGCCGAGTCTCTCAACATGGAAGAGGAAGACGTTCAGCTGCTTTTCGGTCCCGAAGTTCCGCGCAACCGCGAATTCAAAGGACAACGAATCGCCTGGATGAACCGTCTGTTTATCCCGCTGACAAACGAATACCTCAAAAAAGCCGTCGAAGGCGAATATCAGGAACCGATTTCCCATACCGACCCGGAAATTGTCGACCCCAGCATTCTGGAATCGCTCCAGGCGGTATTCGACAAACTCAAGGGGCCGGGCTACTACACCGTAGAAACGGAACTTGATTTGACGGTTAACAAAGAGGAATTCGACGGCGTTATTCACGACGTTTTCGACGAACTGATTTACGACATGTGCCAGCGCTGCATTCAGTACAAGGCGGACGTCGTCCTGCTGGCTGGTCAGCCGACAAAACTCGATTACATCCGCAAACTGGTCAGAATGTACCTGCCCTTGTCGCCGTCGCGAATCGTCCCCATGTACGGGCATTACGCCGGCAACTGGTATCCGTACCAGGACGAAAAAGGCACGGAACCCGGCGTTATTATCGACCCGAAAAGCCCGGTTGTCGTCGGCGCGGCGATTGAGTTCATGGCGGCAAACGGCATGCTCCCGCAGTTCAAGTACTCCATGCAAGCCAAGCAGTACGAAAACAGCTACTTCTGGGGCGTCATGGGCGGGTCCACGTCCGGCATCCGAAGTGAACGCGTTCTGTTCAAACCCGTAGACGAAAACTCGCGTGAAGAAATCACCGACTTCACGACCAGTTCTCAGCGCGTTATCATTGGCCGTAAAATGAGCGAAAACGAAGACGCTCAGGCGACTCCGATTTACATTCTCAAAATGGAAGTCGGCGACCGAATCGGACGTACGGAAGTTCAGGTCAAGATTAAGCGAATCAAGGCGACCGGAGAATCCGAAGAACATCTGGAAGTCGATTCCGTCATGGGCATCGTCGCCGGACAGGACGCCGTCCTGGGCGAAAACGTCTTCTTCAGCTGGCGAACGCTGGCGGACGAACGCTACTATCTCGACACCGGAGGATTGGACAACATCGAAATCCGATAGGTAGATTAAAAGTCGAATAAACAAAAGCGGGAGTTACGCGAAAGCGGGGCTTCCGCTTTTTTGTTTACTCGCAGAACGCACGAGAACATCGCTTGCGGCGGAAGCTTCCAAACTCCCCCTTTCGCAGCGGACAACCTCAGACCCGCGGGTTCGCGGACATTCTGTCCGCCCCCGATGGCGGGGGAGCCAATCCGCGCTCCCGCGCGCTTGCCGAAAACCGCTCCCGTTGGTCGCATTCTCACACTTTGTTTCTACCTCGGTCTATATGAGCTGCTCCACGGATAATCTTCCGGT
>CACXSS010000017.1 GCA_902770245.1 uncultured Planctomycetota bacterium | reverse complement strand
CTGACGAAGGAGCAGAAGGAGCGGCTGGAAAAGGATGCGGCCTTCAACGTCTGGGCGCCCCTGCCAGACGGGCGATTTCGTTGTATTGGTTAATAAGCCGGTTGCGGAATTCCTCTGCGGTTTCTGCCATGGTTGTATATTTGTCAGTTTATTCAATTTAATTTTGTCAAAACAAAAAGCCTGTCAAGCGATTCGCTCAAATAGCTCTAATTGGGGATTATACAAAATATTGGCAAAAATTCGACCCCGGGGGGCGTCAAAATCCTCCGAAACCTTTTATTTTTGTTAGAAAATTTCATCTAAAAGACGTTTAAACTATTGCAAAGATTATTAATTTGTATTATAATACGAAAAAGATTTGCGTTCGCGCTGGAGAAAAGCGCAGAGCGTTCCTGGTTTAACATCGTCAGAGATTGCAATTACGTCAGATAAGATGATTCAATTACCGCAAAGTAAAGCGCTGTCAAATCTGAGCCTCACGCCGTTAATTGACGTCGTGTTTCTGCTGGTTATATTTTTCCTTGTTTCGTCCCGTTTTTCAGAGGAAGAACGTCGCATGGACATCAACATTCCTGAAACCAGCATCGCTAAACCCTTGATCGAACAGCCCAAAGAGCTGATTATTAACATTTCCTCCGATGGAGAGTATTTTATCGGGGAAGATCATCTTACAGCAGATGAGTTGATTAAAGCTCTCAAAGTTCACTGGAACAGCAATCCGACCAAAAACAACGTTATCGTTCGAGCTGACCGCGATTGCCGTTTCGAACCGGTTTTTTTCTGTATTGACGCCTGCCGAGAGGTGGGAATTACCGATTATTGCGTAACCGCCAAAGCGAGAAAATAGCCAATGAAGCCAACTTCGTCAAACCGAAAGCAAATAAACCGTCCGATTTCAGAAACAACCGTTTCTTCAGCAAATGCCGCGCCGGCAAGCAATGGCGTCCAGACGCAGACGTCTGCCAACGCCGCTTCGTATGAAGAGATTCTTTCTGAAAAACGCTCCCATTGGCTGTTTCGAATTCAGCTCTGCCTGATTCTCAGTCTTTTGGCTCATATCGGTTTGCTCGCCTATATTCATGACAAATACGTCAAACTGGATATAAATCTGTCGGAAAATCATCAACCTGCAGACGAGGAAAAAGCTCTATCCGACCCGGAACCCGTCCGTGAGCCGAAGGTTATTTCCGGATACGATGAAAGCCGGCTGGACTCGCCCCAAATTCAAGACAGTTTTGAACAGCTCACGCCAACGTCGCCTGCTGAAGAACAGGAATTTAACGATGAAAAAACGCTGCCCGCCGTAGACGAATTCAATTCATCGTTCGACCACGAATTTCAAACTCCAGACTCGCCGGAGCTGTCTGACATTCCTAATGTAACTCCAATCGCAGTCAATGAGATTGAAGCGCCTTCGGAAGACGTTCAGCCCGACGTCAGCCGAACGTTTAACACTCAATTCAACCCCAGCAACATTCACAAAAGCGTTCCCCTGCCGGAACATGACCAGCTCATTTCAACAGTAGAGCACGACGCCCCTCAATCAGACCTCGGTTCGATGGGAGAGCAAAGTGTTGCAGCGGACTCCTCCAAGGTGGTTCTTGACGTGGGGAATACCGAATCAATTCGTCCAACGATAGACGAATCGTCAATTCCCGATATTCGCCGTATTGACGCCATGCCGGACTTAAACATTGATACGCCCGAACAGAGCGTCAGCTCTATTCCAGAACTGATTCAGCCTGTAACGACGCTTCGCCCCAGCAGCGTCAATCATGTTAAGGAAAACGCGATTTTGGCAAAAGCCAGTTCTGCGGCTCCTAAAGCTCAAACGCTAACGCCTGTTTCGCAGGGACCCCGCGGGATTCCTCGCGCCAGTTACGACTCCCCCACCGCCTACAACGAATTGACCTCGAAAGACATTTCCAAAAGCATTGTCCTTGATTCTCCCAAACGTCCAACAAGCGTTTCTATTCCGCGCAATTTCAATGCCGGGCTGGGAGGATTAAACGGAAATGAATTCAGAAGTCTGGAAACGCCGCCGGAATCGACGGTGTCCATTGGCGCGCCATCTATTGTGTCGATAAAGCGAAACGACGTCGTTCCTTCCGACGCCTATAAAAAGCGAGCGCCCTCAATCCGACCTCAAATGATAACCAGTTTCGGCGGCGACGCTGAAATAAATCAAACGATTGAAAACGGTCTGAAGTTCCTTTCTAAAACTCAGTGGCCAGACGGACGCTGGCGTTTCCATCAACAGCCCGCTTCGCTTAAAGTCAGTCAGGAATTGCAGCAAAACGGAACGAAAAAATGCGACACTGCCGCAACGGCTTTGGCTTTGTTGAGCATGCTCGGCGCCGGGTACACTCATAAAGATGGCTTATACCGGGAAGAAATTCAAAAAGGGCTTAACTTTTTAGTCCAACATCAACAAACAGTTCCCATTGTTGGGAAAAATGGCGTTAAGGGAGCGATCGGCGCCATATACGACGCCGACGACGTTATTGACTCCAACGAAGCCAATAACGAGTTTTACAATTATCGTTCGTACGCTCACGCCATGGCGGCAACGGCTTTGTGCGAAGCATACGGATTGACGCACGATCCAAAGCTGCTGCCGGCAGCTCAAGCGGCGGCGCGATATATTATTGCCACTCAAAACCCCAGATTGGGCGGTTGGCGTTATGAAACCATGGGAATGGAAGGGCAGCCTCATATAGAGTCTGACACGTCGTCTTCCGGCTGGCAAATTATGGCTCTCCGTTCAGCGATGGCTGCAGAAGTCCTCGAGCCAGACGAAGTTATTCCATCGCTCAACAACGCCCAACGCTGGCTTAATCGAGCGCAAAATCCTGAAAACAAGCGTTTTATTTACAATCCCGATATTGGAATGGATTCTAAATACGCTGATTGGAAAAAGACAACCCCTGCCATGACCGCCGAAGGGCTTTTTATGCAGTGGTGCATCAATCCCGATTTGGTTGATTCCCAACAGACGATCCCATATTTGCTCCAAAACGCGCCGGGGAAAAATCACGATTTAGAATACGACACCGACGTCTATTATTGGTACTACGGCACTGCTGTCATGTTCGCGCAAAAAGGCGAAGCCTGGAAAACATGGCAATCTGCAATTATGCCGCTGTTACAAAGAACTCAGCTGCCTGCAGACCATCCATGCGGCGGAAGCTGGGACACGGAAAAGCCAACGAGAGATAAATGGTCCAATATAGGCGGAAAGCATTACATTACCACCATGAATCTGATGATTATGGAAATTTACATTCGGCATTTGAGCATTTATCAATAAATTAGTAATTAGTAATGAGTAATTAGTAATTACGCAAAGCGCTCATCTAAAGATATTCCGCATTCATGGATAAAGTAGACAAAAAGAAAAAAGCCATTCTGGAAGTTTTGCAGTCTGAGAATCGCCCGCTCAGTTCAATAGCCATAGCTCAAGCTCTGACGCTTGCCGACATGGACGTCTCGGAACGCGCAGTGAGAATGTACCTTCAGGAATTGGATCAAGAAGGATTTACGGAATCCGTAGGGCGTCAGGGACGCGTTCTTACCACATTTGGTCAGGAACAGCTTCATGACCTGCAAGCGCTTCAGCGAGTTGGATATATGTCGTCGAAAATCGATCAGATGATTTATCGAATGACGTTTGATCTGGCAAAGCGAAGCGGGAAAGTTATTGTCAACGTTTCCCTGGTCGATCCCCATATTTTTGCCGGGTGCATTAAAGAGATTTGCGACGTCTTTGCCTGCGGTTATTCGATGGGAACGCTGGTATGCCTTTTAGGACCAGGCGAACGCGCCGGAGACGTTTCCGTTCCGTACGATAAAATCGGGTTTTGCACCGTTTGCACGATTACCCTCAACGGCGCGCTGCTGAAAAATGGAGTTCCGATGCAATCGCGGTTTGCAGGACTGCTTCGCTTTGAGAACCATCAGCCAGTCCGTTTTACCGAAATTATTCATTATGACGGCATCAGTTTAGACCCGCTTGAATTGTTTATTCGCGCCGGTCTGACGGACTTCCGCGGAGCCGTTCGTCACGGCGACGGCATTGTCGGCGCGGGCTTTCGAGAAACGCCTGCCGAGTCGCGGCCAAAAGTCGAAGAAATCGGCAAGCAAATGAAAGCTATCGGTCTGGGGTCGTACATCCTTGTCGGACGCCCCAACCAATCGCTGTTGGGTATTCCTGTTGACGATGGGCGAATCGGCGTTGTAACAGTCGGAGGACTCAACCCGGTTGCAGTTTTGGCGGAAAAGGGCTTTCACGTCTTTTCTCGCGCGCTGTCTGGTTTACTGGATTACGAAAAACTGTATCCCTACAATCAACTTCCAGAAAAAATCAAAATGTATTTGTAATCGCTTTTATACAAACATATTAATAATTGAATATTATCTTTTAAAAGGGAAAAAATGAAAGAAGATATTTTAAAATTGGCGGTCAAAATAGCCAGAGTTATAGACGATAGCGCAGAGCGCGATATAGCCTTGTCCAGAATAGCGCAAGTTCAAGCGGCGGCAAATTGCCCAGAGGACGCCTTGGATACAATCGCATACATCAACTATGCCGATATCAGGGTTGACGCGCTGCTAAAATCTCTGGATAATATGCAAACTCGATTCTGTCTGAAAAATGAAAGCATGCCTCAGATGGACTCCTGGCTGGAAAAGCTCATGGAAGAAACGATGGCTATTCCGGAAATCAACGTTCGATGTCCGAAGCTGAACGCAATCAATCTGCTTATTCTGTCACGGTTGGACGATGCAGACAAGGCGTTAACGTACATTAAACAATCTCGAAACGAATTTGCCCGCTTGGAAATCGGCAGAAAACGCTGCAAGTATCTCTTTGCCGCATATCAGCTGTTTCAACAAATGCGCGAAGAAGACGAAGCCTTTGCAACTCTCAATTGCATTCAGAAACGGATTTCAGAGTATAAACCCGTTGTTCAGCAAGGGCTGATGCTCGGGTTGGTATCGCATGAATACTGGAAAATCAAAGGAAAAGAAACTGCGTTATCGTTTATTGAATCCATCTCGAATCAGACTGTTCAATCGTACGCCTGTTTGCAGCTGGTTGAGTTATTGTCCGTCAGTGGAAATATCAAAGAAGCGCAGCAAATCGCGGAACGTCTGCAGGATAAAAAACAAAGAAAAGCCTGCGATAATTTTATTGATATGGGAAAAACCCTTATCAATAACGTTCTCGAAATGAAAGGCGTAATCCTTAACTTGAACAAATCTTTTTACTTTAGAAACGATGCCAATTCGACCTTTTCATCTCAAGCGGAATCTCACTCCGGTCGTTTACCGGTATGGTTCAGTCTTTCTGTTTCAATCACTCCGAAAAAAAACAGTAACGATTCCGATGAAACTGACGACGAAAATGATAATCAACAGGACGAAATCAACATCCTGAATGAGGATAATGCTTCAGACTCCAATCGTCAGGAAATTGATTGGGACCAATATGATTGGGACGAATACGATTGGGATAGCGTAAAAACAAAGAATAAAGAACTGGAGGATATGTTTAGCAATAACGTTTCGGAGGACGAAGAAGACGAAGATTGGGACGAATCCGACGACGACGATGACAGCGGCGAAGACTGGAAAAAATCCAGCGGCTATGATGAAGATGAATTCGTTAATAATGAAGACGACGACTCTGTTGATTTCGACGATGACGACAATGTCAATGAAGATAACAACGACGATGTCGACGAAGAAGAAGCGGAAAAAAACTTCAAAAGAAATCTGCCCCGTTTCCTTGAAAAAATACAGAAAGATTTTTTGAGAAAATTTGCATATAAAGGTCTGCCGGAGCATTTACGAAAAATACTAATTGATCGCCTTGATAAAAATGATGAATCGTTTTTGAACGAAATTCCGAAGGATAAATATTTTTCCATGACGGAGGCAATTCAAGGCATTGTATCGTTTAATCGCACCCTGCCGCCAAGTCTGTATCAGCATTTTTTACGAAGATTGGCAATGTTCTTCCCTATTATAGACGAAGACTTCTATCGCGAACGCCCTCCGAAGAAGGAAAAAGTCGAAGAATTCACTGCTCGTCAAGAAGAACTCGGATTCGACGCTGCGTTGCAGGAAGTTATTTCTCAAGGCGATTATCGTTTTGCCGTTGAATGTTCTCTGAACTTTTATTGTTCCAGGAATAATGAGAATTTGGTTTTTGGTTACGAATCATTCCTGTAACTCGACGCCGCGGCATCTTTAATAACGCTCAATAAAAAAGCCCCAGAAAACATTTCCGGGGCTGATTTTATGTGCCAGGAGATTATTCTTTGTTGACGTCTATGTCAACTCTAACTTTCCAGACTCCGTATTTTGTACCAACAATCAAATACTTGTCGTCTGCTGTAAATTTCAAATCCAGAATCGGCGTCGGAGATTCCATTCCAGGAACCTTTAACGTTTCCAGGATTCGGCTTTTGGTAATCGACATAAACGACACGACCCCAGTCGTCGACCCGTAAGCAATCAGTTTACTGTCATGAGAAAAGGTAAATACATCGATTTTTTCTGTCTCTGACGTAAACAACGGACGCCTGAACGTTTCCTGTCGAATAGCGTAATTCCAAATTCTGAACGTGCCGTTTCTTTCCAGCGTTCCCAGTTCTTTGTTGTCATGCGTAAATTCGGCGCAAACCAGTTCGCTGTCCAAATTGAGGGACGTTGGCTCGCCCTGCATAAACAAATCCCAGATATAAACCGAGTTATTTTTATATCCCGCTAAAATTTTACGTCCTTCTCTGGAAGCGTACGTATACACAACAGGGTTTTGAAGAACCTGGAATTTCTTAACCAGATTTTCCGACTTCAAATCATAGACGGAAACGCGTCCTTCCAAATCCCCAAAATATATGAATGAACCATCAGCGGAAAATACTACGGAGTGATAATACTTGTTTGGGACGTCCAAAGAAAATATCTCTTTCCTTTTATTGAGATCCCAAACCTGAAGCTGATTGTCAAAATCACGAGCGATGACTTTCGTATTATCCTGCGTTGTCATTGTAAAAATAACCGCAGTCAACAACGCGTTGGGGATTGTTCCCAGTTCTGAGCCGGTAGAAACGTCGCGCAGCTGGAATGCTCCGCTGTCAGTTCCAAAAGCAACCGCATCGCCATTCTCGGTAAGATACAATGACGATATTCTTACGTCCAAAGGAGAAACGGATCCTCTGTCGAGCACCTGATTAATCTGCTCCGCCTTGCGGGAAATAAACTCAACCGGCCAGGAAAAACGGGTTGCCAGCTGTTCTTCTTTTTCCTTTTGCGTTAGAACAAAAATATCGTTATGCAAACCATAAACAATACCGACCTGAACCCCCAGAAACAATAACGGAACAAGCGTCTGCAATACAAGCAACAACGTGGGAACCAACTGAGCGCCGGCTTTGAGCTTTCGGCTGTGATAAATTTCCTGAGTTTTCCACTCGACGTTATTCTGTTCTGAATAATACAAAATCAGAGGCTTGAATCGCGATAAATGCCCCAGATTGCGGCGTCCAAAAAACAGACGCTGACCGGATTTCAGAACGACAACGTAATCCTCATCCAGACGTCTGGGAGCAATCCCCCAAACTCCATTTGACGGCGGCGTTCCACGATAATAAAGCCGTTGGAGGACATAGTCAACTTCGCTCCAGGCATGAGCCGGAATATTGTGGCTGTTGCTGCAGCCTAATCCCTGCTCGTTAATAAAACTCCGATATGATCTTTTATGCCATGCAGAAATAAAATAGACTATCGAACCAATAATCAAGCCAACTCCAACCAACACAAAATAAGAAACGTAATGGCTTCCACTTTGATGTGGAGATAAAAACAGAGCGATGTATAGTATTCCTAGTCCGCAAAGCAGATAGAAAACGCCCAAAATCTGGCGAATAAAAATTGTCGATGGATCAGCGTGGAAAATATCGCCCGAATCAATGTGAATGATTTCCGATTCGGAATTCACATCATTTACGTCAGACGATTGCGGTACTGAGGATTCGTAGTCCATATAGTTAATTTTATTTTATCAGGGGAAAATAATTAAAACTTTGACATACCTATTCTCTCGAAAGCGACGCGAAAACTATTGGCATATAGCTCCGATCATTGGGGGACGCTTTTCGAAAATAATTTCACTTTATATATTAATAATATAGCAACTTTTTATTCTTTGTTTAGTATTTGAATAGAAAATTTTCAAAATTTTTTAAAAATAGTTCCGAATTTAACGATTTTAGCTTTAAGAATTAAAAAATTTTTCTGATTATTCCGAACTAGCGTCTATAAGAAAACGTAAATTTTGATTAATATATTAGTAACGGCATTGGTCGTTATTTACCAGCCTATAATTATAATTTTCAGAACGTCCATTGTTTAATCAAACAGGGATGTTTCTCATGAGGTTATACAATATGTCAAAAAAACAGTCAAGTATTCAGAAAGAATCCGACAAGCTCAGTATGAAGCAAAAGCTGTATTTTGCCTTCTCTGCCAAGGTAAATCAGTTGGCAGCATTGATTTTACTAATACCGGGTTTGCCAATCATGTTGTTTCTGATTATTTTGGTTCACATCACCTCGCCTGGTCCAGCAATTTACAAACAGCGTCGAGTTGGCAAAGACGGTAAAGTATTCAATCTGATGAAGATCCGAACGATGCTTAAAGACGCAGAAGCCAAAACCGGTCCTGTCTGGACGGCTAAAAACGACCCGCGCATTACCCGTTTGGGCAGAATTCTTCGTCCGTTGCATCTTGACGAGCTTCCTCAGCTGTTTAACGTCCTTTTTGGACAGATGGCTTTGATTGGACCGCGTCCGGAACGACCGGAATTCACCGCCATTTTGGAAAAGAAGATTCCTGGGTATATGTTCCGAACCAGCGTTCTGCCGGGAATTACCGGTCTGGCTCAAATCAATCTCCCTCCAGATTCCGATCTCGACAGCGTTCGACGCAAACTGGTTCTTGATTCCGAATACATTAACAACGCCAATTTGATAATGGACATGAGGATTTTCTTCTGTACATCGCTGCGCATTATCGGCTTGCCTGGAAAGTCCTGCGCTCGAGTTGCGGGAATTGCTCGAGAAGAAGTTGAAATTCCGGAATACATGCGTTTTCACGAAGACGGACTTGATTCAAGTTCTTCCCATAACGTCGAAGCCGTCAACTTAAAAGAATCCAGCTCATCCGCCTCTTCATCGATTAATCAGTTTATGGCGTCAGTTCAAATCAGATAGTTTGATTATATTTCTGATTCCACGCCGTAATTGTTTTAAATTGATTCATTATGTTAAACGCGCTGACAGTAGACGTCGAAGATTTTTTTCAGGTATCAGCCTACGAAAAGATAGTCCGTTATGAAGATTGGGACAAATACGGCAACCGCGTTATTAATTCTACCGGAAAAATTCTGGACTTGCTAAAAACCAGGGGGATTCGCGCCACTTTTTTTATCGTCGGCTGGACGGCAGAGCGTTTTCCTGAATTGGTAGAGCAAATCTTCAGCGCGGGGCATGAAATCGGCGTTCACAGCTACCGGCATCGGCTGATTTACAATCTTACGCCAGACGAGTTTCGCGCCGACGTTATTAAATGCCGCGATATTTTGGAGTCCATCACCGGGAAACGTCCAGTCTGTTTTCGAGCGCCCAGTTTTTCGATTACTCAAAAGTCTCTTTGGGCGTTAAATATTTTGGCTGAAGAAGGCTTTGAATACGATTCGAGCATTTACCCGATTTATCACGATCGATACGGCATCCCCAACAGTAACCCGGAAATTCACGAATTAAAGCAGCCTGCTGGCGCCATTTGGGAATTCCCTCCGGCGGTTTATCGGATTTTGGGATACAATTTCCCTGTCTCCGGCGGCGGATATTTTCGGCTTTATCCGTACAGACTGAGCCGCTTTTTTCTCCGGAAAATCAATCAGCGTCTAAAGCGTCCCTTTGTCATTTACGTTCACCCATGGGAATTTGACCCTCAACAGCCAGTCATTCCCGGCTTATCTGCCGTATCCAAGTTTAGACACCACGTCGGCATTGGTAAAAACCTGTCGAAACTCGATCGACTAACCAATGATTTTCAATTTGGCGCTTTGAGCGAAGCGATTAGTCAATGGCGCTGTTTTCAACCGACGCAGGAAAGGAGATAACGATGGATAAACCTCGGATTCTGTTTTTGACGCATCGTTTTCCCTATCCGCCTAATCGCGGCGACCGAATTCGTTCGTTCCGTTTGCTGGAATTCATGTCGAAAATTGCTGCTGTTGACTTGGGAACGCTTTGCGACGAAAAGCCCAGCGACGAATACGTTTCTGTTTTGAAATCGTATTGTCAACGGACAGCATTCGTTCCGTGGCGTCCGTACGGTCGATGGATTCATGCTGGCTTGAGTCTGCTTTCCGGCTCAACGATGACAGAGGGGCTGTTTTCTTCATCCGCTCTTCGTCGACAAATCCGAGTCTGGACGGAGGATACGACCTACGACCGCGTCGTCGTCTTTTGTTCCAGCATGTACCCGTATTCCCGATTGCCGGAACTGAAAAACATCCCGCTCATAACCGACATTGTGGACGTTGACAGCCAAAAATGGTTTGACTACGCCGCCGTTTCCACCGGCGTTAAAGGGCTGTTCAAACGTCGGATTTTTGAAACGGAAGGGCGCCGATTGCGTCAAAAAGAGATTGAAATCGCTCAAACCAGCCTTAGAACTCTGGCGGTTAGCGAAGACGAAGCAAAGCTCTATCGGAGCTTCTGTCCGGAAAACGTACAAGAAAAAATAATCGCGCTGTCGAATGGAGTCGATTCCGACTTTTTCTCTCCAGACGCTCAGTATGCAAAGTCAGACGTCATTCCTTTTCGCCTGGTTTTTGTAGGGGCGATGGATTATCGCGCCAATCTGGACGGCATCGAATGGTTTTTGGAAAACGCCTGGGAAACAATCAAGCAAGCTTTTCCTAAAATGGAACTGGATTTAGTCGGTTCCAATCCGGGCGAAAAAGCGCGATCGTTTGCCAAAACGCCAGGCGTCAATCTCATTGGACGAGTTGACGACGTTCGACCATATATTTACCGCGCCAATGCCGTTGTCATTCCGCTTCGGGTTGCGCGCGGAATTCAAAACAAAACTCTTGAAGCCATGGCAATGGCGAAACCGGTTTTGGCGTCGCCGATGAGTCTGCAAGGGATTGACAACTCTGTTACACAATTTGCATGGAGTTGTAACGAACCGCAGTCCTGGATTGACTCTTTAACTCAGTTGTTTAATCTGGGCGTTCACAACCCGGACGTTGATTTCCGCGCTCTGCGAGGACGTCAAGCGATTGTCGAGACGTATTCCTGGTCCGCCAGATTTGCAAAGCTGTCGGAACTGATTCTGACTCCAAAATGATTTCATGGATACTCAAAGCCTCACAGCTGACGTTTCAACGGATTCCGAAATCGCTGCAAAAGCGTTTCCTGGAAAAGGCTTCTGTTTGTCCATGCTTCTGCTGTTTTACATATTCCTGTTTTACGGCAGTTTGACTCCTTTTGTATTCAAACCGGTGCATATTGACTGGAATGAAGGCGTATCGCAAATTCTTGCAACCGGCGGACGCATCGACTCGCAGATGGACTGGTACGTCAACCTGTTTTTGGGAATTCCAGCTGGTTTTTTTATGTTGGGCGCATTGTGTCTGGATAAAAAAACGTTCTGGTCTGCAGTATACTTCTTGCCTGTAGTTTTCGTTTGCTTTTTAATGGCGTTTATCGTAGAACGTCTTCAGCTATATACAATCAACCGAAATTGCGCGCTGTCGGATATTATAGCGCAAACGTGCGGCGCAGGCGTTGGTTGCATTATCTGGGCAATTTCCGGTCAGGCAATTTGGCATGAATTGCGCCGGTGCTGGAACGGTTCCAGAATACAAGGCGCGATTTCAGCTTTTATTGTCATATATTTTTTCGCTTTGATTATCGACGCCTGGTCGCCATTTGATTTTATTTATATTTTAGGCGATATTTGGGGACGCTGGAAAAACCATACTGTTTTTTGGATTCCATTTAGCGAATTCCATTCCGGCATGACGCTCTATGCTTTTTCCAAAACGCTGCTTTATTTTTACCTGTACATTCCAATCGGTATATATTGTCAATGGCAAAGTAACATCTTGAAAGAGCAAGGCGATATTCCCAATGGCATTCTCAAACGCCTGTTGAGAGATCATCCGCTAGTTTTTACTATAATTTCCGCCGTGATTATTTCGACGATACTGTTTCTGGGACAATTTTTCATTCAATCCAGAACATTGTACGCTACAGATATTTTTATCTCTGTTTTAGCCGCGTCAATTGGCTTCATTGTATTTAATCAAAAATCGCGTTATTATATCCGTTCAATATCGATTGCCAGCTTGATTGCTATCCTCGTCGCCATGGTCGGATATTACTGGACGCCGTTCAACTTTAGCATAGACGCTTTCAAAAATGACAACGTTTTTACGGTATATCAGCTCATTCCCCTGGCTGACTATCAGCGTTCCCATACGATTACAGCCATAAATCGACTTCTTTCAAGCATGGAATTCAGCATTGTCATCACGTTGTCTTTGCGTCAAATATTGAGTAATGTCAAATACGGAGGTTGGCTCACGCTTGCAATTAGCGCGCTCATTTTTACTCTCATGGAAGGCGGACAACTATTTTTACTCAGTCGAACATTTACATTTTCCGACATTATACTTCAAACGCTGTTTAGCGCCGGAACGTTGAAAATGTATTCATTTTTTCAAAATATGCCTGTAATATCAAATAAACAGGATAAATAATCTTTAAAAGACAAAAAGCTCCCAGGGGGCGGGATTACAAAAATAAAAAATAGGATATAATATATAGAAGTAAAATAGTTGAATTCAAAAGCCGTCAAAAATCACGCTGTCTGACAGTCTTTTGATACAACCTGTTCAATTGTATGTATTAACCAGTTTGGAACCACCTGAAATTAAATACAATGAGTAAAGGTTTACTGTTTACATACCTTCTGACGATGATTGGTCTCGTGTTTGGCGTATTAAACCCATTTGTTGGGCTTTGCACCTATATTTGCCTTGCTATCATCAATCCGACGTCGTTATGGTTCTTCTCCGTTCCAGATAAATTCTTTGGAATTGCCGGGTATTCATTTCTTGTCGGCGCTAGTATGCTTATCGGCTGGCTTTTTGCCGGATTTGGCAAATGGAATTTTGGACAAAAAGTTTCCGTCATCGTCATGTGTCTTGTTTTTAATTTCTTTTGGATGTACATTTCCGCCGCCGCCAACGGAGTCTTGCCTCTTGGCGCTTCGCATCAGTTGGTACAGTTCGTAAAACTATACCTGGCATTCTTCCTTGGACTAACAATTATCAATAACATCCGTCAGTTAAAAACATTAATTTGGGTTATCATTCTTTCTGAAGGTTATGTTGCTTACGACTTGAACAATTCCTACATGGATGGGTTTAACCGACTGACCGAAGTGGGTTTCGCCGGAATGGACAACAACTTCTTTGTTTTGACGATGGTTATTAACGCTGTTTTGGCGTTTTATACAGGTTTGTACGATCCCAAATTATGGCGTAAAGGAATTGCTTTTTTTATCGCCGCGCTTAACACGCATGTAATTTTTTTCTCCATGTCGCGAGGCGGCATGCTTTCTCTTTTGATCTCTGGAATTGCGATTGTTTGGTTCATTCCTAAAAAACCGTCATATATCGCTTTTATGATAATAGCTATTTGCGCTGCCCTGTATATGGCAGGGCCTTCCGTCCGAGAACGATTTGCATCAACGTTTGTTGACTCAAAAGAACGAGACGCTTCCTCTCAGGGACGTTTGAAAAGCTGGAAAAACTGTTTAGCCGTTATGCGAGACAATCCAATATTTGGCGTCGGTTTGCGACAATGGCTGCCTTATACAAGGTCTCATCATGGTATGGCTATTGAAGCCCACTCAATGTGGATGCAGGCATCTGCGGAACAGGGCGTTCCTGGCATATTGTCTTTGCTGGGGACATTTGGGTTTACGATTCTGTATTTAATGAAAATTGCAAACGAACGCACCCAAACGTCGGATCCGTATATTCATATTGTTGCGCAAATGGCGCTATGCGCACTAATAGGCTTCTGTTTAGGGGCGCAGTTCGTATCTGTTTTTGCAATGGAAATTAGTTACTATACTGTTATGATTGGCTGTATTGCTCTAAAATTCCAAAATGAATATGAGACGCACAACCAGTATGCCTCACAGTTAATTACAGAAGAAGGGACTTTGTACTATCGGTATGAATAGACGCTTGAATTTGATTTCTTAATAAAGCATTATGGATAATAACAATATCGAACAGATTATCGAAGAAACAGATAAGCTGAATCAAAACGAAAACATTGAAGAAAAAGAGTCCTTGCTGGAAACCTGGAAAGAGATGCTATACGACGTTTACGCTTATAGAGAACTCCTTCTGGAAATGTTCAAACGCGATTTGCGCGTTAAATACAAGCAAGCGGTTATTGGATACGTTTGGACAATATTTATGCCGGCGATGGTTGTTTTCAGCGGATTTATTATTAAATACGTTATGGCAAAAATGGCGGGGCAAGCGTTCCAAATGGAATCGTTTGCCGTCATGTCGGTCAAAGCGGTTGCCTGGTCGTTCTTTTTAGGTTCGGTAAATGCAGCGTCCAACTCTCTGGTCGGCAACATCGGGTTGATTACAAAAATATATTTCCCGCGGGAAGTATTTCCAATGTCATGTTTTGTTTCCAACACATTTGATCTCGCCATTGGTTCCGGGTCATTGTTTATTGTTCTGCTCTTTTTGGGAAAGGTTCAATGGACGGTAAATTTGCTCTGGCTTCCCGTTATGTATATATTGCTGGTAGTTTTAGGTTTGGCGATAAGTATGTTTTTTGCCAGTGAAATGGTCTTTTATCGCGATTTTCGTTACTTACTGGGGTTAATAACTTCGTTTGGCATTTTCTTTACCACGATTTTCTTTGAACCCGATATGCTCGGTCCGACGTTGGGACCAATTATGATGCTTAACCCGATTTCGCCCATTTTAGAAGCGATTCGACTGGTTGTCATTAACGGACACAATCTGTTCATTCCGCTGTATAACGATGGTGGATTTGTCGCTACCGAAACGAACGTTATTGTTTGGCAGCCGTGGTATTTGGCATATACAGCGGCGTTTTCATTTATAGCTCTGTTTTTCTCCTGGTTGCATTTCCACAAATCGGAATTCCTTTATGCAGAGTACATCTGATTTTTCAACCGGAAGTCATGACGCAAAAAAAATCAGTTACTGTCGGAATCGTCGGGTGCGGAAAGATCGGCTCGGCGCTAAAGCGCTGGCTGGAATGTTACAATAAAAAATGCCGAATCAAAATCTCGGACCCGGCTTTGGGATTCAACGACGATTTATCCGACTGCAACTGCATTTTCATCAGCATACACATTCCCACGGAACCGAACGGCTCGCAAAAGTTGACGACGCTCAACAAGATTGTCAGGAACCTGCCTGACGTCCCGATTTTCATTAGAACGACCGTCCTTCCAGGTACGTGCGACAAGCTGTCAAAGCGTTACAAAAAAGACGTTCGGTTCATGCCGGAATACTTGACAGAGCGCACCGCGTTTGAGGACTTCTGCCGTCAGCCGATGGTGTTTACCGGGCACGTCGACCTGCTCAAAAAGGTCTTTCCGGGCAAATCGTTTATTGAAACGACGTCAACGGAAGCGGAGCTGGCAAAGTACGCTCACAACGTTTTCGGCGCGCTGAAAGTAACGTATTTCAACGCGATTAAACAACTTGCAGACGAACTCGGCTGCGATTACTCTCGCGTCCTTCAGGGCGTCTTGCAAAGCGGATACGTCAACGCGATGCACACGTCCGTTCCCGGTCCAGACGGTCTGTTTGGATACGGTGGCAAATGTTTCCCAAAAGACATCGAAGCCTTTCGCGCGAGCGTTTCCTCGCCGGAATTCCAACAGCTGCTGTCAACGGTTATTAAGATGAACGAGCAGTTTCGAGCTAAGACGGAGTGAGATTTTGCCCTGCATTACAGATCATGATAAAAACCCTTTACGAAGACAATCATCTGCTTGTTCTGATCAAGCCGGCAGGAATCCCGACCATGGGCGTCGAGGCGGGACGTCCCAGCTTTCTGGAACAGGCGCGTCAGTACGTCAAGGAGAAATACAACAAGCCGGGCAACGTCTATTTGGGAGTCGTCAGCCGGCTCGACACGCCCACAAGCGGGGTGATGGTCTTTGCCAGAACCAGCAAAGGGGCGGAACGGCTCAACGCTCAGTTTCGCAACCGGACGGTGAACAAGGTCTACTGGGCTCTGGCGCAGGGGAACCCGCAAACTGACGTCGCTCATTGGGAAGACTTCATCGTTCACGACAGCCGTCACAGAAAAGTCAATCCGGTTTCTTCAGACAATCCCGACGCAATCGACTGCCGCTTGTCGTTTACTCGTCTTAAACAATTCCCCGGATACTTTTGGGCGGAAATCCATCTGGAAACCGGGCGGAAGCACCAGATTCGGCTGCAATTTTCTCAGCGCGGCTTCCCTCTCCTGGGCGACTACAAATACGGTTCGAGGCAAAAATTCCCGGACGGAATCGCCCTTCATTGCCGATCCATGACGTTTGAACACCCCACAACCAAAGAGGTCATGACGTTTACCGCGCCAGTTCCCAACTGCTGGAAGAAGTTCGGGGTGGAATAGCGCTCGTTTACTCGTCGCCCTCGATTTCTTTTCGTCTCAAGATATGATGGTAATGCTGGGCGAATCGGTGGCTTTCGTCCCGGACGAACTGTAACAGACGCAGCGACCAGGCGTGACGCGACAATCGCAGCGGTTCCTCGAATTCCGAGACGTAAACTTCTTCATCCCGTTTCGCCAGCGAAATTACCGTCGGCATGGTTTTGAGATTGAGTTTTCTGAGCGATTCCAGCGCAAAGCGAAGCTGAATCTTGCCGCCGTCGATAAGCAGGATGTCCGGGAAACGTTCGTCCGCTTCTTTCAAGGCGCGAAACCGGCGATAGACGACCTCGCCAATCGACGCGAAGTCGTTGACGCCCTGAACTGTTTTAATTTTGAATCGCCGATAGCCCGGCTTGAACGGCAACCCGTCGATAAACTGCACCAGCGACGCCACCATCGCGTCGCCCTGTAAATGCGCGATGTCGATGCCCTCGATAATTCGCGGCAGTTCCGGCAGTTTCAGCACCTTTTGAAGCCCGATAACGCCTTTGCGCGGGTCAACGCAAAACGCCTCCGGCTGAACGTCCGCCTCAACGTCGCCGCACAAATCCAGTTTCTCAAGCGCGGCGATTTCGTCACGCAGTCGGGCGGCGTCCTCGTAACGAAGCTCTTTCGACGCCTGAAGCATTTCTCCACGCAGATCTTCCAGAAAATCGGCACGGTCAGAGTCTAAAAACTTTTGGAGCCGATGGATGATTTTCCGGTATTCCTCTTTGGAAATTCGCCCGGCGCACGGGGCTGTACACTGACCAATCGACGCCAGCAGGCACGGGCGGCGATGTCGCTGCGCGTCGTCCTCCTGAACGTCCAGCTTGCAGGTGCGAAACTGAAATATCTTTTGCAGCTCGGTAATTGTTTGACGCAAAGCGGACTGGACGAACGGTCCGTAGAGTTTCACGCCGGAACTTTTGGGCTTTCGCGTCGCCTCGACCCGGGGGAACGTCTCGTAGGTATGAATCTGCAAGTACGGAAACGTTCTGGAGTCCTTGAGGTCTTTGTTGTGAATCGGCTGCAAATCCTTGATAAGCCGCGACTCATACAGCAGCGCGTCGACTTCCGATTTCGTCTGGATGTAGTCGATGTCCTTGACCTCGCCGATCCAGTAGTTGATTCTCGGGTCGTCTTTCGCCGTCGAGAGGAAATAGCTTCCCGCCCGGGAACGGAGATTTTTCGCCTTGCCGACGTAAATCACCGCGCCAGCCTCGTTTTTCATCAAATAGACGCCGGGGAATTCCGGGAACGTCTTGACCTTTTCCGCCGGAGGAAGGGGGGCGTCCATGCTACTCATTTTGCTGTCCCTGAATTGACTTCCAAATGTATTCTAACGCCGGTTTGACGCACGTGCCGTGATTGCAGCCGGGAAACGACCGGAACTCGACAACGCCATGATTTTTGACCGTCTTGAGCATGGCGGCAATGAGCGCGTTTTCCTCAACCCGGGCAGGCCACTCGATAGCCGGGTCGCCGCAAAGAAAATGTATCGGAGAAACGACCTTGTTCGTGTACGACATCGGCGCGAAGGCGTCAACGACGATCGGGTTGTCACGCGATACGCTTTCGTCCGGCGCAATCCCTGCAGCCTTCTTGCGATCCGCAACGATTCCAAAATGGGTCGTCGCCTGACCGCTAATCGGGAACAGCCCGGCAATGTCCGTGTTCTTCAACCCGTGCGCCGCCATGAACCGCGGATCCAGCCCAACCATCATCGTTAAATACCCGCCGGCGGAATGCCCGCTGACGTAAATGCGAGTTGGGTCGCCCTGATACTTCTCGATGTTTTTAAACGTCCATGCGACGGCGGCCGCAGCGTCTTCGATGTAATCCGGCTCTTTCGCCACAGGACGAAGCCGATAATTGACCGAAACGACAATAATTCCGTGATTGGTCAGTTCGGAAACCTCGTGCTTGTTTCCGCCGCTCAAGCCGCCGCCGTGAAACCAGACGACAACCGGCAGTTTCGCGTCCGCGGCTGCATTTTTCGGAAAGTAGACGTCCAGCATGCACCGCAGATCTCTGTACTCCAAATTCCCGCTTCCCGCCGCATCGGGGGAATAATACGGAACGTTCTTTGTCGGCAACTCGTCTGCAAAAACCGCAGTCATGCAGAGCGCAGTCAAAAACGCCGTTAAACAAACAAGTCGGACGGAATCGGTAAATTTTCTGAACATCATTTTGACGCCTCTTGAATTGTCGTAGTTTGATATATTATTTACTCTACGACCAGCATACATCATTTAGAAAATAATTTCAAGGGGGAATTGAATGGCGAGCCGGACTCAACCGTCTCATTCCGAATTTCCCCGCCCCCCTGTACGTTAACGTAATAATATGGTATAATATTAGCGTTGAATTATTAGATGAAAGGAGTCTTGCCCATGTCAGATTCATCAAACGAACCCGGAATTTCCGACCAGGATCAAAACGTCTACAGCCAGATCGACGTAACGCAAATCGGCGCGCCTGCCGCTCCGCTGCTGGGAGGCAATACTTTCGAAACGAACGTTCTTCAGACGCTCTTTCAGGTAACGGAACTGCAGCGGCGTCAAAATCAGCTGCTCGAAGCGTTGGTGGAACGAATGACGATTCTGGTCAATCAGAACGCCGCCCCCAATCAGCAAAAGGCGGCTGAACTCCAGAAATGGCAAACTGACAACCCGTTCTTAACAGACGATTGCCGAGACGCCATGGAGGCGCTGACAAAGATTCACACCAACTACATTCAGGAGTTCGCCAACGAGCTGACAACCCGAAAGGACGAAATCCTCGACAGCGAGTACTCGTTCAACGATTTCATCGACAAGTTCGGTCCCCGCATGATGCAGCTCAACGGGCTGATCCAGTTTCTGTCGTATCTCAGCGCCCAAATCAAAGGCGTTAAACACCCGATGGGGAAAAGCAATTAGCAATTGACAATTAGCAATTAGCAATTGACGCAAGCGACTCAATCAAAACTAATTGCTAATTGAGAACAGCAATTTAAATAACCACTAATCCAATACGTATTTGCTGTCGGCGTCTTCTTCGTGACGAATTTCGTCAACTTTCTCTTTTTTGCCCCAGCCGGCGTAGAGCTTGTCCGGGGCGTTAAGAACCAGACCCGGAACGTCGCTGACGCATTTGTAGGCGTGAACCACTCCCGGCGGGACGATAACGCGGACTGCGTTGTCTTCTCCCGCTTCAAAGACCATCTTTTCACCGAACGTCTCTGACCCCTCGCGGGAATCCCAAAGGTACACTTTGAACGTCCCCGGTCCCATAAAAATAAAGATATCGGTCTGCTCAATATGCTCGTGAGGTCCGCGGGCAACGCCGGGCAGCGTTAACGAAACGTACATCATTTCCGGGAAAACGCCTTCCGGCAACTCGTCTTTTCGATACGTTTCCGTCAGCCAGCCGCGATGGTCTGTATACCTTTTCAGAGGAACGATTTCTACTCCTTTAATCATTTTTTGAATTCCTTTCGTAAACTAAATTTCCCACTTGCAGTCTATTGTAAGCAGATTTCGAAGATAGTCGCCGTACTGATTGTTTTGACGTTCAGCCAGCTTTGCAAGATGGTCTTTGTCGATAAAGTTTTGACAGTACGCGATTTCTTCCAGGCAGGCGATTTTCAAGCCCTGACGGCTTTCGACCGTTTCCACATAATTTGACGCCTGCAAGAGCGACTCGTGCGTTCCGGTGTCCAGCCAGGCAAACCCGCGGCTGAGCGTTTCAACGTGAAGCTGATTTCGGGAAAGGTACTCTCGATTGACGTCGGTAATTTCCAGTTCTCCTCGAGGCGAAGGCTTGAGATTTTTGGCGATTTTCACAACGTCGTTGTCGTAAAAATACAAGCCGGTTACAGCAAAATTCGATTTGGGATTCTTCGGCTTTTCCTGAATGTCCAGCGCATTTCCCTGAGAGTCAAAATTGATAACCCCGTACCGGTGCGGATCTTTTACCCAGTATGCAAACACCGACGCCCCAACCGGCTGCGCCGCCGCGTGACGGAGCATCTTTCTGAATCCCTGTCCGTAAAAGATGTTGTCTCCCAAAATCAAAGCGACATGACCGTTTCCGATAAACTCTTCGCCAATAATAAACGCCTGCGCCAAACCGTCTGGAGACGGCTGAACGGCGTACTGAATTTTAATTCCCCATTGAGAACCGTCGCCCAGCAAGCGTTCAAAAGCGGGCGTGTCAACCGGAGTTGAAATTACAAGAATATCGCGAATGCCCGCCATCATCAACACAGACAGCGGGTAATAAATCATCGGCTTGTCGTAAATGGGCAGAAGCTGCTTGCTGACCGCCAGAGTAATCGGGTGCAGCCGCGTTCCCGCTCCGCCTGCCAATATAATTCCTTTTTTACATTGATTTTTCATAACTGACATTTTTCGTCTTCGGGCTTGAAAAAACCTTCACTAACGTATATGTCTATATTTTAATTTTAACCAATTTTAAGAAAAAATCAACAGGATAAAAAGAAACTCTGAAAAGAATCATGTCTTTTTTTTCTTCTTTTCGACGCGTTCATAATCCCGGTATCGGTAAACGCCAGCGCGGGCGTCTTCCAGCTTGCCGGATAAATCGCGAACGTATTTGTTAAGCGTCGCCAAAGCGGTTAAAGCCATCGTCTCGTTAATTAGAATATCCGGACGTGCGATTTCGTTCTGCTCGTAGGCCTCGTCCCATGAATCGCACAACTTCGAAAGCTGCGCTGTAAGCTCTGTCAAAGGCGTTAAAACCAATCTGTGAACGTCCTTGCTTGTACGAAATTTTCCCATAGCTATTTCCTGTGCTGGTTAGGCGTCCAACAAAACTCTGTATGACGCTCGACTGTCAATAATAATTCCAGAGATAACAACGCCTTTTGACCAGACGCTATTATAAATGATATCATTGATATCATATTGATACTATAATAACATAGGTTACATATTTTTTGAATCGTGAAAAGACCTGTTTTCATAGAAAAGCTCTAAATTCCGCCCAAAATATTGTAAAAAACCAAACATTTTTCCAAATATTTAATATTTGGTCAACCATTTGGTAATCTATTTGGGTTTTTCTGATTATGATATTTATATGTTTTACCCAGTTTGTTCCACTTACTTAATTTAGGAATGCAATGAATTACCTGACTAAAAGCATTCGAACTTTGCACTGTAACGGCGTTTGTATCAGAGAAATTGCCAGACGATACAAGTTGGCGCCGTCAACGGTTTACAGAGTCATTCACGGACACACGCTATCTTCTGCCAAACGCTGTCCACGATGCGGCGTTTTATTTCGAGGAAAAGAATGTCTAGCCTGTCAGCTGCGAGACTTAATAATAAAAAATCATATTTACGTCCCTGACAAATGGGATAACTACATAAACTGGAATGGATGCATTACTTGTATTCAGCTGGAACTGCGTCCGCCGGAATATGCACGATATTTGATTGTCAGGAAACGAAAGGAGGAAGAACTCAATCGAATTCTGTTTAAGTAACCGAAATTTATTAGGCTCATCCGGTAGCTGCGTACCTAAGTTTTTGAGCAGGTCAGTCCGTACACGGATTTGACGGATTAAACCGATATTCACCGATTGATTAATTTAAGTTCATTAATCACCGACTAAAATACATTTATTAAAATTACAAAGGAAATTAAGTCTTGCCAATAATGCAAGTATGAAAAATAAACAATCGGTGTGAATCTGTCTCATCCGTGTTTTCCGTGTGGGACTTAATAGACCCTAAATAAACCTTATTTTAGCTCACAGGTACGGACTTGCCGGAAGAACCATTTTTTACGGCTTTACAACAGCCTGAACCATAGAACATTTAGGAAATCGTTTTGGCGTCAGAATCCAGTCAGCGCCGTCGAGAAACGCCTGCTCAACGCCCGTTTTTTCCTCAACGCGAACGCCAACCGCGCAATGGGCGGGCAGCAGTTCTCGAGCCTGACGAACGGAAACGGCGCCAGGGTTGAGAACGACGCCGTCCGCCCTGGAAATGACGGCAATATCGCAGCGGTCGAAAACAAACAGGAATTTATTTTGTTTCCTCAAAACCGGAACGATTTTCCCAAGCATAGCGACATATTGAGCGTCTGTAACGTGCAACGCCGTCAAGCAAATAAAATCCGCTGCGATTTTGGAACAGACTTCAGCTTGTAGCTCGCCTTTTATAAACAAAGCGTTCACGTCCAACACCGCCGCCTTGGGACGCTGCGGAAATCGGTCTTTGTTGACGAAAAGCGTCTGAACGATTTTTTGAATCGTATAGGAATCGTATCGAAGCTGTTCCAACCCCCCGCTGATTGCAGGGTAAACGACTTTGGAATACTCTTCCAGCGAACGCAGCGACTCCTGAATTCGAGTAAAATTCGCTGCCAACACAGATTGGGCGTCGTCCCGCTGACGTTCAGAGTCCAGCGTAATTCCCGTTCCGACGTCCTGCCGCGTCTCCCGGACGCTCAGACGTTCCGAAAGCGGAATCTCGCCCATCAACCGGGTAAACGTATGACGAAACTGCTTGAGCTGTTTGGTCGCCAAGGCGTCGTCAAGGACGAAGCGGACGTAGTCTTCCACCACCCGCAATCCCTCTCGGGCGCGGTTAGCGGAAGCGTCAATCAGTCGGAGAATATTGGCATCCATGGGCGGTTTAGGGAATAGACAGTAGGCGCGAAGCGCATCCGCTAGAACCGCGTAGCGGTTCAATTTTAATAGCCGTGGGTTTTAACCCACGGAGGCAGTAGGCAGTAGACGCAAGCGCTCCTCGGAGATAAAATCTCGCAACTCGCAACTCGCAACTCAACCCTCTTTAATATTAAATAAATTATTTAAAATTCGTCAATCCGGGGCGAGAAAACTCTTGACCGCTATTGCAAAACAGTCTATTTTATGGTTTAATAATCTTGAAAAATAATTTTAGGGCGATCGCGCAAGGTCGTTCCCAATTGCTTATTGCTAATTGCTAATTTCAAATTAAATAAGGAGAATCCTGCTATGAGAATTGGCGTACTGTGTTCCGGCGGCGACGCCCCCGGTATGAACTGTTGTATTCGCGGCGTTGTTCGCAAGGCGGTCAGCGAAGGTCATGAAGTCGTTGGCATTATGCACGGCTATCAGGGAATTCTGGACGAAGAATTCTATATCAATCGCGAGGGCAAGGCGACCATGCCGATTCGTTCGGTTTCCGGGCTGTCGTCTCGCGGGGGAACGATTTTGTACAGCAGCCGCTGCGACGCCTTCACGACAGACGAGGGTCGCAAAAAAGCGGCGGAGAATCTGGACAAGCACAATATAGACTCCCTGATTGTTATCGGCGGCAACGGGACGCTGCGAGGCGCGCTGGACTTTTCCAAGGTCTGGGACGGACAGATTATCGGCTGTCCGGCTACGATTGACAACGACCTGAAAGGCACAGACATTACCATCGGATTCGACACCGCTGTTGACACCGCTGTTGAAGCGCTGGACAAACTCCGCGACACTGCTACGAGTCACCAACGCATGTTCTACGTTGAAGTCATGGGCAGAGAAAGCGGGTACCTGGCGTTGTGCGCCGCTATTGCCGCCGGCGCGGAAATCGTCTGCATTCCGGAATTTATCGATTCCTACGAAGCGATTTACAATCGTCTTTTGGAACTCAAACGACGCAAAAAAGACTCCATTCTGGCGGTTGTTGCCGAAGGAGACGAATTAGGCGGCGCGATTGACATCCAAAAGGGCGTCAGAGCCGTCGGTCCGGAACCGTTCCCGTCTCGAGTGATTATTCTCGGGCACCTCATCCGCGGCGGAGTTCCCTGCTACATCGACAGGCTTTTTGCCGCTTCGATGGGCGTTGGAGCGGTTGAAGCTCTCTTGGCGGGAGAAACCGGCAAGATGATTGGAACCGTCAATGCTGAGCATGTTTTAACTCCTTTTGAAGAGGCGATTTGCGACAGAAAAGAAATCAGAAAAAATCTGCTCGATCTGCTCGAAACGATGAGCAAGTAAAGGCAAGAGGCAGTAGGCAGTAGGCGGCGAGGCGCCGCTCCCAGTCCGCGCTGCCGCGCGAAGCGCCAATAATCGCTCCCGTTGGTCGCTTCGCGATTACTACTCCCTACTCCCTACTCCCTACTCCCTACTCCCTACTCCCTACTCCCTATTCCCTACTCCCTACTACTGCCTATTGCCTACTGCCTACTGCCTAACCATCATGTCCAAGTCCAGAATTCCAATGCCGACGTATCTTTGGCCGGGTTTGCCGCAATTAACGCAGCGGGGAACCTGGACGGCTTTGTTTTGGGCTTTGGCAACCGCATTTCTGGCTGACGGCGTTATTATTACTCAATTCATCTGGCCGGAAACGTTTGACAAATTTTGGGACAACGTCATACTGGGCAGTTTTATTGGCGTCTACACTGTCGGATGCATTGCCTCGTATCAAATTGAAAAATCAAGAACGTCTTATGAGCAAACGTCCAGCAATGCGGATCTCTTTCCGGAAGCTCAAAAACGCTATCTGGAAGGAAAGTATTTTGAAGCGGAACAAGCCCTTGTTAAACTGCTCAGTAAAACCCCGGAAGACATCCCCGCAAGATTGCTGCTCATTGACCTGCTAATTGTCAATCGCCGCCTGGAAGAAGCCATAAAAATGCTGCAGGAGACGATTGATTTCTCAGAAGCTCAGCCTTGGAAATGGGAGCTAATCGCCGTTAACGAACGTATCAAACAGGTTCGGCAAGAAATGATCGAATAAGAACGCCTAAGACGATAATCCGATTATAACGCTTTTGCCAGTCGACAATCTTTGAATATTGTTTCCATTTCTCGAACAGAAAATCTAAACAATCCGTATTTATAGCGAAGAAAAGAAAACGTTGTAAAGACAAGTAAATAATTAATTATCAAAAATTAACAATTAAATATGTTTTATCAGAAATCATAGAAGTCCTTCGCGAAAACTGATAATTGTTAATTTCCTTCCCCCCCCTTTGTAATTGCTGTTCGTATATTATAATGTTGAATATAATAAATAGACAGCAATTTAAATGGCATTCCTGTTTTAGGAGACAATTATAAATGTACGAAAGGTTTACAGATCGCGCCCGCAGGGTCATGCAGCTTGCCAATCAGGAAGCGCAGCGTTTCAATCACGAGTATATTGGGACGGAACACATTCTCCTGGGGCTGATCAAAGAAGGCAGCGGCGTTGCCGCCAGCGTTTTGAAAAATCTTGGCATTGATTTGCGTAAAATCCGTCTGGAGGTGGAAAACGTTGTCCAGTCCGGTCCGGACATGGTAACCATGGGCAAGCTTCCGCAGACGCCGCGCGCCAAAAAAGTCATTGAATATTCCATGGAAGAAGCTCGCAATCTCAACCACAACTACGTTGGAACAGAGCATCTTCTTTTGGGCTTGCTTCGCGAACACGAAGGCGTAGCGGCTCAGGTTTTGATGAATCTTGGCTTGAGGCTGGAAGACGTCCGTGACGAAGTTTTGGCTCTTCTGGGTCGAGAGTCGGATTCCGAAGGAGACGACGACGATTCTTCCCGCGGCGGTCGACGAGGGCTTGGCGGCGGATTCCGTTCGATGTCCCGAAATTCATCAGACGATCCAGATTCGTCAGAATCGCACGACTCGCCAGATTTCCCTGAACGTCCAAGCAAAAACAGCAAATCCAAAACCCCTGCTTTGGACAGTTTCGGCAGAGACTTGTCTGAATTGGCAAGAACTCACAAGCTGGATCCGGTTATCGGTCGCCAAACGGAAATCGAGCGCACGATGGAAATTCTGGCGCGACGTACGAAAAACAATCCGGTTCTTTTGGGTGAAGCCGGCGTTGGAAAAACGGCGATTGTCGAGGGGCTGGCTCAGCGAATTTGCGAAGGCTCCGTCCCGGAATTGCTCGCCGAAAAACGCATTGTCGTTCTCGACCTCGCCATGATGGTTGCCGGTACAAAATACCGCGGACAGTTCGAAGAGCGAATCAAGGCGATTATGAACGAAGTCAAGCGGGCGCGCAACATTATTCTGTTCATTGACGAACTCCACACCCTTGTCGGAGCAGGCGGCGCAGAAGGAGCCATTGACGCTTCCAACGTGCTCAAGCCGGCTTTGTCACGCGGAGAGATTCAGTGCATCGGCGCTACAACCTTAGACGAATACCGTAAATACGTCGAAAAAGACGCCGCTCTGGAACGTCGTTTCCAAAGCGTTATTGTCAACCCGGCAACAAAAGAAGAAGCGGTCGAAATCATCAAGGGGCTTCGAGAACGATACGAGAAGCACCATCACGTCAAGTTTACTGACGACGCTATTGAATCCGCTGTCGAGCTGTCGGATCGTTACATTTCCGGCCGCTGTCTGCCAGACAAGGCGATTGACGTCATTGACGAGGCGGGAGCGAAGATTCACCTTAAGCTCATTACACGTCCGTCAAATCTCAAGGACATGCAAAAAGAGATTGACGACATCAGCGCTGAAAAGGATCAGGCGGTTGCCTCTCAAGACTTTGAAAAAGCCGCAATGCTGAGAGATAAAGCCGATAAAATTCGTCAAAAGATGAAGGAACTCAGCCAGGAATGGAAAGAGAAATCCAAAACAACCTGCGGAACCGTCGATTCCGATATTATTGCTGACGTCATTTCCAAAATGACCGGCATTCCGCTGACCCGTATGACGATGGAAGATTCCGAACGACTGGTCAACATGGAAAAAGAGCTTCATGAATGCGTTATCAGTCAGGACGAAGCTATCAAAAAGATTTCCGAGGCGGTTCGCCGTTCTCGCGCCGGCTTAAAAGACCCGAAGCGTCCGACTGGCTGTTTCCTCTTTGCAGGACCAACCGGCGTTGGAAAGACGCTCTTGGCTAAAACTCTGGCAAAGTTTATGTTCGGAGACGAAGACGCCTTGATTCAAATCGACATGTCTGAGTACATGGAAAAGCATACCGTCAGCCGCCTCGTCGGGGCGCCTCCCGGATACGTCGGTTACGAAGAAGGCGGTCAGCTGACGGAAAAAGTCCGTCATCGTCCGTACTCGGTCGTTCTGCTGGACGAAATCGAAAAGGCGCATTCAGACGTCTACAATATGCTTCTCCAGATGATGGAAGAAGGACGCTTGACTGACAGCTTCGGTCGCAACATCGACTTCCGCAACACGATTATTATCATGACAACCAACGCCGGCGCCGACGCGATTAAAAACGAGTCCGCCTTCGGATTCGGCGATTCCGATTCTGACGCCTCGTACGAAAGCATGAAAACTCGCGTTACAGACGAATGTGAAAAGTTCTTCAGACCGGAATTCCTCAACCGTCTGGACGACTTAATCGTCTTCCGACATCTTACCAAAGACAATTTGGGACAGATTGTCGAGCTGGAACTGAACAAAGTTCGCGGCAGACTGAAGGAAAAGGGATTCGAGCTGGTTCTGTCCAACGATGCGCGAGACTATATTATCAAAAAAGGCAGCGACCTGGATTTCGGCGCTCGACCTTTGCGCCGCGCAATCGAAGCCAATATTGAAAACCCGCTGGCGGAAGAGCTGCTCAAGGGCGAATTCAAAGGCGCCAATCAGATTTTCGTTGACGTCAAAGAAGTCGGCGGAAAGAAGAAGCTGATTTTCATCGGCAAAAACGCTGAAGCGCCCACAGAGGAACTTCAGGAAACAGAAAAACCGTAACAGTTACATCAAACGCGCCGTCTGCAGCGCAAGCCACAGATTGAAGGTTTGTTACGTGCAGTCGGCGTTACAGTTTGCCAACCATATCGTATTTTTATTTTAATCAGGATTCTTATTTAAGGAGCGTCTCCATTGATTAACGTCATGATAATCGGCAGCGGCGGCCGTGAACACGCCCTGGCATGGAAATTTACTCAAAGCCCTCGAGTTAAACGCGTTTTTGTCGCCCCCGGCAACGCTGGAACCGGCATAGACGCTGAAAACGTACCACTTAAACCCCTCGATTTTCCCGCCATTGTTCGATTCTGCAAACAAAACAGCGTCGACACCGTTGTCGTCGGTCCGGAAGTTCCGCTGTGCGCCGGAATTACCGATTTCCTGACTCAAGAAGGGCTTCGCGTTTTCGGTCCGAATAAAGTCGCCGCTCAAATGGAAGGCTCAAAGCTGTTCTGCAAAAAGATTTTGCGCGACGGCGCCGTCCCTACCGCAGACTTCCAGGCGTTTACCGACGCTCAAAGCGCTATCAATTATCTGCTCGGCAGAGAAGCGGACGCGCCGTGCGTCGTTAAGGCGGACGGACTGGCGGCTGGAAAAGGCGTAATCGTCTGCAAAGACCGTCAGGAAGCGTTGGAAGCGGTTAAAGAAATCGCGTCTGATAAAAAGTTCGGCGACGCCGGGAATTCCTTCTTTATTGAAGACCTGCTCGAAGGCGAAGAGGCGAGCGTTCTGGCAATTACCGACGGCAAAACGCTGGCTGTTCTGCCCCCGGCTCAAGACCACAAACGCGCCTACGACAACGACGAAGGCCCCAACACCGGCGGAATGGGAGCTTACTCCCCTGCCCCGCTGGTAACGCCGGAAGTCATGCAGACGGTTATCTCCAAAATTCTCGTTCCGACGCTGCACTCGCTGCACAAAAACGACGTCGATTTCAAAGGCGTTCTGTACGCTGGTTTGATGATTAAAAACGGTCAGCCCAAGGTTCTGGAATACAACGTCCGATTCGGCGACCCGGAATGTCAGCCGCTGATGATGCGTTTGAAGACGGACATCTCCCTCATCGTAGACGCCGTTGCCGAACAGCGTCTGGACGAAATCGAGCTTGAATGGGACGAACGCCCCGCCTGCACCGTCGTCATGGCGTCTCAGGGCTATCCCGGCGACTACAAAAAGGGATTCATCATTCGCGGTCTGGAAGACGCGGCGAAACTGCCCAACGTCAAGGTATTCCATTCCGGAACGGCTCTCAACTCGGCGGCTCAAGTTGTTTCCGCCGGCGGACGCTGCTTGACCGTAACCGCTCTGGGCGACACTCTGGCAGACGCCAAATACAACGCCTACGAAGCCGTCAAGCTCATTCGCTGGGACGGCGCCTGGTGCCGTAAAGACATCGCCGACAAAGGCATTCGTTAGGCGAGCCGGGGCGCGTAAGCCCCCGGAAAAACCGCGTCAGCGGTTTCAGGGAATGCGGCGGCTTGCCGCCGCCTTAACCAAAGACCCGCGCACGCACAGCGCCAAAGCCGATAATCTTACCGGGTCGCGGACGAAGTCCGCCGAAGAAAAAATCGATAACCTTCATCCTGCGCGAAACGTTCGACTAAACCGAAATTTTAATTTACGAATAGACAAAAAGATTAGGGTTGCGGACTTCGTCCGCGACCCAGAACGGTTTCTGACTGCGAAAGAGGATTTCAGCAGGTCTTTGGATAAGGCGATGCACTCCATATTCCCCTCTTTATCGTCAAATCTTTTTTTATCTTTTTTCTAATATTTTTCAGAAAACGTTTGACAATTCTCAAAAACGTATTATAATGTACAGTATATAAATTTATAAAGTGTAATAATATACCAATAATCCTCTTGACGCTATGCGTCAGGTTTACGTTTATTTCAAAGACATGGAGTCAAACATGACGATTCAGGAAGACCGGTTTATCCTTTTCCCCGCTCGCAAGTTTTCATTCGTTAAATTGTCTGACGTTGTAGCTTTGTTCGCTGCCGCGACGCTGTGGTGCGCTGTCTGTCAGGCAGACATTGTCATGTCGTTGACGAAGATCTCAACGGAACAGGACGTTTTTACAAACGTTCCCAACTCCAGCAGCGTCAAGTACGCCATTAACTACGGCGGCGTAGCGGTTGACGGTCCTATTGACGGCGTTACGTTCGTCAACCAGGGCGGAAGCAGCTACTATACGTCTTTTAATGGATACAACACTCCGCAACAGTCTTTCACATCTCGTAACCAATCAGGATTGCTTAATCAGGCATCAGATTCTTATTCCGGTTCTGGAATTACACAACTGGATAAACTCTTGAGTACTATGGTTTATAATAACAACGAGCCGCAACATGGCGAGACGGCTATAACGTTTGGCAATCTGGAAGCGGGAAAAACATACACTGCCCGAATTTTAACGCGTTCCTGGGATACAACTACGTCCCAACGTCAACATGCATTTAGCATTGATTTAAATGCGGACGGCGTTCGTGAAGAGTTCACCTACGGCGGAAATCAGGCAACCTCTCAGGTGGTCAGCGAAGATCAGCCATTTTCCGGCGAATCTTACACTGGCGCATACGCTGTCGATTACACATTTACCGCTCAAAGCAATACCGCGTCAATTTTTCTCCGTTACGATGGAACAACCAACCACGCATGGCATAATTACGGTCTCATGCTCATCGAAACGAGCGCCAATCAGGTCAAGCCCACCACGCCAACAATCTATAATGGCAGTTTCGAGGCGGACAAATGGGTTCTTGAAGGCAACGCTGATAACGGACACGGTTATTTGGATAGAACTGGCAATACCGGCGTTATTTCCGGATGGCAATTTACCAACTTGACCAACTCGACAGTGAGCGCAGGTCTGGCTTGGGTCGGCGGTCCATGTCAGGATTTTCTGGGAAATCAAACTCCTCCGAACGGAAACCAGCTTGCGTGGCTCCAAGGTAATAACAATATGGACGTGCGTCTGTATCAAAACGTTTACGGTTTTAATCCAGCAGACAAAGACACCGTTTATCGGGTTTCGATGGATTTAGGAACTAGAGGAACCAATAAACCAAGTTTCTCTTTATATATTGGAGAAGATCAGGCTACCGAAAAAGCGTATATTTCCTCTAAGGAAGTTCCGAGTGGAAAATTTACTACATACGGCGCAGTTTTCGTTCCGAACGCAGATACTCAGACTATCGCCATTGGAAATAAAACCAGCGGCGATAATACATTGTTAATCGACAACGTTCAGCTTCAGGCGTATGAACTGACGACGTTCTTCAGCGACAATTACCACGTCAAAGCCAACGCAACGGGTTCTAATATCGGCGGACCGACCAGCAACGACGAGCCGGACCGTTTCGGCGGCTTGTTAGGCGCGATGTCTTATAAGGTTTCAGGCGCCAGTAATCAAATGCAGGTTGGCAACGGCGACTATAGCGGAAAATGCAAAGAATCTCTGTTTTTCGCTGTAAAAAACGACCAGTCGCAAAGTCACGTTTCTCCCGATTACAACTTCGCCAACTTTGGAACCTTGTCAGTAGCCGAAGAAGGCGGAAGAATGTTCGATATCAGTTTCCGGGTTGCGCCGCAATTTGACGAGGCGACGAATTCTACCAACTGGGCGGCAGTTTTGTTCGGACTTTCTGAAGGTTCTCGAACAGCCAACGTGAACTCTGGAGACGGCGTTGGAATCCTGTTCCGCAGAAACGGCGGAATCCAGATTTTTGACCGCAATTCCTGTATTGTCGATAAACCTGCCGGGACATTCACTTTAACTGACGACTGGGCGGACGTCCGGGTAGTCTATTTCGTTCCCGATTTCAACGGCGCGTCTCCTGTCGAAGCCAATCTGTACGTAAACGATAAATTCATAGCCTCTTTCCAGACGTCTAAAGGTTTTACGAACAACTTCATTCAGCTGGAAGCATACACTGCCGATGGCGGCTATAAACGCAGTCTTATTGACGACTTTGTCGTGAGATCTTCTGCAAAATATATTTACGACGCCTCGTCTGCGTTGTTTGATATGAGTAAGGACTGGACGCTCAATGGCAAAGACAAACAGGGAGCAACCTTCCTGTCGCCGCGGGAAGAGTCGTCTGTTGCAACCCATACCGGAACAATAACTATAGACGGCAAGACGTATATTGACGTTGCAGACAATCTGGTTTTACAACAAATTGGCGCCTTTGACGGCGCTGGAGAAATTGTCAAAAATGGCAATGGCGTTTTGCAAATTAACACAGAAGGATGCGCTGCGCCTGATCCCGCCAAATCAGTTTCCTTTGTTGTCAATTCAGGCGAACTGGACTTTAAAGGATATTTTCAAGGCTCCGTTCAAGTTGAAGAAAATGCAGTCTTTTCGCCTGGAAATTCAATCGGAACAGTTACAATTGCCAATGATTTTGTTCTTGAAAGCGGCGCAACGCTCCTTATGGAAATTGGAACAACAAATGCGGAAGGAAACGATCAGCTTTTCGTCAACGGCGATGTTATCTTTAATTCTGGCTCGATTGTTAATTTCGCCCTTGATCCAACGACTGGCTACACGCCCCAAAATAACGAAATTATTGCTGTAAATATGCCGGAAGTAAACTGGGACAGCGCAGTCTTTTCTTCCTATTACTTTACGTACAAAGGCTATGAAAATGGGCAAGTACTTTTAGGCGTGAATCCCAACGCCGTTCCGGAACCGTCCACGTGGGCGCTGCTCATTCTCGGAGTTAGCGTATTACTCCTGCGTAAAAGGAGTTAGGAGTTAGAAATTAGGAGTGAGGGGTTACGAATTAAAAAACTCCTCACTCCTCCCTCCTCACTTCTAACTAACTTCTCCAAAGAATAGCAAAATCTCCAGATTTTCCTCGCCTCTCCCCCTTTACAAACTCGAAGAATATATTATATTATACCAATTCAAATGATTCCGCGTCGGAATCCGATCGCCAGCCCAGTTGAAATTGACGTTTCAAGGTCGGCTGCCGCGACGTTATAAATCACTCAATAATCACCACATTTAAGGAGATTTCCATGGCCCGTTACAATGGTCCCAAGGCGCGTATTAACCGTCGATTGAACGCTCAGATTTTCGAAAACAGCGGCGCAGTAAAAGCATTTGGCCGCCGTCCCCAGGCTCCCGGCATGGCTCGTCCTCGCGGACGCAAGTCTGTTTACGGTCAGTCTTTGGCAGAAAAACAAAAGATTAAGTACTTCTACGGATTGGGCGAACGCCAGATTCGTAAGTTCTTCGACAAGGCAAAGCGCCAGAAGGGCAACACGGGTGAAAACCTCCTTATCCTCTGCGAACGCCGTTTTGACAACGTCGTCCGCCGCGCGGGCTTTACCCGCACTCGTCCGCAGGCTCGTCAGGGTATCGGACACGGACATTTCTGCATCAACGGCCGCAAAAACGACATCGCCTCCACGCTGCTTCGTCCCGGCGACGTCATTACCATTCACGGCAACGAAAAGATTCAGGAAATGTACAAGCAGCTTTTGACCGACAACGGCGCCAACAACGGCGTTTCCTGGTTCTCCGTTGATCCCAACAACATGTCCATCACGGTTCTGTCCTACCCGACCTACGAAGAAGTCGCTCTCCCGGTCGAAATCGAGATGGTTATCGAATTGATGAACCGTTAATCTTAACGGTGTCAGAGTTCAGGTTTTACCTGCAAACAGAGACGATAAATTTACAATGTTTTCAGCATTGAGTTTATCGTCTCTGTTTTTTGATACATCCATATTTTATTGTTTTTTTGAACGCAGAGTACGCAGACTCCTCGCAGAGAGCGCAGACGGGCTGGGAATGTGGCGACGACGCCAACTACGTTGTCTACGCCACGATTCCCGCCCGATTTATTTATTTAATAAAAACGCAAACGGACATCGTGTCATAGTCCGTCGAAGACGGGCGTAGATGACACATGTCTGTTTGCTTCTGCGTATTCTGCGAGTAGTCTGCGGTTTCTGCGTTCCTTCTAATAAACGTGCGACTATTATTAATCTTTGAAAACCTAAAAATGCTCGCAGCTCTTATTATCGTTCTTCTTCCAGCGCTTTGACGATATGTTCCGCCAGCGTTTGCGCCGCCTGAACTGAGATTTTTTTGAGTTTGATTAGATCCATTGCGCGAGACGGCTTTCTGAACAGAGCGCCCAGCGCCGCGCCCCACTGTTCCGCGCCGGAATTCTGATTGAGAATGTTCTCGATGTCCGGCGGAAGCTCCTCTTTGGCGTCGTCGGAAATAATGCGAACGCAGCGCAGCTCAACGCCGCAATCCTGACAGACTTCCGCCACAGCGTCCGTTTCCATGTCGACCGCATCCATGCCGTATTTTTCAAACAGCCTGGATTTCTCCGACAGCTTCGCCACAACGTGGTCAGCTGTGTACAGTCCCCATTGTTTTTTACTATCTGACGACGTCGAAACGTCAATGATATTCGCAGGCTGATAGTTCATCGGATAAACCGGATCGAGAATCTGAAACCGTTCCAGTTCCGGGTTGAGCGCGCCGGCGAACCCGACGGAATAGACAATGGTCGGGCGCAGACGGTTGATAACCCGTCTGGCGGACTTGGCGGCTTTTTTCTGTCCCGCCCCGGTTTGAACAACCGCAGCGCGCAAATCGCCCAAACGTCCAAACGTCAGCTGACAGCAATGCCAGTCCTCCGTATGGGATTTTTTCAGCATGCCTTCCAGCGGCGCCGACTCTACGCTCAAGGCGTAGAGAAATACGACGTCCGTCTGCTCGTTGGGGTTCTTTTCTGGAATCGGTTGTAATTCTGTGTTACTCATAATAGATTATTATACCCGATTCCAGATTATTTTCAACGGCGATAAATAACCTTATTTTGCCTTCTCTTTCACAAACGCATATCGAATAATCAGGAAAATCTTAAGAACTATTATTTCTTTTATCCACTTTATACAAAATCCCTCTTTCCAAAAACGGAATAATATGTAATAATAGAGAAAAGACTCTTGGATAACGTCAACCCAAACCCAATTAATACTATGTCAGAAAACGAGAAGCCCCAATACGACCCGTTCGCCGTTCCGGAAGGCTACGACCCCAACGCAACTGAACAGCCGCAGCAAACTCTGCCGCCGGAAGAACCGTGGTATAAACGCAATCCCGCCATGATGAACTTTGTCGCGCTGACAATCGCGATTATCGCGTCGGGCTTGTTCGTCTATTTGCCGCACAAATTGAACCGCTTAGCGACAACGCTGAACTTAAGCCGTTTACCTCGTTCAATCTGGTTGGAAAAACGACTCTGCTCAACATTTGGGGACCGTGGTGCGGACCTTGTCGGCAGGAATTGCCTCACATGTTCGCCCTGAGCAAAGAGCTGTCCAAAAATCCCAATTTTCAGTATGTCAGCGTTGCCTATCCGCCAGACTTGGCGAACGGATTTGAAGGAGAAAGAACCGTTGACGGCAAGCTCGTTTTGAAAATCAATCCGGATATTAAAGAGCAAAAGGATATGTTTCAAAAGATGGCTGTCGATGCTGCGACTACCGCCGGCTTTTCCGGAAAGGAAATCTATTGGGATCCAGATGGAATCCTGGCAAACGCGCTGTTCCAGTCGTTCCCGGCTGGAAAGCAGCGGGGAATCGCGTTCCCGACGACGATTTTATTCGACGACCAGAAAGTAATTCGCGCCGTTTGGGTGGGATACACGCCGGGAATAGAAAAGCAGGTAGAAGCAAAAACCCAGGAACTGCTCAAACCAACTTTGGCGCTATAACGCTGTCGATGAGCGTCCAGAATTCTTCCTCGCCAGACAGAAACGCCAAGTCGATTTCAATTCCATAAACCGGGATTGACAACTGCGCCATGGCGGGAGACAATTTCACAAAGTCTTTCATTGTACATATAACCGCGTCAGCTTGAATTTGTTCAGCCAGCGCGGTTATTTCTTTTTCGTCGGACGCGCTGTACAAATGATGATCTGGATACGCTTTGAACTCTACGATGTTACAATCGAGAGATTCAACCGTATGACGGAAACCGTCCGGATTTCCCAGCCCGCAAAACGCCAAGACCCGTTTTCCGGCGATGGTTGACAACGGCTCCGTCTGACAGGACAAACGCCTTAAAACTCCCGGTCGATGGCACGCGCGAGCCAAAATCAGATTTCGATTGTAACTCAAGACTTTTTCTTCAATGCGTTTCAGTTCGGATTGCTCAACTCTGTCAGCGCGAGTTATCACAACGCAATTCGCTCGCCGCAAAGAAGAAAGCGATTCTCTCAAAAAACCGCGCGGACAAATGCGGTTGTATCCAAACGGATTGAGAGCGTCGACAAGAACAATATCGAGCTGTCGCGCCAGGCGCCGATGCTGAAAGCCGTCGTCGAGAACGATCAGCTGCGGTCGAGCCGATTCCTCCAAAGCGCACAGCGCAGCAGCGGCTTGAGCGCGTTTGGGATTCTGAACGTAAATACAGTCCGGGATTCTTGTTGTGAGTTCTTTTCCCTCGTCGTTGAGTTCGCCCGGCTTGGCATGGTATCCTCGGCTGATAATCGCTGTTTTGACGCCGCGGCTGACAGCGCGCTCAACGACGGCTGCCGTCAACGGCGTTTTACCGGTTCCGCCCATCGTAACGTTTCCAACGCTGACAACGGGAACGTCAACGCTCCGCGCCGCGCCGGGAACGAAATCGTACCAGCAATTTCTCAAGGCAACAGCG
>CACXSS010000016.1 GCA_902770245.1 uncultured Planctomycetota bacterium | reverse complement strand
CGAGAAGTTTTAAAAATTTCTTTGCGATCTTTGCGTTCTTTGCGGCTAAAAATTTTTTCTTCGGCGGACTTACGTCCGCGATCCAGTAAGGTTTTCGGCTGCGTCGCAGTCTTTCAGCGGGGCATTGGACAAGGCGGCGACTCGCCGCAAAGCGTCACGCTCCGGTATCTTCGACAATTTCGCCGTCTTTGAGGCGAATAATTCTCTTTGTTTGGTTGCCGACTTCCGGTTCGTGAGTAACGATGATAATCGTTTTCCCTTCGGCGTTAAGCTCTTTTAAGAGACTCATGATTTCCTCCGTTGTGGCAGTGTCGAGGTTTCCCGTTGGTTCGTCCGCCAGAAGAAAAGCAGGATTGTTAATCAGACTGCGGGCGATGCCAACGCGCTGCTGCTGTCCGCCGGAAAGCTGGAAAGAGCGGTGCCCAAGTCTCTGGCTAAGCCCGACTTTAATCGCCAAATCCCGACAGCGCTGTTGGGATTCAGCAGTGATAATTCCCTGGTAATACAGAGGAACTTCGATGTTTTCCAGAACTGTCAGCTGAGGAATGAGGTTGTACGACTGGAATATAAATCCGATTTTACTGGCGCGAATCTCCGAAAGCCGGTCGTCTGAGAGCTGACTGACGTCTTCGCCATCCAGCTTGATAACGCCCGACGTTGGTCTGTCCAGGCAACCCAACAGGTTTAATAGAGTACTTTTTCCCGAACCGCTGGCGCCCATAATAGCGACGAATTCGCCTTTTTTGATTTTAAACGACACGCCGTTAAGGGCGCGGACGGTTTCGCCGCCCAGCTCGTAATGCTTGTGCAGGTCGATAATTTCAGCGGAATACTCTGACATTGATAGTTGTGAGTTGAGGCGCTTCGCGCCAATTACTAATTACTAATCACTAATTACTAACTACATCGGGGGCGGTCCGCCGGGACCGGGACCTCCTCCGCCTCCTGGGGGCGGCGGGGGCGGAGCGGCTCCGTCAGGCGGAGGCGGCGGGAATTTTCCCCCGTCAGGCGGAGGCGGGAAATCGCCGTTTGGCATTGCGTTTTCTGTCTTTTTCTCTCCATCTTCCGGCAGCATAACGCCAAAAGACGGGTCGTCTTTGGATTTGCGAGGACGTCTCATACCATCGGGCGGTCCCATTCTCCCGCCGGGAGGCGGACCCATTTTCTGGAATATCGCCTTTATTTCCTCTTTTTGTTCGTCGGTCATCTCATCCGGTCTCATACCGGGTTTCCACCAACTCGGCATTTTCGGCATGTTTCTCGGAGGTCGGCGTTCGCCATCCTGAGCGGCAGGCGTTGTCGGCTTTTCGGGAAGCGTTGTTGCGCGCTGCGAAACGACAGAACTGGTTTTCGCTCTTTCCAGAGCGTCTGTCAGCTTGGGCAAATCGACGTTTTTCTTATAGGCGTTGGCGCCGGCGACGACTTTTTCGCCTTCTTCCAGCCCGCCTAAAATGACAACTTGCAGGTCGTTGCAAGACCCGATTTTTACCTCGCGTTTGTCCCAGACGCCGTTTTTGTGGGTAATGCAGTAATGCTTTCCTCCGTGTTCAAAAACGCAATGGACAGGAACCGTCAGAACGTTGTCCTGAGATTCGACCAGAATTTTGCACTGCGCTGTCAGTCCGGAACGAATTCCAGCTGGCGGATCGATGATTTTCAAACGAACTTTATATTCCTTGATATTGCCGGTAAAGAAGTTGGACGGCTCGGCGTAGTCGTTGACTTTGACAATCTCTGCAGGAATGGCTGTATCGGGAATCGAGTCAATAAAGACGTTAGCCTGCATTCCGACGCGAACCATCCAGATTTTGCCTTCGTTAATGCGACATTCCACCTGCATCTTTTCCGGGTTGGGAAGACGAATAATCGCCTGACGTTCTCGCAGCGCCAAACCTTCTTCGATAACGACGTTTGTGCCGTGTCGGCTGGATTCGTTAGCGTAGACAACCTGTCCGTCCTGCGGCGCAGTAATATTGCATTTCTCAATTTGGTCGAGAATTTCCTTCATCTTGAGCTTGTCAACTTCAAGAGCGCGTTTTTTCGCCGCCAGATTGGCTTCCGCCGAGGCGATGTCGCTGTCAAGCTGAATTACCTGTTTGGCTTTGGAATACTCCTGATAAACTTTGAGCTGGGTTTGGGCGGATATGAGGTCAAGGCGGGCGCTTTCCACCGCAAAGACGTCGGATTCCAGCTGAAGGGACGTAACGTAGCCGCGTTCGTACAGCTTTTGAGAGTATTCTTTATATTCCTTCAGACGCCGCAAGTCTTCTTCTTCGACTGTAACTTTACTCTTGTACTGGGTTTCATTAAGAATATAAGTCCCTTCCAGGTATTCTTTCTTGGCGATTTTAGCCGTTTCGAGATTGCTTTCCGCCTGAACGACAGCCGCCTCTGCATTGTTGAGCGCGATTTCCTGAGAGTCTCGCTGATCTTCCAGCTTGGAACTGTCCAGAGTGCAAAGCCAGTCTCCCTTTTTAACCATCGTTCCTTCCGGAATGATCTTTAAAATCGTGATGTTGCTGGTGTATTTGGCTTGAACTTCGCAGATAATTTCTTTGTTTTCAGAACTGGAAACCTCGCCTTTTTCGGTAATTTCGTTGACAAACTTTTCTCTTGTTGCGGTATATTCAATGATGTCTTCCCCTCCTGACGAGGAAAACGCCGACCCTATCCACGATACCAAAAAGTAACCGACTGTGCAAAGCACAATCGCATAAATACCGTATCGAAGTCCGTTTTTCTTTAATGTTTCAAGCATGGCGCCATATTAAAAGTTGGAAATGGGGAAGCGATTCAGCTAAACGCTTTAATTTGCCAATTGCAACTATTTAAACGTACAGTCAAATACGTATATTGCAATCTTACAGAATATATTATACCAGATATTTTGTTTTTCGGGAAAACCCCGCCCTATTTTTTTTATATTTTTTAACGGATATTATTCAAACGCTTTTGTCCAGACTGAAGTTCAAAGCTCTTTAAGAGAGTTAGTTTTAATAATTATCTAAAAAACAAGTAATAACAGTTCTTAATGTAGCGTTTATAACGATTGTATCGATTATATAGGCGAAATGATTTAATTCTTTGGAATTTTCGATTTTTCTGTAAAAATTCCTCTTTTCAGAATTTAGTAAATAGTCTATACTACCGGTACAGTTTAACCAATCGGTACAACCGGAGATGATTTTAAAACATTTTACGTTTTTTCTGACGATTTTGGCTGCGCTTTCGTTCTCAACAGCGTTTGAGACGTCTGCGGCAGTCTATAAAACAAAGAATTTCGTAGTTCAAACCGCTGACCCGGAACTGGCTCGGGAATTTGCTTTGACGTGCGAATACCAGCGTCGAAAGCAGGCGATTGACTGGCTCGGCGCGCCGCTGCGCGACTGGGCGAAGCCGTGTCAGGTCAAGGTTAAGGTTGGCGAGAATCTGGCTCCCGGCGGCGCTACAACGTTTGTTTTTTCTAACGGCGAAGTCTACGATTGGGATATGAACATTCAGGGTACGGTGGAACGAATTATCGATTCCGTCATTCCTCATGAAGTTACGCATACGATTTTTGCCTGTCGATTCCGTCAACCCGTTCCACGTTGGGTGGACGAAGGGGCGGCGACCAGCGTCGAGCATATTTCAGAGCGAACAAAGTATCGCAGAATGCTTGTCGGTTTTCTGCAAACCAATCGCGGCATTGCGTTTAGAACGATGGTTAATGCAAAAGAATACCCTCAGGACGCCATGCCGTTCTACGCTCAAAGCTATACGGCGGCAGAATATCTAATTGCCCGCGGCGGACGTAAACGATATATTGCCTTTGTTGAAATGGGCATTCAAACCAACGACTGGGGCAGAGCGCTGAAACAGTATTATGGATATGAAAATCTGGCTCAGTTTCAGGACGTTTGGCTTGCGTGGGTCAGGATGCAATTCCCGGCTATTGACAACGATTTAATGCGAGAGGATATTCGACTGGCAGACGCCGCCTCGCTGGAACCAGACGGTCAGTATGCCAGAGTCGCTCGTCCGGAACCGAATTTAATGCTCCGCACACCAGTTTCGACAGCTCATCCCAATGCCGTTGTGGCGGCTTCCTACAATCCGCCAGTCTATCAGAATACGTCTGCGATTTCAGAACCGTTGCCTCAGCCAAGCGGCGTATGGAACGAAATTGCCCCGGCGTCGTATAACGAAATTGCTCCAGCAGCTGAAGTTCAATCTTCGCGATCTAAATTAAATTGGCTTCCTGGAGACGCAATTCCACTTGACGCCGACCCTCATAAGAGCCATCGATAAGTTTGATTGATCTTTGCGTTTTGAGTAGTAATTCAAGGCGTTTTCAAGCCTTTAAGAATCTTTTTTAATTCATTTTCTAACATTTTTCTACTCCCTACTGGAATTTCTCAAAAAAAAGTATATAATATATATGGAAAAAATGAAAGCAGCGAGGCGGGAGGAGCGCATCGCGCTAATTGTTGATTACCAATTACTATTTACAAGTTATATTATGGGAGCTCCGAAAATTGCTATCGTTGGTCGGCCAAACGTCGGAAAATCCAGCCTGTTTAACTGGCTGGCAGGAAGACGCATTGCTATTGTCGACCCCACAGCGGGCGTTACCCGCGACCGAGTTACCCATTTAACGCCGATCAAAGACCGTTATATCGAATTGATTGATACAGGCGGAATGGGCGTCAAAGATGAAGACAATCTTACGGACGACATTGAAAAGCAGATAGCGATTGCTATCGAGTCTGCTAATATAGTTTTGTTTGTTGTTGACGTCAAAGACGGCATTACACCGTTGGATGAGCTGGTTTCTCGAAAGCTTCGTCCTTTAGACATTCCGGTTTTGACGGTGGTCAATAAAATTGATCATTCCCACCTTCTTGCTGGCGCAGACGAGTTTTATAAATTCGGAAGAAAGATTATTCCTGTCAGCGTTTTGCATAACCATGGCAAAGACGGGTTGATAGCGGCAATTTACGAAAAGCTGCCGCCCAGCGACATGAAAGAAAGCCCCGTTCAGGACGACGCGATGAAAATCGCCATTGTTGGTCGTCGAAACGTGGGCAAAAGCACATTTATCAACACGCTGGCGCAAGAGCCTCGCATGATTGTTTCGTCTGTACCGGGCACAACCAGAGACAGCGTTGACGTAACCTTTGAACTGGACGGTAAAACGTTTGTTGCTATCGACACGCCGGGCTTTCGCCGTAAAAAGAGCGTAACAACCAACATTGATTTTTACGGCACGCACCGAGCGGAACGCTCAATTCGCCGGGCGGACGTCGTTCTTCTGTTTTTTGACTGTATGCAGCGTATCAGCAAAGTCGAAAAACAGCTTACAGATTATATTGTTCGAGAATGCAAGCCTTGTATTTTTGTTGTCAATAAATGGGATTTGGTTCCGCAGGGCGTTCCGTTTGAACGCTGGGTTCGATATCTTCGCAGCACGTTCCGGACGATGCCTTACGTGCCGATTGCATTTATTACCGGTCAGACGGGCAAAAACATCAAGCCTCTTTTGCAGCACGCAAAAATGCTCTTTAAGCAGAGCCAGCAGCGTATTTCAACCTCGACTCTCAATAAACTGGTTCGGGCTGCGATAGAACACAATCCGCCGCCGGTTCGTCAAAACAGGCGTCCAAAAATTTATTACGCCACTCAGGTTGCAACTCAGCCGCCGACGATTGCCCTGTTTTGCAATAATCCTGCTTTGATTGACGAGCCGTACCGACGATACTTGCTTAGTATTTTGCGCGACTATCTGCCTTTTGGCGAAACGCCGATTAAAGTGCATTTCCGCAAGCGGGAAGAATTTGATAGAACCAATGAAATTGACAAGGAAATTGCTCCAACCGAGCAGTCAGAGGATAATTCCAAGTCATTTCATCAAAAAATGTTGGAAGCGTTTCCTATGGAACAGTCGGAGGATGAGGAATTCACGTTTGCCACTTCAGACGAATCGGAAACGGAATCTACTCAACGCACTCTCGACACGGTTGTTTTTGGCGGCTTGAAATCCGATCCGGATAATTGCGCTGATTACGTCGAAGAGGACGCCATTTCCGACGACGGTACAACGATTGATGAGGTTACTCAAGACGAACAATCTGGAGATTTTGACAACGTATAGCGTTAAAATATCTCCTTTGTTTGTTGTTTATAAGAATTTTTCAGTTTTTTTATGTTGACCGATTGAATAATTGCAAATCGGCTGTTATAATTGTTTAAGAATTACGTTTTAATTATTATAGAGACAACCGTCTCGTGTTTATTTGTAGGTTGACGCCATGTTAGTATTATCCCGAAAAGTCGGCGAACGCATTTTAATAGGGGATAATATAGCCATTACGGTTGTCCGCGTAGCGCAGGGATCCGTTCGTATTGGCGTTGAAGCTCCCGACAATTTAAACGTTGTTCGAGAAGAAGTTATTCCCAATTCTACAGAAGGCAACGAAAAAAAGAACGTTTCAAAACCTTCTAAAACTCCAAAAAAGGGGTAAACTATGCCGTGTAATTATTGTAATTCAACAAAAGAGCCTAATCCAGACGGTTCTTGTCCTGATTGCGGTCGCACTCCTGGTCAGGCAAATTCTGGTCAGCAGGCAAATGTTCCGCCAACAGTCAACGAGGAAAAACTATATCCAATTCAAAATTGGCGTTGCACCGGGTTGGTTTTATTGTCAAAACTGTTTAACGCCATATTGATGGCTGCGGTTTTTGCTGGATGCGTTTGGGCTTTGTTTCATTATGTAAACAATGAAGCGCTGAACAAGTGGAAAGACGTTTTCTGGATTACAGCCGGAGCGATTCCCGCCTTGTACTTTTTCTTGTGTTTCATTTCTTTTGCGTATTGCAGGTTTATCAAAAGATACGAACTGCGTGCAAAAGATATTCGGTTGATTAAAGGCGTTTTCAATATGACAACCAATTCAACCCTGCTCGAAGCGCTGTGGGGAATGAAATTGCGTCAGAATTTTCTGCAAAGGCTTTTTGGAACCGGTAAAATTACGCTTTTTTCAGACGATGTTACCTCGCCTGTTCTGCACATTAACGATATCGGCAACATTCGAAATCGTTTTAACGATCTGATTCGTTATCAGGCTTATGCGCTGGACTGCTCAAACGTTAAGGTTGAAAAGGAATCCAAATCGGACACGTCAGTCCAGATTTGGCGATACTGCTGGCGCGACTTGATTGACGAATTTTTTTGGGGCGTTGCCATAACGGTTGTATTGGTTTTGGCAGGTCATTTTATTCCGTGGGGAAACGCTTATCTGCGCTATTCCTTCGTTTTGATAATTCCAGTTTTATACTGGTTCTGGTTGATTTGGACGTTTATCGACAAAATCTGTTGTACAACCTACATCCTTAACAATGCGTCTCTGGTTAAGGAATCCGGCATCTTCCATAAAAAGGTGGACGTTTATGTGCTTTGTCACATTAGAGACTGCGAGATGTCGCAAAATCTCTGGCAAAGAATTGTTGGGAATGTTGGGAACATTACTCTGTACCTGAAATGGGAAAATAAAGACGCTTCCGAGAAAGAGAAAGGTTCAATTTCAACAACAAAGAAAGACGTCCTTCATGGATTACAAGACCATACGGGCAAGTACGAAATACTGAAAGAACGCTGGCTTCACGAACGTCATCGACGTCAGGCGTCGTCCTGATTTTTCATTCTCATTTGACAGGGAAGAAATCTGCGTCTTGTTATTTCTTCCCTTGTTCAATAGACTGCAAATCTGTAAAAACGCGTTGACAGGCGGCTGTCAACGCGTTTTTCATCTTTAAATATATTTACACAAAAGACTTGGACGCGCTTACCGAAAAGAAAGCGTATAGGCGAAATAATGTTGTTTAATAAATAACGTTGGATTGACAGGACTCAGTTATCTTCGTCTTCTTCGTCATCGTAGTCATCGTCTTCGTCATCCCAATCGTCTTCGTCTTCTTCTTCGTCATCCCAATCGTCGTCGTCCCAATCCTCATCGTCGTCTTCATCTTCGTCTTCGTCGTCCTCTACTTCTTCCCAGTCGTCATCGTCGTCATCGTCGTAGTCCTCGTCCTCGTCATCGTCGTAGTCTTCGTCGTCTTCATCGTCCCAATCGTCGTCATCGTCTTCATCTTCATCGTCCCAGTCGTCATCGTCGTCATCGTCTTCCCAATCTTCGTTTTCTTCATCGTCGTTGTAATCGGATACAACTGCGGCAGAAACGTTGTCTCCCAGCTGGAACGAATCAAACAGGTTGTTGTCTCCCATTTCGATAGCGGATGGATCAGTAATTGTGTGAAGCATGGAAATCTCCTTTGTGTTAGACGATTCTGAAGTGGAATCGTCGGAATCAACCGTAACGTCAGTCGCCCCGACCGCCGGAGTTTCTGGACTGGCGTTAAATGAATTGTCTTGCGATGAATTGCTTTTTGAAGCGTCATCAGGCTGGCTCTTCCCGGATTTTATCGCCCCGTATGAGTATTCGTCTTTAACGGAATTTTCCGGTTTAACCAAATTTTCTGTATTTTTTTCGATTGAAATGTCATTAAGGCTGTTTAAGCCAAAGTCAGAGAGAAACAGTTTGGTGGTTCCGTATAAAAACGGACGTCCCAGGTCGTCTGACCGACCGACAATGCGGATATAGCCGCGATCCATTAAATTTCGAAGCGTTTCACCGCATTGAACCCCGCGCACCGATTCGATTTCAACGCGTAAAACAGGCTGTTTGTCGGCAACTATCATCAGTGTTTCCAGCGCTGAAGGCGTTAGCTTGAGCTGCGTTTCGCGACCTCGGTGAAGCCGTCTTAGCCAAGGACTGAACTGCGGACGCGTCATGAGCGAATACCCTCCCGCAACGGGAATGATTCGGAACGCGTATCGCCGCGCACGGTACTGGCTGTTGAGTTGTTCAATTAAAACTTTAACTCTGGAGCCGCTTTCAACATGAGCGTACTGAGCCAGACGACGCAAGCCCCAAGGTTCTTTAGCCAGAAACAGGACGGCTTCCAGCCGAGCCAGTTCCGTTGCCAAGTCTTTCAAATCGACGTCTTTTTCTTTAGGGTTTGGCGCGCCGGACGATTCCACCCGAAGGGTAAATGATTTCGATGCAGGCTTTTGCGGCGGCGTTATCGGAATAACGTCTGACGGAGGCGTTTCAGGTTCGACTTCGTATTTAATTTTTAACTCAGCCCTTTTTTCCGGTTTTGAAAAGTTAATTCGTTTAGATGAATTATACAATCCATGTAAACGCGTCAACGGGTTTGACGGTTGAACGTTTTGAGCAGAACGCCAATTATTTTGCGATCTGCGCGCCGCATTGCCAACAGTCAAACTCTTTTTTTTCACGTAACCGCCTCTTGCGTTTCAAACCTGCTGTATTTCGTCAATTGTCAAACGTCTTTTGTTTAGGCGACATTCAATATAACGTATTCTCTATATTGGTACAATAGCGATTTTACGCAATTCCCGTTCTTCTGAGAAAAACTTCTGCAGCTGTCATTAAAACGCCCAGCCAAAGCAGATATTGCCAATAGCGGTACGTTTTAGGAACGGACGTTTCCGACTTATCAAATATGCGGCTGGCTTCGATTACCGGCGGAAGAAACGCTTCTGCCAGCGAAACGGAACGGTCAGGACGAAATTCGTCTGTATAGTTTTGAACGATTCCCGCCTTGCCTGTCCAGACGACTTTGCCGTTTTGAATCATGTCAATTCGGCTTTCGCCCAAAGCGGGAAGCGTTTCCTGTTTGAACACTCCCGGAGCAATTTGATTCATCTGGAAAGTCTTTCCAGTGGAATCCGTCAGCGTACACTGAAGGTCAGCCTGCACGGCAGCGCCTTTGACTGTAATTGTTTTATTGTCGGTTAAAATTGAATACTGTTCTGCAGAATCTGGACGTCGAACGAAGTTGACCAGTCTTGACCAGAACGGACCGAAGCCGTCCCATCGCAGCCAGGCGCGGCTCCATCGGCTTTCGACGTCAGACGTAAACGCGACAACGGTTCCTTTGGACTTGTTATATCGTCTCCAGGAAAGAATCGGGTCTGAAACTCCGTTGAGTTCCGGGGCGGAATAGACGACTGTAGCGTCTGACTTTGCCTGAGTTTGAACATATCCCAGCAGAGATGGCGACTTGCCAGCGTCAAACTTGCCCAGCGTCGAGAGGGAACTGGCGGTTTGAAGTTTTGTCGTTCGTTCGATAATTCCGATTTTTGCGGCGGCTGTCGTTTCTACAGCAAAAATAGCCGGAAGCTCTTCCGGATTTTTGCAGATGTACGAAGTCCCTTTGCCGTGCTTTGCCAGGTCGGCAAGAATCTGAGGATCCGCTTCTTCTCCAACGGCAACGGACGACATGGTAATTCCCTTTGAGGCAATCTGTTTTGCAAGCGCGTCGAAGTCGCCCGGCTGAGAAACGCCGTCCGTCAAAACGATAATATGCTTCAAATCGGAAAAGGATTCGTCCAACGCCTGACAGGCTCGATTGAGAGCGGGGTACAGGTTGGTTCGCCCTTCGGCTTTAATCGCGTCGATCTTTTCCAGAATAGCGTCTTTGTCTGTAACTTGAGTTATCGGGACATTCCATTCGTAGTTGTCTTCGTAGGTTAGAATTCCCAGCTCGTCTGTTGGAGCGAGAACGTCCAGCGCCCGGCGCGCCGCTTCTTTGGCAAGTTCAATAGCAGATCCCTCGTTCATGGAAGCTGAACGGTCTAAAACCAGAACCAAAGCCAGCGATTGCCGCGGCTGTTTTTCCTGGGGAATGCACTCAACCGGCATGAGTTCTTCCAGCTTTGTTCCGTGCCAGCCGCCAGCGGTAAACGACTGATCTCCGCCCAGGGCGATAAGCCCTCCGCCGTTATTGACGTACGATTCCAGCTGGTTCTGGTTTTCTTCTGAAAGTTCCGTTGCCGGGATGTTGGACAGAATAACCGCCTCGAATTCGTCGAGCTTTTGGGGAAATTCGTTAGCAGAGCAGGGCGTTACAGTCAGGAATTCGCCCGCCAGAGCCTTGGACAGCGGAGCCGCCAGATTCTTTTTGTTTTCAACCAGCAAGACTTTCCCTTGAGGTAAAACCGACGTGGCTGTATAGTATTGATTGTTTGCCGTGAGTGTGTCTGACAGCTCAGAACCTTCTGATCCGGTCAGCTGGGCTTGAAAGACGTACGTCTGCGCTTCAGCCGGCGTGAATTCAAACAGAACGCTTTGCAATCCCGGACGGGTAAATTCAATCGATTGCGGAGCAAATTGTAACGCTGCGTTGTCCGGTTTTGCATCCTCGTTTTTTTGAATCGTCAGAGCAACGACGGCTTTTTGATTGAAATTGGATTTAACCAGAACCTCAATCGAAATCGGCTGACCGACTCTGGCGCGCTGCGGGGCGGAAACCGTTTCGATACAGATTTCCGGCTGCATGGACTTGTTGGAAATGTCAATTCGATGAGCGGAAATGCCGAATTTGTTGACCTGTTTGTGAATCTCCGGCGCGTCGTCAGCCGATTGAAAATCGGAAACAATCACAACTTCTCCCACGGAATCTTCCGGAACAATCGCTTCCGCCAAAACCGTCGCCTTGGAATAGTCAGTATGACTGACGTCTAACAGTTCCAGCGGGGAATTGTTTTCCGTTCCCTGCTTGAGCGGCTGAGTGGAAACCGCTCCCGGCTTGCCCGCAAATGACAAAACCGCGTACTGGTTGTCGCCTTTGTTTTTCAGAGCTTCTTCCAGAACTGCTTTATGGGCGTCGTATCCGCCGTTGGGAACGCTCCCGGACTGGTCAAGAGCAAACAGAACGAACTTCTGAAAGTTCTGTTCAATTCGCTGAGGACCAGCCAGAGCAAAAACGATCGTTAAAACAACGCCAACTCGAAGACATAGCAAAACAATCTGCATGTATGCTGGAAAATGCGTCAGGGATCGCCACTGCCAAATCAAAATGGGAATCAGCGCCAAAACCGCCGCTAAAAAAATCGGGCGCGCCAATCCGAAGCCGAATATAAACGAAAGCATGATTGTAATATGGGTTGTGAGTTGAATATGCTGTGGTTAATACGATAATCTAAGCGTTGTTTTCCTTCAATGCGGTTTCCATCGCATAAAAGTCGTATAGCGTATGAGCGACAATCGGAGCAATGAGCGATCCCGTCCAGAGGAAAACCAGACAAAACGCCGTTCCCAATAGCGCTGTAAGAATAAAGTACATCAGCGTAATGCTGTGTCCCAGTCCAAACAGAACAGAGGAAACAATGATTGCCGCAAAAATATTCATATTTAATTCCAGCCCCCAGGGCCAGAATTCGAAAATGGCTATAAAAATAAACCCTCGAAATAATACTTCTTCACCGACTCCCGCCAGCAGGCAGGCGAGAAATCGATTAAAACGCGATATATTTTTGAATGCCTCGTTGACAATCTCTTTTGTCTTTTCGGAAACCTTTTTCAGTTGAGACCACGGAATATAATCCAAAAACGTGAATACGATTCCCATCGCCGCTGCAATTCCAACGCCCAGAGCAAGCTGGTTAAAAAGGTCTGTCGCGTCTGAAATTTGAAACGCTTTCGACAAATCCAGACCGAAAACCAATGCCAACAATGCGCCTGCCAGAGCCATTGATCCTTCAAATATAATCATGTGTAATACAAAGCCATTGGTATTCATATTACTAATTATAGTCAAACGCGTTTTCTTTGCAAGGGCTAAACAGGAACGAGAACAAAAAGCTGTAAAAAATTTGTCTTGACGAGGACGCAGGCGTTTCGATTCTCGTTCCCTTTGATTGTTTGTTATGCAAGCTCCGGAAACAATTTATTCGCGTCGATTGATTCTTTGAGTCGATGTGTTCTTTGCGGCTTAAAAATTCTTCGGCGGACTTCGTCCGCGACCCGAAAAGGGGGTTGGCTGCGAATGTGGGAAACTGCGGGACATTGGACAAGGCTGCGCCTCGCCGCCTATTCTCTCTTGACACTCTTTTAAAAAATCGCTACTCTTAGACGATTTACTATAACTCTAAGTCCTGTAAAGAGGGATATAATATGCTCCGAACAATACGTTTACTGCTTGTTGCCGCCGTAATTACAGCGTCGTTTTCGGCTTACGCCGTCGAATACAGTTGGGACTATAACCCCGACAGCGCGCTGGGGGACGTTACCTACGACAATATCACGAATTTCCTGTATCAGACGACCGAAAACAGTCTGAAAATCACCGTGATGAGCAACTGCGAAGCGACTTTCGGCAGTAAAGGTCGAAACTTCACTATATATAAAACGTCTGCGTCCGGCGCGATTGTTCAGCGGATGGAGTTAGGAGAAATATCTCTGCAGGCGACTGGGACAAACGCTCAGCTGCAGTTTGGCGGAAACGGCGTCGTTTATCTGGACGCTGGTCTCAACGGCGGGTCAGGCGCGGACGACGAGTGGACTTTTCTGTCCGGCAAAACCATGACAACCGGCGCGGACTTGTTCTTTCAGTCCGGCGGAAACGGAACTGCCGGCGTTGCGGGCAAAGACGCTCTCAACGGCGGAACGGGCGGCGCGGGCGGAAAGTCAAAGTTCACCTTTAATAAAGGGTCTGCAACGTTTAACGGCGTAACGTATTTCGGCGGTCGCGGCGGAACAGGCGGAGAAGGTTCTGTCTCGTCGGATAAATACTACGCCACAAAAGGCGGCGCGGGCGGAGAAGGCGGAATTGCCGCCTGGACTATGACAGACGGCGACGTTACGTTCAATAAAGTAACCTACTTTGGCGGCGAGGGCGGACAAGGCGGAAACGCAGGTCTCAACACCGCTAACAACGTCTATGCGGAACACGGATCCGGCGGCGCGGGCGGAAACGGCGGAATCGACGTCTCCGGCGGCGTATTCACCTTTAACGCTGCAGCTCATTTAGGCGGAACCGGCGGCTTTTCCGAGTACGGAACCGGCGGGATGGGCGGCGATGCTGTCATCTATCTTTCCGGCGGTGAACTGAATTTTAATCAGGCGTCCTATTTAGGCGGATCGGGTGGAGAGTCCGTTTACGGAACCGGCGGAATGGGCGGTTTGGGATACATTTCCGCCTCAGGCGGAACGCTTAACATTGCGTCGGGAACGCAAATCGGCGGTACGGGCGGCGCGACTATCGGTACAGGCGCGGCGGCTGGAAAAGGCGGAGAAACGGCGGTTTATCTTACCGGCGCGAATGCGAACTTTTTCGGAACGGAATCCAACCGAATCGTTATCGGCGGCGCGGGCGGGCTGTCCAGATACGCCGCCAGCGGCGCAGGCGGAAAAACCTCGTTGCTCGTTTCAGGCGGAAATGTAACAGCCAACTTCACAACCGTAGGCGGTTCCGGCGCGCCGGCTGGCGAGGAAAACCAGTCTGACGCCGGTGCGGGCGGAGAAGCCATCGTCCGATTTAACGGCGGAAAAGCGATTTTCAACAACGTTCAAATCGGCGGTTCCGGCGGGGATTCGTTCTCAGCAAAAGCCCCGGCAGGAGAAGGCGGAAAAGCGACTGTTACATTTGACAACGGGGACAACAGTTTTACCGACGTTCATTTTGGCGGGTCTGCTGGAACGGTAATCAACGACTCGCTTACATCCCGAAGCGGCGCTGCAGGCGGAGAAACGGTTATCAAACATCAAAACGGAGTCAATCGATTTCAAAACGCCGTCTTTGGCGGCGATGGAGGAAACGTCGTCGTTTCGGAAACCGGGGCTGCGGCAGCTCAAAGTTTAACCGGCGGAGCCGGCGGAAAAGTTACATTTACCGTTACAAACGGAAGCGCGATTCTAAACGGCAATACGGTCTTTGGCGGGTTTGGCGGCTCTGTTACAGACGATTATGACGACGTCGTTCCAAACGGAAAAGGCGGGGCTGGCGGCGACGCGGTTGTGAATATCAACGGCGGCATTACGACTTTTGCAGGTCCTGTTATGGTCGGCGGCGCAGGCGGATACGGCGCGACTGAAGGCGCTGGCGGGTCCGGCGCTATCAGTATCACAGACGGCATGCTTCGTCTGGACGCGCCCGTTCTGGTCGGCGGTCTGACGCAGTCCGATCTGGAAACGTTGTCGATTGACGCGGCATCCCGAACGTTCGACTATAGAACCAATTCCGGAAAAGGAACTGTTACAATGTCCGGCGGCATTCTCGTCGTCTCTCAAAACGCCTTGCTGACCAGCGCCAACGTCAACAGCGCGTTCAAGGCTACGGGCGGGTCGATCCTGTTCAACATTGACCCGATCGGCGGAGAGAATCAGCGTCTGGGCGCGATTGTCATGCCGTCAATCGTGGTAACGTCAACGGCTCAGCTGGGCGTTACAATGGACGAATGGAAGGAAGGGAAATACACGTTCGATACAACCAGCCCCGTTCTGGTTTCTGAAACGTCCAACGCGATGAAAGTCGATTCCGATTCCTTTGACAGCCTGTTCTATACGCTCGAAACGTATCAGGGCGCGGGAATCGACGCCAACAAATGGTACTTGAAGTCCGTTATTGTTAAGGATATGGACGCAGTCTGGGCAGGCGCGGGAGAAACGGTTCATACGCTCAACGATGCGATTTTAAGCGACGAAGCCCGCCGCGACGTCAACAATATATTCTTCCAGGCGCAGAATTACGACCAGCTCAACGCAGCTGCCGATCAGTTAGCCGGAGCCGCCTACGCAGACGCGATTACCGCTCCGCTGCAGCGGGTAACCAGCATCAACCAGATCGTCATGGCGCAGGTCATGCAGGTCAACGGGATTTATCACGCAGGCTACGTCTACGACAACGCCTATTCCAACGTCCGCTTTTTGGGCGAAGACAGGGGTATTCTCGCCAATAACAGAGTCGCGCCCTGGGGCGGCTATTACGGCGGGAAGTCTACGACCAGCGCAACCTTGGGAAGAACCGGGTTTGACAACGACAGCAACGGGTTTATCGTCGGGCTTGATCTGCCGGTTCAGGTCTTTCGTCTGGGCGGATACTACGCATTTGGCAATTCCGGGCTGGATACAAACTCGCTTCTGGCTGGCTCGACGCACATCAAAGGAAAGGATCACCTTTTTGGCTTGTATATGAAATGGAACGCCTTGTTGTTCTCCGGATACTGGGGGCTGACGGGGAACTACGGATACAGCTCATACGAGTCCACCCGGGCGCTGAGTTCCGGCAACGCTCAGGCGTCCTACGGCGGCAGTCAATGGGGCATTTACTTTGAACGCGGCTGGTCGCTGCCGATTTGGCTTTTCAACGTCAACCCGCACCTGGCGCTACAGTACGAATCCATTTCTCAGGACGCGTTCTCCGAAACCGGGACCAGCTCGCACTGTTTCGATTACGAAAAACTGTCGCTCCATTCGCTCCGGGGCATAGTAGGACTTCGGGGAATCATGAACCTCGGGACGTTCAAGCTGACCCTGCACGGCTCGTACATTCGAGAGTTTGGCGACGGCGACCCAGCTATTCACGCTGTTATTGTAGAAACCGGAGATATGATGACCGTCTACGGACTGGGCAACGGGCGCGACTGGTTCAACGGAGGCGCCGGCGTTACTCTCTGCCTGGGGCAGTTCTCCCTGATGGCGAACTACAACCTCATGCTCAACGGCTCGACAACGTTCCATTCCGGCATGGCGACGCTGAAATATAAGTTTTAGGGGGGCGTATCATTTCTTACTTGACAAAGAAATTACATTGAATATAATTTCGTTAATTGAATATGAGAAAACGCCCATAGACGAAATTCAGAATAAGTCATGAATATCCCCGAACTTTTGAATCTTAACGAAGACGAACATACCGAATTCAAACAGGCAAAGACTACGTTTGAATTCGATAAGCTGGCTCAGTATGCCTGCGCGTTGGCAAATCGGGGAGGAGGGCGAATTGTATTTGGAATTACTGACGAACGACCGCGACAGGTTGTTGGGAGTCAGGCGTTTGAACAGCCTGAAAAAACTCGCCAATCCCTGTTAAACCATTTGGGCGTCAACGTCAGTTTTGAACTTGTCAATTCAAACGGACTTCGCGTTCTGGTTTTTACCATCGCTTCACGACCTATCGGGCTGCCAATTCAATTCAAGGGGATTTCTTGGTGGCGGCACGGAGAAAGCCTTGTCCCAATGCCAGCGGATGTTTTGAGAAGCATTTATTCTGAATCAGGACACGATTTTTCTGCTGACGTCTGCCCTCGCGCAACGATTGATGACCTGGATTTTAAAGCATTTGAACGTTTCCGAAAAAAATGGATTAAAAAGTCCGGCTCTGACAGACTCAGTTCTCTTTCTGTCGAACAAGCGCTTAAAGACTGCGAAGCGATTACAGACGAAGGGGTTACTTATGCCGCCCTGATACTTTTCGGCAAAAAGCCGTCCCTGTCGAAGTTTTTGGGACAATCAGAAATCGTATTTGAATACCGATCTTCTGAAGCTTCTGGTCCAGCTCAACAGAGAGAAGAATTCCGTGACGCTTTTTTCAATATCTACGATAGAATTTGGGAATTAATAAATTTAAGAAACAATAAGCAGCATTATCAAGATGGATTATTCGTCTTTGATATTAATACGTTCAACGAACGGGCTGTTCGTGAAGCGTTGTTAAATGCGGTATGCCATCGAAATTATCAACTTTGCAGCAGCATATTTGTAAAACAGTATCAAAATCGGCTGATTATTAGCAGCCCTGGCGGCTTTCCACACGGTATTACCACCGAAAACATTCTGGACAAACAGTCGCCGCGCAATCGTCGTATTGCAGAACTGCTGGCAAAATGCGGATTGGTAGAACGTTCCGGACAGGGCATGAATTTGATATACGAAACCTGCGTTAAAGAGGCAAAAGCCCTTCCCGATTTTACGGGAACAGACGAAAATGAGGTTTGCATTACGCTGCACGGCATTGTCCTCAACGAAAAATTGCTTCGTCTAATTAACAAAGTGAATTCAGAAACTTTGAATCATTTTTCGACTCAGGACTTTTTAGCGCTCAGCCTCTTGGCTCAAAATGAAGAACTCCCTTCGACTTTTAGATCCAGCATAGAATCTTTATTAGAGGTTGGTTTAATAGAATTTAATAACCAGGGACAATATATGCTTGCTCGGAAATACTATACCGCTTCCGGTCGAGCGGGAGCTTACACCCGCCGACAGGGATTGGAACGAGAAACAAACAAAGCCCTTTTATTAAAACATATTAAACTCCAAAACGAGACAGGAGCGAGTTTCAACGAGTTTTTACAAGTTTTACCTGCTTTAACATCAGGACAAATTAAAGGATTATTAAACGATATAAAACAAGAAGGATTAGCTCATTCAGTTGGAAGGGGTAAGTCTGCAAGATGGTTTTTAAAATCCAAATGATTTTCTTCTAAATCTATATTGGACAATTATCCCAATAATTATCCCAATACAGGGCAATTATCCAAATAAATTATCCAAATAACGGTCAAATGTTCTATATCAATTATCCAAATAGACAATCCAGTTTATCGTATAAGTATAATTATAATAAAGGGATATGTCTTTAATAAATCATCCCAATACCGAGGAATTATCCAAATAAATTATCTAAATAGCAGCAAATGTTCCAAATAAATTATCCAAATGCCGAAGATTTATCTAAATAAATTATCCAAATACCATTAAATGATCCAATAAAAGATCCCAATACGGGCAAATGATCTAATAATCGTCTAAATATAATAGTAATAAGGAGATACATTTAAATACCCGTCCAATATCGGGCAAAAGATCTAATAAAAGATCCCAATACTAGGCAAAAGTTCCAATTAAAAGATCCCAATAACGAAGAATTATCCAAATAAATTATCCAAATAGGGGCTTATTTGAACCCAATGGGGTCTAATAGAACCCGAAAGGTCTTAATAAGGGTCTTAATAAGGGATCTAATAGAACCCGAAGGGTCTTATTAAAAGGCATTAATACCCAAAACCCTGTTCATGCGAATAGCTTTTCTTACTCAATACTGGCAAGAAGTTTATCCAGACGCTTTTCGCTCACGGGAACGCTCGTACCGAGTTTTTGGGCGAAGAGGGAAACGCGGAGTTCTTCAATCATCCAGCGGAACTGGACGAGGTCGGAGGACTCCTGACCGGCGAAGCGGAGCGACTCGCGTTTTTTACAGTAGACGTCCCAGTACCGCTGAACCGTTTCGGTCGCCGCCATGTCCCGAGACATCGCCCCGGCGTTGAGGCTGTCAAAACGCATGACAATCGCCTTGAGGAATCGCGGGTAATACTGCAGCTGTTTAACCGGAACGGTAACGAGGAACCCGGGTTCAAACAGAGCGTTTAACTGCGTCAGAGCGTCCTGTTTGGCGTACTCGAATCGAGAGCCGTCTGGAATGGAATCAATCTTCAGCAAGGCGGCATGGTACGATTCCCACAGCGAGGGCAGAATCGCCGCGGCGTCCTGAACAGCGTATCCGATATTGTCGCGCGTCTGTTTGACCAAGGCGTTAAACTGCTCCTCATTGCTCGGGAGCGTTTTGAACGTGAGCTTTTCTCCCAGCGCCAGCCGGGTCATAAAGTCTGCGATTGCCGCTTCCAGCGTCTGATTTTTCGTCCACGTTGCGGCGTAAAGGCGCATTTTTTCGATTCCCGGCAGATGGCGCGCCTGAATGTTCAAATCGCGTTGGCAGGCAATCTGAACCAGACGAACAACGCCCTGAAACGTTTGTTCTCGGGCGGATTCGAGAGATTGCGCCAGCCTGATTTGGACGCTGTCGCCGGCGTCGATTAAAGCGGGAAAGGCGTAAATCGTTGCAGAGCCGGAACGAACTGTAACATTTTCCGGCAGTTCGCCGAACGTCCAGCCTGTCAGCCCGTCCTGAGTCCAGGCGACGTCGGAATACGATTCCAGCTGCTGACCGGTCTTGTCGCCCAGTTCGGCTATCAGAGCGTCCAGGTCGCGATTTTGAGCGACTACCGCGCCGTTGGCGTCTACCGCCTGAACGTTGATTTTCAGACCGTCGTCCATGCCCGACAAGTCAAACAGGGCAGGCGTTATCCCCTGACCCCCGCGCTGACTAAGCCGCCGTGCGACTTCTTCCAGAAAGTTCCCCTGACCGAAAGAAAGCTGCTTAGCTACCCACGCAGCGGTGTCCGGAGCGGGAACCAGCGCTCGGCGATAGCTTTTCGGCAGAGACTTAATCAGCGCAGCGATTCTCTGTTCCAGCAATCCCGGCACGCCCCAGTCCAGCTCGTTTTGTAACAACTGATGAGCCGCCTGAACCGGAACCTGAACGGAAATCCCGTCGTCTGCCTCGCCGGGATGAAATGCGTATTCCAGCGGAATGTTGAGCTTCGTTCCCTGAAACGTATCGGGAAAGAGTTTCGACAGGTCGCCCGACGGGAGTTCCTGAGCGGTGAAATACTCCGTCGTCATAACAAGCGAGGCGTTGTTTTTCGGGTTGGAACACCACTGCTTGAGCGTCGTTAAATCGTAGACGTCGGCGGGAATGCGCTCGTCGTAGAACTCGTACCGCTTCCATTCCCCAAGGAGGAAATCCGGACGGCGCATTTTCGCCTGAAGCCGTTCCATTTCAGCTTGAAGCTCCCGGTTGCGGGTATAGAAATTGAGCTTGCAGTCGATGTCGCCTTCGACCAGCCCACGCTGAATCAAAAGCTGACGCGATTCGACCGGATTGATTTTCCCGTATCGGACTTTTCTTTTTACGACAATCGGCAGACCAAACAGCGAAACGTTTTCCAGTGCGACCGCCGACCCGGACGCCTTCGACCAGTACGGATCTACGTAAGAACGTTTAACCAGATGAGCCGCCATCGGTTCAATCCACGAGGGATCGATTTTTGCCGCACAGCGCAAAAACCGTTTGGACGTTTCGACCATTTCCGCCGCGACCAGCCACAGCGGCGTCGATGTTACAGACTGATTCTTTTGGGCTTTGTGCTCTTCTTCCGGCTCCTCGCCTGGCTTGTCCGTCTTCTTTTTCAGACCGCTGCCCGGCCAGAGGAAATACTTTCCGCCCGAGGTCAGGTATTCACCCGTCGGCTGTTTGAACGCGATATTGGACAGCCTGTCAAAGCTCCGCAACGAGGACCGGGTACTCATTTTGGAGGACACCGTGGAATTGCAATGCAATATGCCGAACGTCTTTGCAATGCGGACGGATGGTAAAAGCAGCGTGACAATGCAGAAACTCGTGCGGGCCTCTCTAAGGCTTAGGCCGGACAGGATTCCGTTGCGGTCCGTTGTGCCCAATCTGGTCACATCGCTCGCGGCGTGCGCTGGCATAACGTCCATATCGCTTTCGTCGGAAGGGCGCTTTATGGAGGCGCTGCCCACGGTGGAGGCCCTGGCGGCGGTGGAGGAGGACCGGCTGCTCAAGCTCTGGGAGGGCCTGGGCTACTACAGCCGCGCCCGGAACCTGCAAAAG
>CACXSS010000015.1 GCA_902770245.1 uncultured Planctomycetota bacterium | reverse complement strand
TGGCAGTACGCCAACGGGACGATTGCCTTTGAGAGCATCGGCAACCCGCGCGCAATTCTCGGTTCTCCAGGTGCGAAGCCGCACGGGCAGAAGGACGAGGTTATGTCTCCGAACAAGCCTGTTTCGGCGCTACCCACGTCCAATCAGGAACCGACCTTGTCGGATTGGACGGATTACGAGCTGACCTGCGACGCCAAAAAAACCGGCGGCGAAGAAGGGTTCATGATTATGTACCGCGTTACCGACAAGAACTATTTCTGGGTCAATATTGGCGGCTGGAGAAACGAACGCAGCGCTTTGGAGTTCGGCACGATTGACGGCGCTAAAGACACTCGCGGCGGCGCCAGAGCGAAGTTCGCTCCGTTTAAGAAAATTGAAACGGGCAAGACGTATAAGGTCCGTCTGGTCGTCAAAGGCGAAACCGCAAAGCTGTACCTGGACGACGAGCTGTACATGGAATCTGAATCTGATAATGGCGTCGGGCATGGCTGCGTCGGCTTGGCGACGTGGGAAACGTCCGCTCAATATTCAAACATTATCGTAAAAACTCTTGACGGAACCGTTCTTTACGATGGAAACAAACAGGCTCCCAATAACGTCAGAAGCGCTAAAATTCGATTCTGGAACGTAACGGGCGCCGTCGACCAGGTTAAGGGCGATGCGCGCAACTCCGATAAGTACGTTCACGTTGTCGGCGCAGGCTCTATGGAACAGGAAAACTTCAGCTTTGAAAAGGGCGAGGTTTATCAGTTCTCGTTCTGGGCGAGAGGCAAAGGCGAAGTCAGTTTCCAGGGCAAACAGTTTGACGTCGACGCTGACCAGTGGACGAAATTCGCCGGCGAGTTCACGGTTGACGAATCCAGTGCGAACGCCACGCTCAAAATTGAATTCAAAGCCGAAGACGGAAAGAGCGTTGACTTTGATCAGGCGTCGATCATGCCCAAGTCATGGGCGGAAAACTACAGCGGTTTTCGTCCTGACCTGCTCAAGGCGATTAAAGACCTCAAACCGGCGGTAATCCGCTGGCCGGGCGGCTGCTATGCGTCCATGTACCGATGGAAGTCGGGCATCGGTCCGCAGGACGACCGCCGCGTCTATCCCAAGGAGATGTGGAACGACATTGACGTCAACTCGTTTGGCATTGACGAGTTCGTTCAGATGTGCCGGATGGTCGGCGCGGAACCGATTATGGTAGTCGACCTGGGTACGAAACAGTGGACAAGCCGCGTTGAAGGCGCGAATGAAGTTGACTGGATGACAGAAGCTGTCGAATGGGTGGAATACTGCAACGGTCCGGCGACCTCAAAATGGGGCTCGGTTCGCGCTAAAAACGGGCATCCGGAACCCTACGGAATCAAGTACTTTGAACTGGACAACGAAGTCCACTGGCAGTCAACGCCGTCTGATACGTACGTCAAGATGATTAAAGAAGTCGTTCCGAGAATGAAGGCGGTTGACCCGAACATCAAGATTATCGCCTGCGGATCGTGGGCGGGACCGCGCGATGATTGGGACAGAGCCATTCTCAACGGCGCGGGCAAGTACATTGACTTCCTGTCTACGCACCGTTACGACAATCCCAACGGATACATGAGAAATCCGTACGAGAACCAGAAGTTCTTTGAGTCCCGCCGCGAAATGATCGCTCAGTGCCCCAATCCTGCCATTCGGATGTTTGATTCTGAATGGAACGCGCAGTCGACGGACTGGCGCACGGGCTTGCACGCCGGCGGAATTCTCAACTGCTTTGAAAACGTCAGCGATACGCTGGAAATAGCCGCCCCGGCTCTGTTCCTGCGTCACAAATCGGCAACCGGATGGGACAACGCCTTTGTCAACTTTGATCAGGCTGGATGGTTCCCCGCTCCGAACTATGTCGTTATGAAGCTGTGGCATGACAACTTCCTGCCCAACCGCGTTGAATGGACGTCTGAATCTCCTGACCTGACCGGCGCTATGCCGATTATCAACGCCGTTGCGACCGCTTCCGACACGGGCAAAACGGTTGTCTTCAAAGCGGTCAACAACAAAGCGGAAGACGTTACGCTCAAGCTGACGATTGCGAATTTCAAGATTGGTTCTGCGACGGCAACCGTCGTTACCCCGGAACTGGCTCAAGGCGAACCCGTCAGCGCGAAACTGACCAAACGCAACGATCTGGGCGCTGCGGACAGAATCGCCCCGAAACCCAACGACGCGACCGTTGACGGCAATACGATCACGGTTGTTCTGCCGGCCCTGTCCGCGAACCTGATTCGGGTGGAAAAGAAATAAGAAGTTGCGAGTTGCGAGTGGATAGCGTGTAGTGCATAGTGCGTAGTGAGGGGAGCGCTTGCGTCCTATGCACTAAGTACTATGCACTAAGTACTCTACTCCCCATTCCCTATTCCCCGTTTCAACGCATACCGCGGACCCTCTTTCCCAATTATTCCGCTGGCGATAAAGCCGCATTTTTCAAGAACTCTTTTTGAGGCGGCGTTATCGTCTTCGGTTTCCGCTTCGATAGCTGTAACAATCGGGTTTTGAAACGCCCATCTCAAAGCCGCCTTAACCGCTTCAGTCGCGTAACCCTGACCTTGATATTCTTCCAGAACTCCGTACCCGATTTCTGCGATGCCGTTTGAGTCAAGACCTTTAAAGCATAAATCGCCGATGTGCGTTCCGTCGATCAATTCAATAATCCAGAGAGCGTACCATTCCCATTGATCGGGATTCTGCAAACAGCCATTGAGCATCTCGGAATACGCTGCTTTAAGCTCCGCGTTTGTTTCAGAGGAAATAATACTTTCCATCTGACTCCGATTTGCTGGATATATTCTTAAACGTTTTGTTTCAATCATAAACGTTTTTTAAATGGGCTTTTATCGCGTTACACTATCTGTGTCGATGATTATGAGGTCTTGACGCCTGATAATTTTGCTGTTGCATATTTTGATGCTGTTGCGCCATCATGGCTTGCTGTTCTTCTCGAGCCTTTTGCTCTTCCTGAGCGGCTCTGGCTTTGGCGCGTTCCGCCGCCATGTCGATGTTGGGAATTTCGACGTTGGTAATAACGGAGGGCATTGACCCGTCAGCCGGATTGGCTTCTACCGGGACGACGCCATGTTCATCGGATTTAGCAACTCCATTTGACGGCGGAGTTGGCAGCGAATTTCCTTTTGTCGAAGAAATCGGCAGAAGGACGTTCGACGGATTTCTTGCCTGTCGGCTGAAACTCCTGGAAATCTTGGCGTAGAACGCTTTCTGATCGGAACTGAAATGAGCGTCTGTCTTTTTGGACTGCATGCTAAAGTACGCCGACCAGTATTTTCTGCCGTTGGAATCCAACGTGGATTTCTGAGCGGCAGCGCTGTTTTCGACGGCAAACACGAGCAAGACGTATTTCTGTATCGGAGAGGGTTTGCTTTCCCAAACTTTCGGAATGAATCCCAACGCCTTGGCAGGTTCCAGCGGCGTGACGGTTATCGGAACAACCATTGCCAGTAACTCGCTTTCGGACATTGTAAACATCAGTCCTTCCGGCTGTTGCGGATCGCTGCTGGGCAGAGCCAGGTTGAGGTTTATGCCGGCGTCTTCCATTCTGGCAACAAATCCGATGTTTTGCGGGAGCGAGTTCCAGTCGGCGGGGAAGTTCTGAATTTCCGTTACTTTAATCGACAAGCTGGCTGCCGCCGCTTTGTCTGCGGAACCGAGCGGCTGAGCGGCAACCGCTATCGGAACGACGTTTTGCATCTTCGACAGCTGTTCCAAAAACTGCGGGACGTTTTTGTTCAGCACGACGGCTCGGCTTTCTGAAATGCCTTCAATTGGAGCGAACGGGAAATCTCCGCCGGCGGTAATTTTCGACCAGTCAAACGGCGCGCCGTCAGTGGGAATGTACTCCAACGAAACAGCGCTCATTTTAGCGGTTGCGCCAGACTGATTGTACAGCTGAATCAGACGTCCTATTTCGTACAGGTTGACGCGGTAATCTTCAACTTCGATAACAGCGTGACCGTTTTCCGCTTTTTTGGACAGGACGCGTCCGTCTGCCGTCAGCTGGGGCGCAATAAGCCACTCCAGAATCTGAAGGTCGGATTCTTTCATGGAAAATTTTTGAGTGGTTATGGAATCAAAGTCGGCGGTCAGTTTTTCAATATCGACTCGGTTGCCGATATAGGCGATCTTTTCGCCGAACTTGACGAAGTATTCCGTCCCGTCGAGAACTTTTTCGAGGAACTCGGCTTCGGAGCTGGAATTCGCTTTTTTGCTAACCGTTCCAGAGACGTTTGGCGAGAGCATAATCGTGATCTTGAACTTCTCACTGATAATCTCGAACGCCTTGCGAATGTCAACCGTTCCTTGAGGATCGAAACTGTACCCGTAGGTTGTATCGAAAATCGGGGCTTTCGCTTTTTCCGCCGGCTTTTTCAGATTCTTGAGGCTGTTATTGGCGTTGAATCCAATTGCGCCGCTGTGCGGAGCTTTCACTGACGAACTGGCAACCTCGGTTCTCGAATTTAATTCCTTGGCGCGTCGATTTTGCAGCACGTATCGCGGTACAAACGAACGTTCGCCAAAATGAATCTCCTGTTCGGAATCGTTCGACTGCGGCGTTTTGACGTCGCTGAACAGTCCTGGGGGCAGCGGAGCCATCGGGTCAAGCTGATCTGCTCGCGCATCGCTGACAACAGCGGCTTCAGACGCCTCAAAGCTCGGCTGACGCATAGCGTTGGGAGACTCCGGTTCTTTTTCCGTTTCAATTGCCGACGTCTGGATAACTTGATCGTTTTTGGGCGCGGAAGCGGCAATTTCCGTTTCCGGCGCGTTCCCGCCAGGCATGGACAGAACATCGGGTTCTGACGCTATTCCCGGCAATTCGGAATCGTCGTCTGGAATGGCGGGCGCTTCCGGCATGGCGAACGTACCCGGCAGATTATCATTAATTAACGTGGCTTTGCTTTTATTGGTCGATTCGTTCGTGTTTGAAACGGATTCCGCCGCAGCAGCGCTGTTGGATCCAACTGCCGGATTGATCTGAGCTTCAGACGAGTTGTTATTTACAACTGGCGCTTCCGGAACCGTCGGCGGCGTCGGAGGCGTCGGCGGAACAGCCGAACGAGTTGGCAGTTTGGGAACGCTCGGAACTTCCGGAGCAGCTGGAACTTCCGGAACGGCTGGCGTTTCGGGGGCTGATGGAACTGCAGGAACGGCTGGCGTTTCGGGAGTTGATGGAACTTCCGGATCTATTGGACCAGGCGTTGCCGGTAAATCTCCGTTTATTGGAGGCGTTTCCGGGACAGATGCCGGCGCAGACGGATCCTCTGACGATGGAAGCGTCGGGATTGTCGGTTCAGCTGACAAGTCTGGAACGTCCGGATCCGCCGGCGAATCTGACGACGCCAGAGTTACCGCGTTTTCACTTCCGATTTCGCTGGGAACCGGAAATTCCGATTTCTGCGGCATCAGACACACAATAATAAATGCTGCATACAATCCAACCGCGGCTGATAATGCGATTGACGCCAATTGAACGGAACTTTTCATATCGTTTTCTTTTGTTGTTATGGTTGTTTAGACCACATTCTCAATTTGTGTACAATTACACAATTCCGCTAATGGGAATTATCTACTCTTGTTATCGGATAATTGATACAATAAGCATAAGAGGAAAATAGGAAAAAATCGTTTCAATCGTCAAATTTTATCAGAGTAGAAACCATAAAACGTGAAAAATAGTAAAAATAGGATATTTCTCGATGTTGGAAAGTACGTCCAAGATGCAAGTGGAATTAATATTGGATCGCTTTGAGGTATTATCGCTTACCATATTCTACAAATTGCCACGCTCTTTCATTATCTATTTCTTTTCTGTAATGTCTATCCTGTAGTCTGAAAATTTTAAGTCCAATGTTCCTAAACACTTATATCAGAAAAGAACTAATTTTGAAAAAAGTTCAAAATTTCCGGTAACAATCGGCGACCGATTTACGTATAATAATCTACAACAATCGCAAATGCTGAAGGAACTACATGCATTACTAATGTCCTTGTTGCCGGTTCAAGTCCGGTCGGCGATTTGCAAAAATCACTGTAGCTCAATTGGATAGAGCAGGAATTGTTTCTTCAATTCCTTGTTGCGGTTGTTTTTCTGCAATTAACATAAATGCTGAAGGAACTACATGGTGTTTCATTAATTTGAGACTTGTTGGTTCAAATCCAGCGCGAGTTCCTTTTTCTAAGGACTCGGAAATGTTTCTTCAAACCCTTGTTATGTTTTTTGAAACAGGTCTGGTAAATGCTGAAGGAACTACATTAAACTTAACTATGGAACCTCCAACGTTTCTTCAAATCCTTGTTACCAGACTTTTTTTGACCTTTTTGAAAGAGTAATCCTATGCGTAATTTGAACGAAATTGCAAACTTTGTCGATCCGAACGCCTCTATGACTCTCAACGAAGCCGGCGGCTTGGCGTATAAACTCAGCCCGAAAGAAGCCTTGGCTCAGCTGGCGGCAACGGGCTGTTTGTCTCAGACGTTTTACGCCAACGAAGTCGACCAGCTCAAATCCATTTTGGAACTGACGTCGGACAGCGTCGTTGACGACGAATTTCTTGCCAAGCTCGCTCTTTACGCTCGCGTTAAGGGATTCATGAAAGATATGCCAGCGGTACTATGCGCAATTTTGGCGTCGAGAAAATCGCCGTTGTTGGACAAGGTATTCCCGGTTGTTATCGACAACGGAAAGATGCTGCGCAATTTTGTCATGGCGGTGCGTTCCGGCGTTACGGGTCGCAAATCGTTTGGTTCCACAGTTCGCCGATTGATCCGCAACTGGTTTGACGCCAGAACGGAACAGCAGATTTTCAATTCTTCCATTGGAAACAATCCGTCTATGGCGGACGTTGTCAAGATGGTTCACCCGACTCCCAAAACCCCGCAGCGCGAGGCGATGTTCGGTTACCTTATCGGCAAGCCGTACGACGAATCGCAGCTCCCGCAGGCGATTGTCGAGTACATTCACTTGCTCAAAACCGGCGTAGACGAAAACGCGGTCGTTCCAGACGTCCCGTTCCAGTACCTGACGTCTTTGGAACTGACGACCAATCAGTGGAAGACGATTGCGCAAAACGCGTCCTGGCAGACGACGCGCATGAACCTCAATACGTTTCTGCGTCATGGCGTTTTTGAGGACAAGGAACTTGTCAGCAAAATTGCCGCCCGACTGCGTAATGAGGAGGAAATCCGCCGCGCCAAGGCGTTCCCGTACCAGCTCATGACAGCGTATATGAACGCGTCAGAGGAAGTCCCGTCAGACGTCCGTCTGGCTCTGCAGGACGCCATGGAAATCGCAACGGACAACGTTCCGGTTATCGACGGCCTTGTCGCGCTTTGCGTTGACGTTTCCGGATCAATGAGTTCGTCCGTTACCGGTTATCGCCGCGGAGCGACGTCGGCAGTCAAGTGCGTTGACGTTGCCGGGCTGATGGCGTCGTGCATTTTGCGTCAGAACCCCAACTCGGTCGTAATTCCGTTTGAATTTGACGTTCAAAGCTGTTCGCTCAACCCGCGCGATTCCGTTATTACCAACGCTCAAAAATTGGCGGCGCTTTGCGGCGGTGGAACGAATTGTTCCAGTGCGATGAAATATATTGTCGAAAACAATATTAATCCGGACGTCGTGATTTACATCTCCGACAACGAGTCCTGGATTGACACAAACTCAAATCGTTCTTGGAACAATTGTACGCAAACCGTTGCCTACTGGGATAAATTGCGTCAAAGCAAGCCCAACGCGCGGCTTATCAACATCGATATTCAGCCGTATGCTTCGACGCAGACGCTCAATCGGGCGGACATCGCCAACGTTGGTGGATTCTCTGACGTTGTGTTCGACTTTGTTGCCCAGTTTGCTCAAGGTCTTTCGCCCCAGCATTGGGTTGAACAAATCGAACAGGTTAACCTGGAAGAGCAGGGGAGCAATCGTTAAAAGACCTTGTTAGAGTTAACAAATTGTTCAGATAAATCAAAAACCCCGGAGGGAAAAACTCCGGGGTTCTTCATTTTTAAATGTCAGACGTTCTTTTTATTTTTTGATGTTCTTTCTGGCAAAGTCCAGAGCCTGTTTGATCGGCAGAGCGTAGGTTTCAACTCGACCAGCGCGGGCGATGTTGATTCCAATAACCTTGCTGTCCAGATTCACCAGCGGACCGCCGCATTCTTCCGGACGAATTACGGAATCGTGCTGAATAACTTTTTCGTATCCGCTGCGGCGTTTTGACATTCCGTTCATTTCGTTGGGTTTATGGTGGGCGCTGGCGGTAAGTTCAACTTCGACGGTGCGCGTCTTGCCTTCGGATTCAATTTCCATGGAGACCTTGTTGCCAATGTCAAACTTCTTGAATTCGTTTGTGCACTGGTCAGCAGTGTAAACGAAAGCTCCGTTGACTTTGACAATTCTATCGCCTTTCTTCAAACCGGCTTTGGCGGCGGGTAAATCCGGAACGACGTCGCCAACGTAAAGTTTGCCATCGCGTTCTTCAAGCATAATGCCGGCAATAGCGCGTTCTTTCGGAATCGCCAGCGGCGGAACGCTGATAACGCCCAGCCCGGCAAGACCCTTTTCAACGCTGGGGGTCAAAACCCAATGTCCAACTTCAATTGGGTATTCTTCGTCAAACTGAGCAACTTCCAGATTTTTTGCCTCAACTTTGAGCAGAGCCAAATCCAGATTATCGTCTGTTGCGACAATCTTTCCTTCCATCGCCTTGAAGACAATTTTACCTTCCCTCTTTTCAGCTGCAACAAAACAGGTAATCTTCTTGCTCGGATCGATGCAGTTAGCTTTTGTAACAATCCAGCCGTCGGAATCGACAATTATGCCAAACGCTGCGTTGGCTGCGCCGTGACGAATGCCGACCATTGTTGGAAGCACCGGTTTGACAGCTTCCAGGAAGCTCAATTGGTTAATTTCTTTCTTGGGAAGAAGCGTATGGTTGCACATCTGACTGGCGACCATTTTACCCCAGTATTCGAGGAAAATCTTTGTTGGGACGTGGAAGTTTTGAGCGGCGTTTTCCGAAATGCGGCTGTTAATTCCAATGACTTCGCCGTCGAGATTGAACAACGGTCCTCCAGAGTCGCCGGAGATCATAACGCAGTCCGTCTGAATAACGGTGTCGGAATCGCGAATGACTTCGCCCAAACGCATTACCGGAGGACGTCCCTGGCGATAACCAAGCGGGTGACCGTAAGCGACAACCCAGTCTCCCTGCTGCGTCGTGTCCTTGCGATCGATTTCCGCAAACGGATATTCGCCCGGATCGATAATCTGCATCAAACCGGCGTCAACAGGGTTTACTCCACCGAGCGATTTAGCATTGACAATGCGGCCGTCGGAAAGAATAACCTTGGCGTCTCTGCCAGCCATGCCGGAAACGTGACCTGCCGTCATGATCAAACCTTCTGGATTGACAATGACGCCCGATCCACTGGCGTTGCCAATAACAATACCGACAACCGCTGGAGAGACTTTCTTATTTAACTCGTCAAGTTTTGTTTCGAGTTCTTTCAGTTCTTTGATATTTTGAGTTAACTGTTCTTTGGTAACTTCAATTTTGACTTTACCGCTTTCCAGCTGACCAGGCGCCATATTCTTTTTGCGCTCTTCTTCAGCTTTCGCTTTTGCTTCAGCTTCCGCCTTAGCCTTAGCTTCAGCTTCTGCTTTTGCCTTAGCTTCTGCTTCGGCTTTCGCCTTTTCTTCAGCAGCCTTCGCTTCCGCTTCCGCCTTAGCCTTAGCTTCCGCTTCTGCTTTCGCCTTTTCTTCAGCAGCCTTAGCTTCGGCTTCCGCCTTAGCCTTTGCTTCCGCTTCTGCTTTCGCCTTTTCTTCCGCAGCCTTAGCTTCGGCTTCCGCCTTAGCCTTAGCTTCCGCTTCTGCCTTAGCCTTTTCTTCAGCCGCCTTTGCTTCTGCTTCCGCTTTAGCCTTTTCTTCGGCTGCCTTTGCTTCTGCTTCCGCCTTAGCCTTTTCTTCGGCTGCCTTTGCTTCTGCTTCCGCCTTAGCCTTTTCTTCGGCAGCCTTTGCTTCGGCTTCCGCCTTAGCCTTTTCTTCGGCAGCCTTTGCTTCTGCCTCGGCTGCCGCGGCGTCATTATTCTGTTCCGAGTTCTGTTCCGCCTGAGCGGCTTCCGGTTGCGGAGCTGGTTCGTCTGAAATTACTACTCCAATGGGGAATGCAAACAATAACAAGATTAATATTGTCTGCAACACAAAATGACGTTTCAAAGTACACCTCCAAATATCAAAGGTTAAAATAGGATTATTTTATCTACTTTACCTATTTTAGTTTACATTTTCAAAAATGCAGTGAAAATTTTTGAAAAAATCGAATATTTGTTAAAAATAGTTTGTTTGTCGTATTTATACTGATTGATACAATTGTTAAAATCGTTAGAATTGAAAAATTCCTGATTTTTGTCTTGACATTTTGTTAAAAATGTGATCATTGCTTTAACAATATCTGTTCTATAACGGCTTTTCCAGCAGGAATGATCTTGCCGTCTGACGTTTTAAAATCATTTGATCCAAAGTTGACTATAACCGTTGTGCCGTCAGCGAAAACCGTTTGCTGAACCGCGCGGTCAGGCGAGAGAATCCGGTGGTCGAGCATTTCGCTGCGACCGGCGCTGCGCCAGACATTCTCGCCGATCTGATAGCTCTGAACAAAGCGGTCTTTATGCTCCAGCCAATACTGATAGGTAAACATGAACATGGGCGGGACGCCGTAGAGCGTGTTGAACAGGTCGCGTTTGTCCCACAGCGAAGGCAGTTTATTATTATAGTCTCCCCAGTACCAGTATGAGACGGTGCAGTCGTGATAAACCAGTTCCCACAGCGGAAGCCGATAAGATTCCCCCAGCTGGAATTTCGCAACCCGTTCCGGGACTTCGTCCCAAATCTGAACCATGTTTCGACCGGCTTCCGGCACGCGATACGGTCCCAAACTCATCATGCCTTCGTAGAAATCGCAGTATGGAACCGACGCCTCGTGCCCGGTTTCGGACCCGCAGACGAGATTGAATTCTTTGCCCATCAATCCCAACAGACGCATTTTCCAGACTTTGCTTTCGGTTCTTGTCAGGGGATGGTTGGGCGAATAACACTCGCGCCATGGCGAAGCGGTTGTCGTATCGATAAATCGAGCTTTATACGGTATGGACGCTAACTCTGTCGTCAGGCGTTTTCGAGCGTATTCCGGAGCTTTGGAGTCGCACAGAACGCCGCAGGGAATTCGCGGCTTGGTTTTGTCTTTGGGTGTAACAGTCCATCCTTTAACCCAGACGCCGTTTTTATCGAGCATGATGTCGTCCGGCCAGGCTTCTTTTATCCACCCGCCATGCCAGCCGGGCAATTCCGGCTCTCGCGCGGGATCCATAATATCCTGAAAGATGTCATATCGGCTTGTCAATACGCCGGGAAGCTCGTTCATCGCTTTGATTTCAGATTCGTTCCCGCCGCCAGACCAGAGAATTCGTTTGATTCCCGCCGCCTGCATGTCTTTGACGAGTTGAACTTTATCGGCAGCGCCGCCCATGCACCAGACGTTGACCGCGCCAATGAGCCGGTCGAAACCGTCCGCCAGAGCTGGATTGCGTCGAACTTTTTCATCAAACGGAACCCACAGTCCCGTCTGTTTGACGTATTCCCGATAGCGTTTGCAAATAGCGACGTGAGCTTGCACGTTGTCGGAACCGTCGAAGAAGATGTAACGCAGTTTTCGTTCCATTCCCAACGAGTCCTTTTGAGATTCCCAAACCGCGCCAGCCGATAAAAGACCGGTTTCATTTGTATTATAGGGCTTCACTTCCAGCCGGGCGTCGTCAGGCGTTTCGTAAATTGCCATGTACGCGCTTTCGGACGTATTGTCAGGCGCTTGGAAAACGTCTTCCATCACGCCCCAAAACGCCATACAGATACCATGTCCGCCGTACGTTACAAGGCTTAGATGAATATTCGGCTCCTCGACCGGATAAGAAATTCCCTCGTTCATCGGGACGATAATCCTGTCGCCCGGCTTGGGTTGGAACGGATACGGGTATCCCAGATTGGCAAACGGCTGAGATTTGTCTGCCGCGTCAAGGGTAAAGAGGATTTCCGGCTTCTTTTCGTCGATTTCAAAAGTACAGGAAACGACGTTCTGAACGTTTGTCAGGAACAAGTCAAAGGCGATTTTTCTCTGCCCGACTTTACGCGAGTGAAAAACCCAATGTCGGGCGTTGACTGAATTCTGACGCCAAACCCGCCCTGAGCGTTTGTCGGTAACGTCCAGCGCGCCGTTGAGCGTATGGAACTCTCCCCGAATCGCCGCGTTTTCTATCGTGAGAATCTTGTCCTCTGTCGGTAATTCCAATCGGTCGATTCTCTTTGCAGTGTAATTGGCAAACCAGACAGAACTGGATCCAACCCCTGTTAAACGCGGTTGAATGGACGTAACGCTTCGCTCAACGACAAATCGAGACGTCAGCCGTTTCCAACCGTTGGTTTGATCCGTTGCCTTTTCGCCGTAATTCCAATGAACGACTTCGCTATTGTCATAGGCGACAACGCCGATTTGCGCTCTGCCATCGCCCTTGACTTTGACATCGCAGGAGATTTCCCAGACCTCGCCCGCCTGAACGGGAATCGGCTTTGACATCGGCGTTACAGCCCAGTCGTTGACGCCAGTATAGTCAACCCGCCGGACTGGAGAGCCGTTTTGAATTTCAGAGGGGGATTCAGAAAGCGTAACAGAGTCTTTGTTACGACCCCAGCAGCTTGCTTTTCCCATCGTCCATGAATCAGGAGCGTTGTTTGAGTTGTCGGAAAAAACGGTTTTGCAGACCAGCAACGCAGTCATGATTGTCAGCAGCAGCGCTATTCTTTTCATAATTCAGTATCCTTCTACTTCTGAAAAACAATAATTGACTTTTTATTACTGATAATTATAAATGTAACGCATTTAAAAATCAAGAACCCCCTAATAGTTTTTTGACCTTTCGGTAATATAATTATTGAAAAGAACAAGTATACAATGAGCGTCTTAATTTTCAGAAACGCAGAGCCGCCCAACAGATTCCTTCGCGCCGCTTGTCTTCCATATATTGGGAATCGTAAATAAAAAACGCGAGATTGTTTCCAATCTCGCGTCGTTTCAGTATTCCTGTTGAGTAAGAACTTATTTCAGAGAAACGGTTGCGCCAGCTTCTTCGAGTTCTTTCTTCAGCTTTTCAGCATCGTCCTTGGAAATGGCTTCCTTGACCTTGGAGGGAACGCCTTCGACGAGTTCTTTGGCTTCCTTCAGACCCAGACCGGTAGCAGCGCGGACAACCTTGATAACTTCGAGCTTCTTGGCTCCGAAGCTTTCGAGAACAACGTCAAAATCGGTCTTTTCTTCAGCGGCGGGAGCAGCGTCTCCACCAGCAGCCGGACCAGCCATGACAACGGCTCCGCCAGCGGCGGCTTTAATTCCGTAGGCTTCTTCCAGGTAATCGCTCAGAGCTTTGGCGTCTTTGAGGGTAAGGGCAGCAATCTTATCGCCCAGGGCTTTGATTTCTTCAGCAAAAACTTTTTCTTCGGACATCTTTAATCCTTTCGCTATTAGTTAATCCTGACAGCGAATCGTCACTAAGGAAATGTTATGATCAATTCGCATGACATGTACAGTTGAAAATTTAATTGAAACACTTCCGCTCACACCGGAAAACAACGTCGCTCACACCGACCACGTATTACAGACGCAACCTTGGTTCGTCTGACCGGATTGATTACCGGATTTTACTTTTTCAAGTCAGGGGATATACCGCCTGAATGTTGAATGCGGATTGTATGTCGTTCTCAGACGGCGGCAGCCTCTGCCGGAGCGTCTTCTTCCGCCTTTTGGGCGATCTGACTGGCAAGAGCTGAACCCGGACCTGTAATAGCCGCAGAAAGCTGCGAACCCGGTCCCAAAATTTGTCCGACCAACATGCTAAGCTGTTCAGTGCGAGACGGCCATTTGCTGATTTCTTTGACCATTTCAGCGGGGAACGCTTCGCCGTCCATGCAGCCGCCTTTCGCCTCAAATTTGGGGAAACGCTTGTCTTCTGCAAGTCGAACGACTTCTTTGGCTAACGCGACGATGTCTTCTGCGCCCCAGCAAATTGCGCTGGCGCCGGAAAGAGCTTTGAACATAGCGTTGGTCGCTTTGCCTTCAGTGGCGCGAGCGGCTAACAGGTTGCGAACAACCATAACGCTGATGCCTTTGCTTTCCAATTCGCCGCGGAGCTGGTTTGCCTGATTTGCCGTCAAGCCAGCCATGTTGACTGCGATTGCCGCGTCGAGGTTTTCGAACTTCTTCGCGAATTCGTCAGTCATCAATGCTTTAACAAATTTACTCATTGGAATACCTTATTGAATGAATAAAAAACTAATTCCGTATATTATCGAACGCCTCGATGTTTAGCGTTCGGCTGGCGCATTATTATGCTAATTGTAACAACTTATTGCAGCGTTACGCGAATTCCTGGAGACATCGTTGCGCTAATCGCGATGCCTTTAAGATACTGACCTTTCGCCGCAGCCGGCTTGAGGGACAGAATCAGGTCGATGAACGCTTGAATGTTTTCCTGAAGTTTGTCGGCTTCAAAGCTGAGCTTGCCGCAAATCGCCTGAACGGAACCGGCGGAATCGTTGCGGAATTCAACTTTACCCATTTTGTATTCATGAACGGCTTTCGCAACGTCCATGGTAACCGTTCCCGCTCGGGGGCTGGGCATTAAGCCGCGGGGGCCGAGGATTTTACCAAGCGGACCGACAACGCCCATCATGTCAGGAGTTGCGATACAAGCGTCGAAATCCGTCCAGCCGTCTTTAATTTTCTGAGCCAGTTCAGGTCCGCCAGCTTCAACAGCTCCAGCCTGAAGAGCTTCGTCAAGTTTGTCGCCCTTGGCGAAAACGACAACGCGAAGGGATTTGCCAATGCCGTTGGGAAGGACAATCGAACCGCGAACGATCTGATCAGCCTGTTTCGGGTCAATACCCAAACGCATTGCGATTTCTACGGATTGATCGAATTTGGTGTTGTTAAACGTCTTGAGAAGTTTAACAGCTTCCGCCAGCGTCATAGGAGTAGAGCCGGGAACCTTCTTCGTCAATTCTCGCATTCTTTTGGATTGTTTTGCCATTGCTTATAAATCCGTATTAAAATGTTGAGGCGAGTTGCATTCTGGACAAATGCGCGTCGCGTTTGCAAAAATTACGATAACTAGTCAACCACGTCCAGTCCCATGCTCCGGGCGGTGCCTTCGATAATGTGAGCGGCATGTTCCGGGTTGCGGGCGTTAAGGTCGTCCTTCTTCTTTTCTACGATTTCAGCAATTTGCGCTCGAGTAATCGTACCAACTTTGTCCTTCGGAACGCGACCGGAACCTTTGGAGATTCCAGCTGCTCTTTTGAGCAGGTCGACAGCCGCCGGGCTTTTGGTGGTTAATTCGAAACTACGATCGTCAAAAACGCGAACAACTACGGGAATGCGAAGTCCTTCGTTTTCGTGAGTGCGGTCGTTAAACTGCTTTACAAACTGTCCGAGGTTTACGCCAAACGAACCGAGCGAGGTGCCCACAGGAGGGGCAGGGGTCGCTTTGCCGCCAGGAACGTGGAACCGGACTTCTCCAACTAACTTTTTCGCCATTGCAATTCCTGCTTATGCTTTGTTATAGGGAAATTATCATATCACAATGATGTTAAAACATAAACGCGCAGCGCTTATGCTGAAACACCAATTTTATGCAAGTTGATGTAATTTTGCAGACGCCGAAAAATTATATTTTCTCGATTTGAAGATATTCGATTTCAAACGGCATTGTACGTCCCATCGTGTTAATGAGAACAGTAACAAGACCTTTTTTGGTATCGATTTTATCAACTTCGCCTTCCTGATTGACAAACATGCCGTCTTTAACTTTGACGCGGTCGCCAATTGCAAAGGGAATAACCAAACCAGGAGTTTCAACAGCTTGTTCCTTTTCGCGAGCTAAAATTGCATCAACTTCGCTCTGCTGCATGGGAATGGCTTTACCGGCGGCTCCTGCGAAATCTCCGATGCCGGGAAGTTCTCGGCAGAGAAACCAGGTTTCGTCTGTAATAACCATTTCAACGAGAATGTAACCCGGATAAAGCTTGCGTTTTACAACGCGCTTTTTTCCGTGAGACAATTCTGTTACTTTTTCGTAAGGAACGAGAATCTGTCCAAACCATTCTTCCAAACCTGCGATTTGAGCCTGCTTTCGCAAACGTTCAGCGATAGTATCTTCTCGGTTGCTTTGAACCTTGATGATATACCATTTTTTGTCGGCAGGGGTAAGCTTGGGAGCTTGTTTGGGTTCTTTTTCCACTTTTGCGATCTCTAACAGGTTGGTAAACCGAATGCGCGGTAACGCATTCCAAATGTAGAAACCATAACGTCAGGCGTCTGACTGCCGCTCGGGATAGTCATCCCTAATCGTTAGCGGTCGAACGAATATGTTTTATACTAAAGGAACAGCCAATCCAATACTTTGAATCCCCATTGGATTAACAGCGCCCAAATAATATCAAAGAAAAACAACGCGATAGCCAAAATGAACAAAACAATCAAAACGACTACCGAACTGCGGATTAATTCTGAACGCGTTGGCCAGGAAACTTTGTTCATTTCGGCTTCAACGGAAATGAGAAAGTCTGCAAATCGTGGCCAGTTGACAATCCGATAGGAAATCCATGCGCCAACAGCAAAAATCAAACCGCCCGTGATGTAAGCGATAGTTTCATTAGCCCATGCAGCATTTCTGAGCATGACTGTTGTCTGGTAGGCTGCTACCAGGAAAATCAGCGCTAATGCGTATGCGGTGCCCTGGCGTACTTTCTTTCCTTGAGTCTTTTTGTACAGACCAGCCTGAAACATGCTTTGTACGAATGAATTCACTTGTAAATCCTTTACGTTGATTTCTGTATGTATTATTCAAACAGGGGTACAAGGAATCGAACCCTGATCGATGGTTTTGGAGACCACTGTTCTACCGTTGAACTACACCCCTAGCGAAAATACTTGAGGTCGATCTCAAATTTTCAGCATTGTACCTATCAAGCATAATTTGTCAATAGGTACAATGTTGATTTTCGCTTAAAATTGTGATTTTTTTGGAAATTATTCGATAATCTGAATAACTTTTCCGGAACCGACTGTACGACCGCCTTCACGAATAGCGAAACGAACGTCCTGGTCCATGGCGATCGGTTTGATCAATTCGACTTCGATTTCGACGTTGTCGCCGGGCATGCACATTTCGACGCCATCAGCGAGTTTGATCGAACCGGTAACGTCGGTCGTTCTGAAGTAGAACTGCGGACGATATCCGGAGAAGAACGGGGTGCTTCGGCCGCCTTCGTCCTTGCTCAGAACGTAGACCTGAGCCTTGAACTTGGTGTGCGGGGTGATGCTTCCCGGCTTGGCGAGAACCTGACCGCGTTCGATTTCGTCGCGTTTGATACCGCGGAGCAAGCAGCCGACGTTATCGCCAGCGCGACCTTCGTCCAAGGTTTTGTTGAACATTTCAACGCCGGTAACAACGACTTTGCGGGGTTCAGCGGACAGACCAACGATTTCAACGTTGTCGTTAACCTTAACAACGCCGCGTTCAACACGACCGGTGGCAACGGTTCCACGACCTTCGATGGAGAAGACGTCTTCGATAGCCATCAAGAACGGCTTGTCTTCTTCACGAATCGGATCCGGGAAGTAAGTGTCGATAGCGTTCATCAGCTCGTCGATGCACTTGGTCTTTTCGGGGTCGGTCGGGTTGTTGTAAGCCAAAGAGGCGGATCCGCGAACGATCGGAATATCGTCGCCGGGGAATTCGTTCTTTGTCAAAAGTTCGCGAATTTCCATTTCGACCAAATCGAGAAGTTCGGGGTCGTCGACGAGGTCAACCTTGTTCAGGAAGACGACCAAATTCGGAACGTTTACCTGGCGAGCCAGAAGAACGTGTTCACGAGTCTGGGGCATAGGGCCGTCAGCAGCGGAAACGACGAGGATAGCGCCGTCCATCTGAGCAGCGCCGGTAATCATGTTTTTGACGAAGTCGGCGTGGCCGGGGCAGTCAATGTGAGCGTAGTGTCGTTTTTCGGTTTCGTATTCGCAGTGAGCAACCGCGATGGTAACCGTCTTAGAAGCGTCGCGTACCGTACCGCCTTTGGCGATATCAGCGTAAGACTTGAATTTGGCCAATCCCTTTGCAGACTGAACCGCCAGGATAGCGCCGGTCAACGTGGTCTTGCCGTGGTCAATGTGACCAATCGTACCAACGTTGACGTGAGTTTTTGTTCGTTCGAATACGTCCTTTGCCATTTGATTTGATTTCCTAAATCTTTGAAAAAGGCATTGATAATACTAACTCAGGTACGTTTTTTCGTTCGGCTCCGGTTGGACATAGCCTGTAGCCAACGCAAAGCCTCCAGAACGAAAACGCTGTTCTTACACCAGAACAGCAAACCCTGCGACGCCCGCTTAAATTGCGATTGTGCGTCCTTAAACCTTTTCGCATAGTACAGATATTGTCTTGCTGCGAAAAGCTGACGATGAGACTTGAACCCATGACCTCATCCTTACCAAGGATGTGCTCTACCGACTGAGCTACGTCAGCTTAAAAAACAAGCGGGTGAAGGGAATCGAACCCTCGTGGTCAGCTTGGAAGGCTGGAGTTCTACCATTGAACTACACCCGCAGTTGTTTTTTAGCAGATGAGTTCAATTAGAACTTTTTCTGCCAGAGAATTTTAATGGAGGGTGGAGGATTCGAACCTCCGAAGCGTGGACGCAACAGATTTACAGTCTGTCCCCTTTGGCCGCTCGGGAAACCCTCCAAAGGTGTTCTGAAATAAAACTTGCTCCGCCCTGAACTGCTTTCCCGAAAGGGAAAGCTAGCGAGGGGAATCGAACCCTTAACCTGTTGATTACAAATCAACTGCTCTGCCGATTGAGCTACGCTAGCAAGTTCATCTCCCAGATTTATGAACAATATACACATCTTTTGAAGTTTGACAAGCCCCTTCTCCCCCTTTCTTGCTAAATTTTTTAAAAATTTTTTGATTATGCCGTTTCTATGGCGAATCGTTTGGGTAAAATAACCACTTCTGGGGACGTTTCAACCAGCTTTTTCAGCTTCTCCAACGCGCGCGTTTCGATTTGGCGCACGCGTTCTTTGGTTACGCCCAATTCTACGCCTATCTGTTTGAGCGTCAGCGCGCCGCGATCGCGAATGAGTCCAAATCGGTGCGACAGTATTAATTGTTCCCTTGGATCCAGCGCTTTGAATAGCAGTTTGACCTGATTTTCCCGCAAGGAAAAGATTTTGTCGCGAACTTCCGGATCGATGGGCGTTTCTTCAAACGTGGAGTTGAAATATTCGTTTTCCGTTGACGGGTAGCGTTCGCGCTGTTTGTGTTCCGTCGGGATGGTTCGGGCAAAGTTTTTGATAATCGCCCAGCTGGCGTAGGTGCTGAACTTGTTGCCGCGCGTGTAGTCGAACTTTTCCACAGCGCGAATGAGCGACACGTTGCCGTCGCTGACCAGGTCGAACAGGTTGTCCTGCGGTCCGATGTGCTTTTTGGCAATCGAAACGACAAGACGTAGATTTGCTGACGTGATCTCGTTTTTGGTTGCAATGGAATCTTTCCAGTACTGTTCAATCTGATTCAAGGCGCGCTGTTGAGGGTGAGCGACGTCTAACGTATCTCGAATTCGGGACGCCATGAACTTTTGAAAGTTCATTTTTCTGAACAGATGCCGTTCCTGCAAGGGTGTCAAAAGCGGGATTGTATACAGATTTCTCAAGTACGGCGGCAGGTCAGGGGGCATTCGAGTTCCCCGCATTTTCTTTTCTGGGGAAGGAATCGGACCCAGCCAGGATTCGTACAGATCCGGTTCTGCCGTCTCCAACTCCTCGGACGCGATGTAGTCCAGCTCAAGCTGCTGGATTCGTTCTGTGCGAATCGTCGTCAGAACCCTCTGCATAACGGGAACGGAACGTCCGTATTTGGGCGCGATTTGTTCGACGGTTTCCCCGCGACAGTACGCCTGATATATACAGTCTTGAGCGTAGGGCGTCAACGGCGTTGAGGAATCGGGAAAAATGACGTCTTGCGGGTTCTGTTTGTCGTATTGACGAATGACGTTTTTAATCGCTTCGGGCGGATAGCCCAGCAACTCGCCGATTTGCTCAGCCGTCTGCGTCAAAGACGCTCCGCCGGCAGCGGCTTTTCGGGCGCGGCGAATGATTTCGTCTCGCTGCGGTTCGGAAAGGGCGACAATCGAATGGAGGTTTGCCTGTTCCTGTTTTCCGTTTTTCTGGGCGAACCGTTCCAGAGCCTTTCGGCTGATAGCGATCCGTTTGCGTTTTCCAAACAGAATTCGACGCGACGGCAGCCCCTGTTTTCGCCAGCGGCTGACTGTTTTTGAAGATACGTGATACATTTGACTTACCTCATCTATGGATAGAAACTCTTCCGGACGCTGCGACACCGATAAATCCGCATCGTCGGACAAATCCTCGACAAGAGACAGGACTTCCTGCTTGACCGATTCCAGAGCCGCGTCCTCTGGCTGCGAAGAACTCCTGTCGATAAGAGGCTCTCCAAAAAGCAGAGGGTTCGCGTTGGGATTGTCCAGATCGAAAACCAGACTTTCCAACCGATCCAAAACCGTAAAAACCTGTTCTTGCGTAAGCCGTTCCACACAATACTGCCGCAGTTTTTTAATCTGCGGGCTTTTGTATTCCATCACTGCAGACATGCGAATATAACCTTTTCTGAGGAGTTAAAAAAGTTCTCAACCCGCGCACGGGTCTAAAAAGTGGGTCAGAAAAAAGTTGAGGTAAGTTGCGTAATAAATTATATTCGTGCAAGCTAGTGAGGATAGAAAAACTTTGATGGGGCGGCTGTTGACTGTTATAATTACATCTGAAAAAAGGAGTATTAAAAAGGACTGTAATAAATGAATGAAGAGTAGGGCGTTGAATATATCGTCTGAAGATGGAGAGAAATTGAATATAAGAGGACGAAATACCGTTTAGAGGGACGTTCCAATAACGATTGTAACAGATAAACGCGTTATACACATAGGCGAGCCGGGAACGTGAGTTCCCGGGCTTAGATTCAGACGTCTATTGTTAATACGTTGGTTAGGACGCTTGTAAATATTTCTTATAAAGATACAAGAGAGAAGCGGAATTGCGTCCCGGAGGGGACGCAATTTCTATAACCGTCGACTTTAGTCTACGGACGACGAAACGTTCAACTTTCCTTCCTAATCGAGTCAGTCTTTTTTCTTCCCCTTTCGGCGCCGTAGGCGCCGAAAGGGGAAGAAAAAAGGTATTTGTCGATTTTTTGTTTTGTTGTCGTTACCTCCCCGGTGGTTGAAAACCGCCGGTTATAGAGATATCGTCCCTGTCGGGACTAAAGCGGACTTTCGTCCGCTGTCGCTCTCGCGACCTATTATCTCAGACGTTTTGAAGAGGAAAAATTCTATTGAGCGTTGGAAATATTTGCGTACCCCCGTGGTTATTGGTCGTATGCCCACGGGTTTACACCCGTGGCTCGTTAGGGTATTTCTAGGGCGAGCCGGGAAGACGCCTTATTCCGTTTCCTGATTATCTTCGTCGAAAAACTATTAACGTCTCAAAGTGAATTACTATACGGACTTTTCAAGGCGATTTTTGTCTTAAACTAACGAAATAATTGTACATACATTC
>CACXSS010000014.1 GCA_902770245.1 uncultured Planctomycetota bacterium | reverse complement strand
CGCTATTGGAAGACAGCGACGGTCTATAGCACATGACATTGCCGGAGTGAGCAAACGGATACCGAATCGGCTTGCGCTTGGATGGGCAGTGAAACTCCGCAACCGGCGTTTTCATGCGATCCGGACCGGGCATATCGTGCAGCGCGCGGTTATCCATATACGGCAGGATATTATACAGCCAGCCGCCGGTTTGCAATTCTCTAAACCCGCGAGCCGGGTCGCCGGCAAATTGCCAGCCCCATCCGCCGGTCGGAAGCGTAAGTTGTTCCGAGTTATGCGTCCAGCATGCGGTTCCCAACTGTTTCAAATGGTTTTTGCACTGCAAAACCCGCGCGGATTCTCGGGCGGCGTTAAGCGCAGGCAGCGTCAATCCCATGATTATCCCGATAATGGTAATCACGACCAACAGTTCAACAAGCGTAAAGGCGCGTCTGTAAATTCTCATGATACTTAAGATTATAAAAATGAATTATTGGATTACTGAATAAACAATGCTCTGCACTTTTAGTGTACCAAATCATATACATATACAAACAAGCATTAATGACCGCAGAAACACTTGTATACTTTTGTTTATATACGATAATTATAGCGACTAATATGATTTTTTCAAGAGGACAATTTGCTTTTTTGGAAAATATTATTTAAATATGAAAAATCCCAAAAAACAGAGGTTTGTAGAGTTTTAAAAAAGAAAAATTTTCAAAATTAATAAAAAAGCGGCAGTTGGGATAACCCCAACCGCCGTTAATGTAATTGATTAACGTTGTTTTTTGATTATTTCAAGACATCGCCCGGAATTGCCTGTCCATCGCAATGAGAACAAAGACAATAGAAAATAAACGGATCAATACCGTAGCTGACTGAAACAACAGACGCGTCTACCATGCAGAAGTTAATCGAGTCTCCGTGAGGAGAACCCCAGCGCGACGGCGATGTGTACCCGGCTTTGTCCTGAATGGGAATCCAATGATTTTCACTCAATCTCTGACGAGTGTAATACGCCTTGATTTTATCCATAATTGCAGGCGTGTAGTTCAAATCGCCCATCGCCATGCCAAACAGGGATTTATCAGCGCCGCCCCAACGAGTGGTGTCTCGGTCGTACCCTTGATCCCAGCCCTGGTCGTCGTCGCTTGCTGTGCCGGTATAGTATTCGTCCGGATTGACGTGCCGCTCGCCCAGCATGATGGTATTGGACGCGCCGTCATTTCCAGCAATTTTATCGATTGAAAACGCGCCGCCTGGGCAGTACGCGCCGGTGTTGTCGTTGATGTTGTTATGCTCGCCTTTGAAGTAATTGCGAACGCCAATAATGGCTTGCGAATTGTTCACGCCAAAGTACTTGTTTAACGCGTCAAAATAACCGGACGACGTCCCGGTAATGCAGGGATCGGCGCGAGTCCCACCGTTGGCGGCGTAATCGTTTCGCGCGACTTCCGTTTCGCCGTTAAAAGTCCTTACGCTATTGGAAGACAAGGACGGTCGATAGCACATAACATCGCCGGAATGAGAAAACGGATATCGAATCGGCTTGCGCTTGGAGGGGCAGTGAAACTCCGATACCGGCGTTTTCATACGATCCGGACCGGGCATGTCGTGCAAAGCGCGGTTATCCATATACGGCAGGATATTATACAGCCAGCCGCCGGTTTGCAATTCTCTAAACCCGCGAGCCGGGTCGCCGGCAAACTGCCAGCCCCATCCGCCGGTCGGAAGCGTAAGCTGTTCCGAGTTATGCGTCCAGCATGCGGTTCCCAACTGTTTCAAATGGTTTTTGCACTGCAAAACCCGAGCCGACTCTCGGGCGGCGTTAAGCGCCGGCAGCGTCAACCCCATGATGATGCCGATAATGGTAATCACAACCAGCAGTTCAACCAATGTAAAGGCGTGTTTATAAATTCTCATTGGAGTAGTTTTTATAATTTCTGAGCGAATCGATATAGTGTAATTATTAACATTATATATACTATTATAACAGATTCTTGCACGTTTGTCAATAAATTGTTCGAATATTTTTTCAAAAAAGTGGGAGAAAAGGCAATCGGCAGTAGACAGTAGTGAACAGAGAATCACGCTTGAGCCTAACGCTTTGTGTAATCACTAATACTAATCACTAATTCCGTCCCCACAGCTTGACATCTTTTCTTCCTGTGCTACAATGTCATTTAAGACAATTCGAGTGAGATAAACCAGAGGAGCGTTTCCTCTTTTTCCCTCATTGATAACCTTTACCTTTCTTAAAACGCTATGACTACATTGGGAACGGCTCTCAGACCGTCGGCTGTTAAGGTTTTGATGCTCGGTTCAGGCGAATTGGGCAAAGAAGTTGTAATTGAAATGATGCGTTTGGGCGTTGAAGTCGTTGCTGTCGACCGCTACGACAACGCGCCGGGAATGCAGGTTGCTCATAGAAGCTACTTTATCAACATGCTCGACGGCGCTCAGCTGCGAGAAGTTATCGAAAAGGAAAAGCCCGACTACATCGTTCCGGAAGTCGAAGCGATTGCCACGCCGACTCTGGTTGAGCTGGAAAAAGAAGGGTATACGGTTATCCCGACCGCCAACGCCGCATTCCTGACCATGAACCGGGAAGGGATTCGCCGCCTGGCGGCAGAGGAACTCGGTCTGCCGACGTCCCCGTACCGATTCGCCGCCAATTACGACGAGTTCAAAAAGGCGGTTGAAGAAATCGGAACGCCATGCGTTATCAAGCCGATTATGTCCTCTTCCGGACACGGACAGAGCGTTTGCAAAACGGCGGACGACGTCGACAAATGCTGGCAAATCGCTCAGGAAGGCGGACGCGCCGGCGCAGGCAAAGTTATCGTCGAAGGGTTTATCGATTTCGACTACGAGATTACCCTCCTGACCGTTCGTCACGCTGGCGGAACGTCGTTCCTCGAACCGATTGGACACCATCAGGTTGACGGCGACTATCAGGAATCCTGGCAGCCGCAGCCCATGTCGGACGAAGCGAAGGCGAAAGCTCAGGAAATTGCCGGCAAGATTACCGGCGCGCTGGGCGGACGCGGTATTTTCGGCGTCGAAATGTTCATCAAGGGCGACAAGGTCATTTTCAGCGAGGTTTCCCCCCGTCCGCACGACACCGGCATGGTAACGATGATTTCTCAAGACCTGTCGGAATTCGCGCTTCACGCCCGCGCCATTCTCGGCTTGCCCATTCCCAACATTGCTTTCCACGGACCGTCGGCGTCCAAGGCGATTGTCGCCCGCGGCGACAGCGACGACGTTACGTTCTCCAATCTGGACAAAGTCCTCGAAGCCCCCAATACGACGATGCGTATTTTCGGCAAAGGCGAAGTCCACGGACATCGCCGCGTCGGCGTCCTGCTGGCTCGAGACGAAACCGTTGACGCCGCCCTCGCCCGCGTTTTCAAGATGAGCGAAGACCTCGAACTGGGAAACGTAAAATGATTTTGGAAACGATGCGGCTCATCCTCCACCCGTGGGAAGACTCCGATGCGGAGGCGTTGTACAAATACGCCAGCCATCCGGATGTGGGGCCTGCCGCGGGATGGGCTGTTCATACGAGCGTTGAGAACAGCCGCGAGATTATTCAAAATATTCTCTCAGCTCCGGAAACGTACGCTGTGATTTTGAAGGAAGTCGGTCATCCGGTTGGCAGCATCGGGCTGATGATTGGAAAAGCGAGTAACACGGATATTCCCGATACGGAAGCTGAAATCGGCTATTGGATTGGCGTTCCGTATTGGGGACGAGGACTCATCACAGAAGCTGCCAGAGAAATGTTGAGACGCGGCTTTGAGGACTTGCATCTTGAAAAAATCTGGTGCAATATCTATGAAGAAAATGTACGGTCGTATCGCGTTCAGGAAAAATGCGGATTTAAGTTTCATCATACAACGGAAAACGTTCCCTATCCTTTAGACGACACGTTTCGCACCGTCCATACAACCTGTATCTCAAAGGAAGATTGGCTGGCAGAACGGTAAATCCTATTGTTTCAATTCGTAAATAGTCGTCATCGTTCCTGAACGATAAATCGGGGTAAAGCGGTCTGGATTATCCAACAAGTCCAATGCCGCTTTAGTTTTTGTACTATAGCCGTATTCCGTTTGCCAATATCGGTCAAGCTCTCCCATATTTACAACGATAAATTTGGGCGGATTGTCTCCCTGTAATTTGCTTGTTACGGAATCTATAAAGTCGTCGGAATTAAAACAGACGGCGTAATCTATTGGAACCGGCCAGTCAAAAACCGCGGCGTCGCCGATGAGCAAAACGCGCTCACCGGAATTCTTCATTTTGAGCAGTTCTTCGGATTTCAGCGTAACAAGCTGCGTCAAGCCGTCGCCAATCCTAATGGGAGACGACCGCACCTCAGAGATAGTTTCCAGCGTTCCGGGCGTTCCAATAAACGGAAACGTTAAAATCAGGAGGGAATACGCCGCGCCGAGAGCCAAAACGCCTTTGAGAATGCGCCCCATCCAGACGGAAACGCTGGAAAGAATGACGTCAAAAACCGCTCCGCCAGCCAGAGCGATGAACGGAACGATGGGTAAAAGGAATCGCTCAATTCTGTGAGTTGTTACATGCCAGCCGACCAGAAACAGTCCGCTGTAAATCAGCGACCAGCGCGCAAAATTCGGCAGCCGTTTCCATAACAGAATACTGCACGCCAAAACGGGCAGGAACAGAGGGCTGGAATTGAAGAACATGACAATCGGCTGGTATATTGCTGACCAGGTCCAGCCGTGGGGCGCGTGGACGGTTTGCCATCGAGCGTATGATTCAGCAGAAAAGCCAACGGGGAATTCGCGTCCAAACAGGCTGGAACACAACGGATAAACCGGATTCCCCAGCAGGATCGCGTTTTTCAAATACCAGACGCCCCCGAAAAGCAAAGCTGTCAGAAGAAACGTTACAACAGGAAGCTGGAGACGCAGGCGGCTGCTCTTCCAGAAGATCGCGATAAAGCACGGCAAAGAGATAAAAAGAACGCCGGGATATTTTATCGCCGCCGCCATACCCGCCATCGCGCCGGCAAGCAGGCAGTAGGCAGCAGGCTGCAGGCAGTCGTTAGGACGTTCCAGATCTGTTGTTGCCGGAGATAGTTCACAGATTATCGCCAACAGAGTCCCCGTCGCCAGGGCGTACATCGTCAAGACGTCGTCGATCATTCCGAACTGAGCGTTGCGAACGATCAACGGCGCAGTAACATAAATTAACGCCGCGATCAGTCCAGCGCGCCGGGATAGATATTTCTCTCCAAGAGCGAAAAGAAGCAGCGCAGTCAGCGGAACAGACAGGCTTAAAAGCGTCTTGCCCGCCAGCGCGCCTAAAAACCAGTCGCCGGAAAGAGCCATTGAAACCAGAATAAGGCTTTCCGCCCCCAAGGGCATGTTGGCGTAAGCGTTGTTGGGAAGCGCGGTTATCCATCCGGAAAGCCAGAATTCCTTGACCGATTCCAGATGGTATTCCCGAACGTCAAATTCCCAAGGTGGAGCCATTGCGGGGAGAACAGCTAAAAGGCAGAACAGGACTATGAGAACTATTATGACAATTGAGTTAGGAGTGAGGAGTGAGGAGTGAGGAGTGAGGAGAGAGGAGTGAGGCGGCGTGGCGCCGCTGCCAGTCCGCGATGCCGCGCGAGACGTATTATAATCGCTCCCGTTGGTCGCATTACTGTTCTCGCAACTCGCAACTCGCAACTCGCAACTAATCTGAGGCGATTTGAGTAAAACCGAATCCCTTATTCTCCATAATAGCGTCAAAATCGTCCCTGCCGCCAGCGTCCAGAAAAGCCAGCTTTGCAGACAGCCGATCAAGCCGAGAAAACCCGTCAGCGCGGACAGCGCCGCCGCGCCCGTCAAACAGGTCAAGCAGAATCGCAGCAGCGGAGATTCTTCCAACGGATTTTTTAAGAAACGAAAAATCAGCGATCCGAACGAATAAATCCAGAGCGACTCAACTGCAGCAATGAGCAGAATCGACCAGCGGTTTATCGGAAGGAACGACGTATTGAAATTATCGAAAAACGTCTTGACCGTTTCCGAGGCGCGCCATTCCTCTGGAATGGAAAGCCAAAGGTCTGACGCAAACAGATAGGTCCAGAGGAACGTTAGTCGGTTTGAGAACATCGGCTGATACGTTGGGGCGAGGAAAAACGCTGAAATAGCGACAACGCATAATCCTACGCCCAGCGTCGACAGAAAACCGGCGGATTTCATATATAGTGCGGATTTCATATATAGTTGCGAGTTGCGAGAGGCGAGTTGCGAGAATTTTTATGATGCGCTTCACGCCTATAGTTTCCAGGTAATATTAAACCGCTGCGCGGTTTTTCCGGGGGCTTACGCACCCCGGCTCGCCTATCCCTACTTATTGGCGTCGATAATTTCCTGAAGTTTTTTCGCCGTGCGGCTTTCGTTCTTTTTCCTGGCTACGCCAAGCCATTTCTCGGCGGCGGCGACAACAGCTTTTTTCTGGCTTTCCGGCCAGGCGTTGGGCTTGCAGGACAAAAGAACGTCAACGCCTTCGTTGTAGGAATCGACGTTGTTAAACGCCTTTGATTTGAGTTCAATCGCCTTCATCGCCACTTCTACATTTTGAGCGTCGGTCGCCAGATTGCGAGCTTTTGTCAGCGCAGCGTACTGGTCTGCAGGAGACTGCGAAGCAGCGCCGTCGATAAGCTTTTGCGCCAACGCGATTTTGCTTGACGAATCGCCAGACTTGAGCGCGTCTGCGTTGTCAGCTTCAATTTTGGCTTCCGCCGCCATGAGTTCGGACTCTTTCGGAATGTCAATTCTAGCGGGTTTCGCCGGTTTTTGTTCTTCCGCCTTCGGCTGCTCCTCTGCCGGTTTGGGTTCCTCCGCCTTTGGCTGCTCCGCCGCCGGTTTGGGTTCTTCCGCCTTTGGCTGCTCCGCCGCCGGTTTGGGTTCTTCCGCCTTCGGCTGTTCCTCTGCCGGTTTGGGTTCTTCCGCCTTTGGCTGATCCGCCGCCGGAGCGGGTTCTTCCGCCTTTGGTTCTTCAGTCTTTGGTTCTTCTACTGCGGGTTGAGGCTGTTCATCTGCCGGGGCAGGTTCTTCCTCAATAGCGGGAATTTCAACATTTGGAGCGGATTTTTCAATAACCAAATCCTCAGCAACGTTATCGTAATTGACGTCTTCCGGAGCTGAATTGGGGACGGCAGCGCCCGGTTGAGCGCCGGGTTGGACGTTATTCTCAACTGCGGGCTGAACGTTTTCGACAGCGGCGGGTTTGCCTGAATCAAAAATAGACGTTCGAGGACGGCGGGTAACCTGAACCGCGCCGTCGTAACCGGTTCCTAAACGCGGGTCGTCAATAACCTCAATGTTTCCGCCGTTATCGTTTCGAGCGGAAAAGTTGGGAGCGGTTTCGCCGTCTTCGTTTGGAGCGATGTCAATTCCTGTCGCGTGCTCAATCGCTTCTTCCACGGAATCGACGTTGTCTTTATCGTCAACAACAACTCTGTTGGTTCCAATGCGGAAATCGTCTGACCGTTCGTCAATAACGCCGCCTTTATCATCAGAAACGCCCAGTTCCCGAATGTCCGGCGCGTCGTCTGTAACTTCGCCGTCGATAATTCTGCCGTCTCCGATTACAACGTCGTCTCCGGCAACTTTATCGCCGTCTACAACTTCACGAACCGGAACGTTGTCCTTGTTACGTCTGGAAACGCCCTTTCTCTTGGGCGCAGCAACCGGCTTGACTTTTTCTGTTTCGTCAACTTTCTTTTCTATCGTTCTGGGAAGATTCCTCGTTCCCTGTAAAAGCGAATCATCTTCAACACTGTTACTTCTTTGTGAGGACGCGTTTTCTGAATCGGCGATATTACGATATTGTTCATCCGTCGCATTTTTAAGAAAACTGCTCAACAGCCATAATGTAAGCAGAAGCCCAGCAATGGCTAAAGCCGTATAAATTCCATACAGAGCGCCAGATCCGGCAGCTCCCTTTTTACGGATTTTTTTCTTTTTGGAATTCCCCAGGTTCAGATTTGCTCCACCCGTTGGAGAAGGCGGAGGCGTTGGCGCAGCGGCTTTAGCTGTTGAGGCAACCGCTGTTGCAACAGTCGCGGCGCCAGCGGCGGTAACAGCTGTCGCAACAGGAGCTGCAACGGGCGTAGCAACCGAGGTTGCCTGCGGAGCTGCAGGACGAACTGGCGTTGGAGCAGGCGCAGACGGAGCAGACGGGACTGGCGGAACCGACGGCGCAGAGGGAATGGGAGGGGCTGACGGTATGGGAGGAGTTGCCATTTGAGGCGCAGGCGAACCGCCGAAAGCCGCGCCAGCGGAATACCCTCCGCCAAACCCGCCACCAGCAGGCGGCATGGGAGGTTGAGCCATCGGAGGTTGAGCGTATCCCATGTTCCCTCCGCCAAAAGCAGCCCCGGCAGAATACCCGCCGCCAAATCCGCCCATTCCGCCGCGAAGGGAATTGTCGTAGTCCATACGCGACGCTGGATTGCAAAGGCACATCTGAGCGTTTTGGATTTCTGTCATAATAGAATTCCAAAGCGCAACGTCCGGACCCGGATTGACGCTGTTCAAACGAGTTGCCATTTCGTTGGCTGCCTGCTCGATTACGTACGGGTTGCTTTCGCCAAACTGCAAGCCAAGCAATTCATAGTAATTGGGCTTCACGCCCGAAAAGTTATATAAACCGAGCCACTGCTGATACGGATTCATGGGATTATGTTTTTAAAATAGGTAAATGGAATAACAAGAGAGCAATTCAATTAATCGCCTCGCGATTCTCGCTTCCTCATTACAATTATAACGTCTAAAGGGTTTCTGTTTAAGTGGGGGTGTATCGAAAAAAACTAAAATCTTTTAAATTTTAATGAAATAATCCTAACACACCCTTTTTCTCATCGTAATAATATGGTAGAATTGAAAAATCGGGAAAAATATTCCAGGTTCCCCGATTACAACGAAGACGTAGCCGATTTCTTTCGGCTGGAGTTTTGCTTTTATCCTTTTTTTAGGCGCAACGCCTGCTATTAGTCATGTTAAACAAAATACTCATTCCGTTTGTTTCCTGTCTGGCGGTAATCGCAGGACAGGCTTTGACAGCTCTGGCTGACGACACATCTTCATCACAACAGTTTCCCATGAAAAAATTCTCTGAACTTCAACAGCAGGGCAATTTCAACGAGGCGCTGGACTTGTCAAAAGAATATTTTGAACAGGAACGCCCCGAAAAATGCCGCAATATTTTTGATATCCTGCAGCAAACGATTATCTGCATGAACAGAGTTAATCGTATTGCCGAGGTTGACGATTTTCTGGAAAACGTGATTGCAAAATTCCCGCAAGATTCCCGAACGCTTCAAGCGGCTGGGAAAATCTACGGCGAGGGATTTTTGCCCATTTTCGGATTCCGGGTTGACAACAAGTTCAAGCGCGGACAAAACCGTTCTGGCGGAGAACGCATGTTCGCCCAGGAACGGGACCGAATTCGCGGTCTGCAGCTTTTAACGGAAGCGGAAAAGAATCTTGCCCAGTCCGACTACTCCGATGCGGAAAAAGGTCAGTTTTACATCGACTTCGCCAACGCGTTTATGAATTATCGCGGGGGTTCCGGATCGTGGGAGCTTCAAACGCTTACCGACATTTCCAAACTCCCGGATTACCAAAGTCCAGACAACTACTACGGTCGCCGTTATTATGGACGTCCGCAAAGTTCAGCCCCGGTTGACGAAGATGGCAACCCGATTTTCTATGCGAAACCGGAATCGTTTGACGCTGCCAAGTCCGACGGCGAACGCTGGCGTTTCCTGCTCGACAAGGCGGAACAGTTTGAATCGTCTAAAAAGCAGGCGATGACGATGCGCGCTGATTTCGCCTATCAGCAATTCGGCGTTCATACGATTGCCGGCTTCAACTTCAATCCGGCAAACGATACCGGCGACGACAAAATGTCCAGCATCTTCAAGCTCGAAACGCTGTCCGATACGGAAACCATCGCTCGTCTGGCAACGGGAATCAAGCGATTCGACCTGCCTGAAGATTACAATTTTATCAAACTGTACAAGGAATTGAACTCTTGGCAGCAACTGGGGCAGATCTATCTTAACAGACGCCAATTCCCCACTGCGGCTCAATACTGGAAACAGGGCGCAGATCTGGGCGACGAATGGGCGAAACGCACGTACGAGCAGATTGTCAACCCATGGGGACGAATTGTCAGCTCTCGTCAGGAAGGTATGAACGCCACGATTGGGTTCCTGTTCAGAAACGCAAAAACGGCGCGGTTCAAGATTAACCGCATTGACGTCGACGCTCTGGTTCAAGACGCCAAAGCCGAAATTAAAATGGCTCAGGATCCTCGAAACATCAACCACGAAAATATCAATCTCGACAATATCGCCTATCGTCTGATTATCAGACATCAGAACAAGTACGTCAAAGAAGAAATCAAAAAATGGGACAAAACTCTCGAACCGGAAGCTAACCATTTCGATAAACAAATCGACATGGACGTAACATTCCCGGAAGCCGGGGCGTATCTTATCGAGGCTATCGTTTCTGGCGGCAACACGCATTACGCCGTCGTCTGGATTAACAACACCGTTTTGGTTAAGAAGAACGTCGACGGCAAACTCTGGTTCTTCGTTGCGGACTCCAACTCCGGAAAAGCGCTGCCGAAATCTGTTGTTGATTTCTTTGGCTACGCCGTTCGCTATTCCAATCAGGACAGAAAACAGCAGCTTGTCAAAGACAGCTTTTTTGTTACAGCAGACGAAAACGGTCAGTTTACCGTTCCCAACGAAAAAATCAACAGCTATAACGGTTTCAACTGGCTTATTACAGTCAAAGGACAAGACGGAAAACATCAAGCCTGTCAAGGGTTCCGTTCTTTCTGGAGTTTTGGTCGCGATTTTGACAGACAGTACGACAATCAGTACAACGCCGTTCGCGTTTTCAGCATGACAGACCGCCCGGTTTATCGTCCGGCTCAAAAGGTTAAGTTTAAGTTCTGGGCGCGCCGTTCTCAGTACGACAAAGACGGTTCTGACTTCGCCCATACGGTGGCGGAGCTGATTATTAACAACCCGCGAGGCGAAGAACTGCTTCACAAAGATATTGTTTTTGACGAGTTCGGCGGCTATGCTGATGAAATCGAATTGGCAGCCGACGCCATGCTGGGAGGATACGCAATAAACGTTCGCAATCCGGGCGCCCAGCTGTACGGCAGCGGCTATTTCCGCGTTGAAGAGTACCGAAAGCCCGAATTCCAGGTTGAAGTCAAAGCTCCGGAAAAACCGGTTGCGTTGGGCGAAAAGATCAGCGCGTCCGTCAAGGCGAAGTACTATTTCGGCGAACCGGTTTCTCACGCCAAGGCGAAGATCAAGGTTACTCGTTCAGAATACAACGAACGCTGGTTCCCGGCAATGCCGTGGGACTGGCTTTTCGGTCGCGGGTACTGGTGGTTCTCCTACGAATACCCGTGGTATCCGGGCTGGAATTCCTGGGGCTGCGTTCGACCGTACCCATCCTGGTACAGCTTCCCGCACAACCCGCCGGAAGTCGTCTATGAAAAAGAAGTTGACTTGAAAGAAGACGGAACGTACGACGTCGAAATCGACACGGAAACTGCCAAAATGATCTTCGGCGATCAAAATCAGCAGTACGACGTCTCCGTTGAAGTAACAGACGCGTCTCGACGCACGATTAACGGGTCTGGAAAGGTCCTCGTTTCCGCCAAGCCGTTTACCGTCTGCGCTTGGACAAACCGCGGCGTTTATCAGGTCGGCGACGTTCTTACCGCTAACTTCAAGGTTCAAACGCTAGACAACAAACCGGTTTCCGGAACTGGAACAGCGAAGCTCTATCAGGTTTCTTACAAAGCAGACGGAACGCCGGAGGAAAAAGAAGTCTGGTCGAAAGACATTAATCCAGACGAAGACGGTTCAACAACCGTTTCGCTCAATTTGAAAAAAGCCGGTCAATACAGAATTGAATATACCGTTGACGACGGCGCGGAACACGTCTGCAAAGGCGCTCAGCTTGTAACAGTTCGCGGAGACGGGTTCTCCAGCAAAGATTATCGCTTCGCCGATCTGGAAATCATCCCGGAAAAAGACACGTGCAATCCGGGCGAAACGCTGCGCTTAACGATTAACGTCGATCAGCAGGACGCTGTCGTCTGGCTGTTCCCGCGCGCGGCAAACGGCATTTGTCTGCCGCCGGAAAAGGTTGAAATGAACGGCAAAACCGGATTCTACGATTTAAAAATTGAGATGCGCGATATGCCCAACTTCTTTGTTGAAGCAGTAACCGTCGCAAATAACAAAGTCTTTTCCGAAACGCGCCAGATTTGCGTTCCGCCCGCCAAACGCGTTCTTGCCATGGAGGTTGTCCCGTCCAAGGAAAACTATAAACCCGGCGAAGACGCTACGGCAAAAATCGTCTTGAAAGACCTGCAGGGGAACCCGTTTGTCGGTCAGGCGGTTGTTACAATTTACGACAAATCTTTGGAATACATTTCCGGCGGTTCAAACGTTGGCGACATTTCCTCCTTCTTCTGGAACTGGAAGCGAAGCCATCACCCCGGCTCCATTGAAGACTCGCTCAGAACGTATCTGCAAACCCAGTACCCGGAAAACGCTACAGCAATGGATACGCTGGGCATTTTCGGAAATGTCTTAAAGCAGGATTTTAACGGGGCAGTTGAACTCAAAGGTGAAGTTCTCAGAAAAAACAAGGTGTTTCATAGCAGAGCAATGTCAAAGATGGCAGCCCCGATGGCGGCAGAAGCCCCAATGATGGCAAGAGGCGCATCCAACGATATGATGGTTATGGAAGAAGCGGCGGCTCCAATGGATGCAATGGCGATGGCAGACGACGACATCGCTTTTGATGCAGCCCCCGCCGAGGAGGAAGCAGAAGAGCTGGGAGCTGATGCCGGCGCAGGCGGCGCCAAAGTTCAGGCAACCGTCAGAACCAATTTCGCCGATTCCGCCTACTGGACTGGCGCGATTGTTACAAACGAAAACGGCGAAGCGGAAATTTCGCTCAAGATGCCGGAAAACCTCACAACGTGGAAAATCAAAGCCTGGGCGATGGGCAAACGAACCGAAGTCGGACAGGCGGAGACGGAAGTCATTACTCGAAAGAACCTGATTATTCGCGCTCAAACCCCGCGATTCCTCGTTCAGACGGATAAGATTGTCCTGTCGGCAATCGTCCATAACTATATGGAGTCCGACAAAGCCGTTGAGGTCAAAGTCGAAACCGGCGACAACCTCGCTACGGAAGACAAGACTTCTCAAGACGTTAGCATCGCCGCCGGAGGAGAAACCCGCGTCGATTGGACGTTTACCGCCAAGACGGAAGGCGAAGCGGTTGTCCGCATGTTCGCCCTGACGGACGAAGAGTCGGACGCCATGGAAGTCAAGTTCCCGATTATTACCCACGGCATTCTCAAGCAGGATTCCTTCTCCGGCGCGATACGTTCCGATGAAGAAACCGCAACTCAGACAGTTGAATTCACCGTTCCCAAAGAACGCAAGCCCGAGCAGACCCGGCTGGAAGTTCGTTACTCTCCGACGCTTGCCGGCGCGATGTTTGACGCTGTCCCGTATTTGGTGGATTATCCCTACGGCTGCACGGAACAAACGCTCAACCGGTTCCTGCCGGCGGCGATTTGCCAGAAAGTCGTTCGCGACATGGGCGTCGACCTGGAACAGCTGCAGCAGAAAACCACGAACCTCAACGCTCAGGAAATCGGCGACGCTGCGAAGCGCGCCGCTCAATGGAAAAAGACGCTGGCAAGCCCCGTCTTCAATCCGGCGGAACTGGACAAGATCGTCAAGTTTGGTATCGGACGTCTGACCGATATGCAATGCTCCGACGGCGGCTGGGGCTGGTTCTCCGGATACGGGGAATACTCATCCGCTCATACGACGGCGGTCGTCGTTCACGGCTTGACAGTCGCTCAACAAAGCGACGTCAAGGTGGACGCCAACGTTCTCAAGCGCGGCGTTGACTGGCTGGAACGTTACGAAGCGGAACAGGTTGAACTGCTCAAGCGCGGCGACAAAGTCAAACAGAACCCCGAGCTGGCAAAGCAGTTCAACTATCGTTACAAGACAAGCGCCGACAACCTCGACGCCCTCGTCTATACGGTTCTGATTGAATCCGGGCGGCATAACGCTGCGATGGGCGAATACGTCTATCGCGACCGACTCAACATGTCTCCGTACGCTTTGGCTCTTATGGGATTGGGCTTCGACATGACGGAACAGATCGACAAACGCGACATGGTCGTTCGCAACCTGACTCAGTTCCTGCGTCAGGACGACGAAAACCAGACCGCGTGGCTCGACCTGGGCGGAACCCCGTTCTGGTACTGGTACGGCTCCGAAATCGAAACGCAAGCCTGGTATCTCAAACTGCTGTGCAGAACGGGCAAAACAGAAGAAGCGTCCCGACTGGTTAAGTACCTGCTCAACAACCGCAAGCACGCCACGTACTGGAATTCCACTCGTGACACCGCCTTGGTTCTCGAAGCCTTTGCGGAATACATCCGCAAGACCGACGAGATGGCGCCGGACATGACGGTTGACGTCGTTCTGGACGGCAAGACGGTTAAGACGGTGAAAATCGACAAGGAAAACCTGTTCTCCTTTGACGGAACGTTCGTTCTCGAAGGCGAAGAAATTACTGAAGGCAAACATACGATCGAACTCAAACGAACCGGATCCGGATCGCTGTACTTCAACGCGTACGTGAACTACTTCACGCTGGAAGACTTCATTCCCGCCTCGGGCTTGGAAATCAAAGTTCAGCGAAAGTACTACAAGCTCGTTCGCGATGAATCGGCGACAGAAAACGCCGTTGGAAAGCGCGGTCAGGCGGTTGAAGTCAAGATCGACAAGTACATTCGTCAGGAACTCAAAGTCGGCGACATCGTCCAGTCCGGCGACATTATTCTGGTCGACCTGACGCTGGAAAGCAAGAACGATTACGAGTACCTTGTCTTTGAAGACCGCAAGCCGGCGGGCTTTGAACCGATGGACGTTCGCAGCGGCTACAACGGCAACGAAATCGGCGCGTACGTCGAATTCCGCGATCAGAAGGTTAGCTTCTTCTGCCGAACGCTGGCTCGAGGCAAATGCTCTGTCAGCTACAAGCTCAAGGCGGAAACGCCGGGCGTCGTCTCCGCTCTGCCCGCCACCGGAGAAGCGATGTACGCTCCGGAACTCAAGGCGAATTCCGACGAATTCAAGATTGAGACGAGGGATTGAGAGGCAATAGGCAAGAGGCAGTAGGCAGTAGTAATTCGCCGGAGTCGAATTCAACTCCTAACTCATAAAAAAACATTAGGCAGTAGCAGGGACTCTCCTTACTACTGCCTATTATCTTTTATTGCCTATTGTCTTCTACTGCCTACTGCCTACTGCCTATTGCCTACTGCCTACTGCCTATTGCCTACTGCCTACTGCCTCGCCGCCTACTATCTAACGGAATATCTTTCCGCACTTGACGCATTCTTTTTTCTTTTCGCCGTATCCGCACTGGTCGCATAGACGAGCCGGTATTCTCGCGCCGGGTTTACCGCATTTAACACAGCAGCGGCGAATTGAAGAGCATTGCGGACAGAGAAGCGCCTGAATTCTGGCTCCTGACTGCCCACAGCGAACGCAGGTAAATCTCTTTTCGCCCCCGCCGCACTGGTCGCACAAAAACGCCCACGTTCCAAAGCAGGGAGAGAACTCACAGTAAGAATCAGTCTCATCGCAGCATTCGCTGCAATCTTCGAAAGCGAACGGACAAGCGCTCCCGGAAAACAGTTGTTGAATTAGCGCTCCCGGTCGAAGGCAAACCACAGGACGCGGCTCTGAACAGCAGCGCTGACACGAATCGCAGGCAAACGCTTCCGAGAGCGACAAAACCAATAACAAAAATAAAACAAACGCTTTCATCATGGGCGTCTCCAACAGGCGGGATAATTCTGGGGGGGAAGGTAGGTAGGAATTAGCAATGAGCAATTGTCAGTAGCGCTTGGCGCAAAGCGCCTTATCAACCGTGGGTTGAAACCCACGGCTAGTAATATAGAACTGCTACGCAGTTCTATAGGAACGCTATCGCGTCTGTTGCATATTGCTCAATAATAATTATAAATATAAATTTGTCAAAAACAAGCCCATATAGACCTGTTTTTAATAAAATTTTTTAAAATTTTTGATTTTTTCAATGGGCAATAGGAAATAGGCAATAGACTCTACTATCTATTTTGTTCGCCTAACGGCGAATGCGTAATTCCGTTCGCTAACGCTCACTTCATTACCGCCTTCCAATCTCTCATTCTAACGTCGGGTAAACCTTTTCGCCTTGAAGCTGTTTGTTCTGCTGTTCAGGTTCGTAGACGCTGAAAAACGGCGAGAGCATGTCTAGCCACAACGCGATACGATGTCGCTCTTCCGCTGACAATTCGACGCCGTAATGTCCTTTATCGAGCAGCGGCAGAAGCGGGGATTTCAGCGCGCCGAACTGACCGGGCGTCGTCCGGACGGAAGAGCCGTAATCATAAAATCCCCAGCCGTTGTACATCAGGTTATAATACGATTCGTAAAACGCCGCGCCGTTCTTCTTATAGAGCGGTTTACCCGCCAAAGAGAACGTTTTGCTCTCCGGCTTGGCGTGGCACTCTACACAATGTTTGTCCAGAACGGGCTGAACGAGGTCGATAAAGTTGGCAGGACGGCTTCCTTCGACATCGGGAATCGGGACGGACGCCGGGCGGGTAAACGCCAGCGGCAAGACGCTCGACGACCGGGTAATCTGTCCTTTGGGTTCGTGACAGCCCACGCAGGAGACGTTGTCGCCGGGCTGGAAGTACGTCCCGGATCGCATGGACTGAACCGCGTTTCCGTTTTCGTCCAGCGCCTGGAAGAACAGTTCTACCTGAGCGGGAACGGTAAAATGCGCCGAGCCGTCTTCTTCAACCGGCACGGTTCCGATTACGCCTCGAACGAGGTTGACGCTGTCCATCGACGACGGTTCCTGTCGTCCCGTATGATACCCCCAGCCGGACGGAACGGACATCGTATAGAGCTGAACGATTCTCAACGCCTTAATCTTTGTATTCTCTGGCCACGGTTTGAGGCTCTGATAGACGTTGGCGATTGTAACTTCCGCCTGCGGACGCTTTGTCCAGTCGCGTTCCGGCAGCGGGATATATTCCTGTGACGGGATCTCGCCCGGTTTGACCAGTTCCGGCGCAACCGTTGGGCGCGTTCGCTTAACAAACGGCAAAACTGTAGCGCACCCGATTTCCGGGTCGCGATAAATCAGCTCTCTGTTTCCAAACCGATCGAGCAGATAGATTCCGTAATCCCCTTTGCAGCTTTTATCCCATTGCATTCCCTTACCGGGCAAAAAGGAATAGTCGGCAACCGCCAGAAAGAGGTCTTCGGAAATCGGGTAAGCAAAACCCCAGACCTGCGCCCCGCCCTGCGATTCCGGGAAATCGACGTCCGGCGTCAGACGCTTTGTACACGCCATGGCATCGGTTTCTTCCTCAGGCGCGCGAGACGGGTCGATAATAATCAGCGAGCCGTAGTTTTGACCGTGGTGCGGACCAGCAGTCGCGACGAACTTGGAGGAATTCGGAATCGCCCGAATGTCCATTTCTGTATCCGCCCGCTGACGCCGGAGAGTAAAGTTCCCGTGTATAGCGCGAGGGTCAGACCCGTTGAGCGTCATAATCCAGGGAGTATGCGCCGTACAGCCGTGACGGTCGATGTAATCCCAGCGCGTCCAGACGATTTTTCCGTCGTTGGAAACGGACGGCGCCCATTCGTTGGTTTCGTGGTAGCTCAAACAGCGCATGAGCGTCCCATCGGGGTTCATGTCGAATATCGTGTAGTTCGGACATTCGCGGCCGCAGCGCAGATAGCCCCCGCGGCGTTCGGAAATGAACGCCAAGCGTCCGTTGGGCAGAAAGCACGGATAGAAGTCGTTCCACGTCCCGTCGGTTATCTGGCGAACGTCCGTACCGTCGACGTTGGCGGTAAAGATATGCAGGCAGCGGCTCTGCTCCCAATGTCCTTTGGTCAAATCCGTATGATGTTTATGCCCTCTGTCGCCCGTTGCCTCGACGTACGCAAAGGCGATTTTTTGAGCGTCGTAGTCCAGCGCCAGCGTTGCAAAGCCGCCGGTCTTGAGGTTGTCGCCTTTGAGACGTCCGGACTCGACAACGGAGTTTTCCAGAACGTTTTTCACCGTCGGGTCAGAGTCCGGCTTAAAGGCGTTTTCCAGCATATAAATCCCGCCGCCGGGAAGAATGTTGACGCCGTAGTACTGGTCGCAAAGATGGTTGAACGTCGCGCGGTGTTTTTTGACGAACAGCAGCTTGTCGAAATCCAGATCCGGGTCGGCAAACATCGCCCGCCGCCGGACTTTCGCGATCTTTTCAAACAGAGCAAAACTCTGTTCAATGGTCAGCGTTTTGTTCTCCGCCGGGTTGAGCGCTTTCAACTCAGCCAGAAACGGCGCTACAAGGTCAGGGTCAATCTTTTCCAAACGGTTGACAGCGGCGAGGGTTCGTCTGTAAATGACGTCAACCGGGGTTTTGTCCTCTGGAAGAATCCCCGCCTGGGGGTCGTAAATCTGCCCGGCGATTTTGTCGTATCGCTGACGGTTGTCAATGTCTTCCAGCAAAAGATTGTACTGACTAATCAATTCCGGGTCAGCGCCGGGAACGTTTTTCAAATATACTTTTGAGTCAGCGGTAAACGTCTTGCCGTCAACAATGGGCTGCAGTTCCGCCGCCGAGGCGAACGGCTGATTGCCGTACGTGGAAAGAACCGTTACCTTGACAAACCGCCCCTCGACGGGCTTGTCGAAGAGAATCTTTACCGTGTCCTTGACGTTCTTTCGCATGGAATCCAGATTGCCAGTCCAGACGCACTCGCCCGGTTGTTCAGGATTAGCATAGACGCGAATTTCCGTCTGACAGAACGTCCCGTTGTTGTTGGAATCCTGCCGGGGCGTGTAAACGACGCCGCGAACGAGTTCCGTATTTTTCAAATCGAACTCAACCCAGTGCGGCGGCGCCGGATTGTTCTTTCCAAACTCCGTATGCCAGAAGGTGTTTTTATTCCCGTCGCAGGCAAAAACGGTTTTGTATACCGGATAGCTTTGGCTGTCTGTCTTGATGGAAATAACAGCCGCCTCGTCCGCAAACGCCGCGGCTGTCAAAAAACACGCCGCCATCGACAAAATAAATGATTGAAATGCTTTCATGGCTAATTAGGCAGGTGGTAAAACTTCTCTGGGAACTGCTGGGAACCTCTGGGAGAGTTTTGGGAACTGCTGGGATAAATCCATAATCCCAGAATCCTCCCAGTCTTCTGATTGAACTTTATTTTATCCCAACAAGAATTTAATTGCAATCCCCCCTGATACTGTATTTTATGAAATAATCGGGGGTTTATCCTCTTGTACAATGCTAAATTTATGTTATAATGAACAAATGTCAATAGAATAATACAGGCATTTAAAACAAGACTATACAGATGAATAATCGCACAGCTTTTACCTTGGTCGAATTATTGGTTGTAATGACAATCATTGCCATTCTTGTTGGTTTGACTCTTCCTGCTGTCAACGGCGCCCGGGAAACTGCCAGACGAGTTATCTGCACCAATAATCTGACTCAGCTTTCCCGTGCGATGAATACGCATGTAACAACGCAAGGCTTTTTCCCGTCAGGCGGATGGGGATGGTTCTGGATTGGAGAGCCGGATTGCGGATACGGCGCTCAGCAGCCGGGCAGCTGGTTTTTCAATATTATGGATTATATGGAACAGGGCAACATACGGAATCAGGGGCTGGGCTTGGATGGATCAGCGCGAAAAGAAGCGCTCAAACTCCGAATGAAAACCCCAATTCCCATTATCAACTGCCCAACCAGAAGAACCAGAAACGTCTATCCAACCAAACCCGAAGACAGAAACAAATACCTGACTCAGGCAAAAGATCATTCTTTTGTGGGATTAAAAGGCAACGAAAGGGCGGCTGTTCAATATCTTTCCAATGTCGAAGAATGTATCAAGGGAGACTATGCTTCCAATGCCGGAACGTGGGGAAACGATATTTTTGGTCACAAAATTACTTATATGGTCAACGCCAATTCGTATGATTATACCGATTCCAATCAAAACGGCAAAGATGCAAAATATACTTCTTTGAGAACCTGCAGTAAAAGCGGGGGTCGATGCGGAATCAGCTTTTTGTTTAGCGAAGTTACGCCGGACGAAGTTGAAGACGGTCTGACTAATACGTATATGCTGGGAGAAAAATATCTTAATACGTTCAAGTACATTGTTGACAATGGAACCAGCAACGCAGATAACGAATCCGTTTACGACGGCGCCGACAACGACAATCAGCGAATTGCAGCCGGCGGACCGATGAAGGATCGAAAAAACCATACCAATCTTGATAAATTCGGTTCTGCCCACGCGTTTTCATTCAATATGGCATTTTGCGACGGCTCAGTGCGACGCGTGAATTACAACATCAACGAAAAGATTCATACAAATCTGTGCAACCGTCACGACGGAAACAAGATAACAGACTGGTCTTCAATAAGCGACGATTAACGTTTAGATCATTGCCCCGTATTTACACCTCGTTCGGTCAGACGGCAAAACGAACGGAAGGACAGAGCGGGGAATATACAGAAACGACTTGAGTTTTTTCGATGTTAAGCCTCTAGCTTCTGGCTATTAGCTTGATAAACCTGATTCGTGCGTTATCGTAAGAAATAGAGATAACCACGCTAGCGGCTAGCAGCTAATAGCTCATTTATCGGGAAATTTCAAGTAGAACACGTATAATTAAGGTTCAAACGCTGCTGGAGCAAAGCGTTTTTTGGGAAATACTCAATGTTTTTCCTGGAAAGGCGGCGGCAAGCCGCCGCGCTCCATGTCACAAAATCTGCTCGCAGCTACTCTTGCGGTTCCTTTTCCCAGCGAAGTCCGGAAACGGTCAGTTTGCCGGCTTTTTCCAGAGCCGTTCGGAGTTCCGGCAAGTCGTAAACCTGTAACGCTCCGTGAACGACGCTGGCAAACGGGGTTGTGGAATACCCGCCGTTTTCGACCATGTTCGTCCAGCTGGCAAGCGTGTTGACAACGGTCAGGCGGTCAAACGTTTCCGGCTCGCAGAATTCCGCGTGCAGAGCGGGTATGGACGCCTCGTTGACGGCGATACATTCAACGCCCGTCGCTTTGAGTTCCGTTCTGAGGAAACGGTTCAAAGAGTACAGGTCTTCAGCGCGGAATCCGACGTACGTCTTATTCAAGTTAAAAGCGAAATAGCAGTCACAGCCGTCCTGCCCGAAATGCGCGTTGCTGAAATACGGCTGATTTAGTTGCTGAGTTTCGCCGTAACCTCGCAAGTCAACCGTTAAAACGGGCTTTCCGCTTGTCAGAAGGCTGTTGACCATTTCTGCGCCGTCGGCTTTGCCCTTGTCGCTGACAAAAAGCGTTGCTTTGGACATGTCGGCGTTATGGGGAACCAGCCAAAGAGCTGTCAAATACAGTTTCGGTTCAACCTGGAAGACGAATCTCTTCGCCGTTGCCAGAGCCGGGGTTTGCCCTTCAGTCACGGTCAGCTCTGCAACGTCTTCAGACGACAAAACCGTCAGAGCGGGGACGTCTTTGGATTGACGGAACTTCGCCAGCTGGCGAACTTTGACTCGCATTTCGTCTTCCGGCGTCTGCGACCAGAGTTCCGCCCGTTTGGCGGAAAGCTCCTTCGCGTAATCCCGGTTGATGTCGAACGTCGTTCTCGCCCCGGGAATGTCCTGAATGTTGCCCTTTGGAGTAACGTTAAGCTCTTCATCAGTTAATTCCAGAGTTCCGTCCGGTTCGACAATCGGGTCTGTTTTGTTCGGACCGACAACCGCTTCGCTGCCGCCGACCAGGAACCGGCGCATAAACCGGACGGTTGCTTGTCGCAGAAGCAGGTCAAATCCGTGCGTGTTGTACGTCTCCGCCAAGTTCATGCGTTCCGGATACCCCAGCAATCCAAACATGCGTTTGCTGTATCGATAGGTATCCCACGTTTCTTTAATTGGGAAGAAGTCTTTTGTCGCGCAGCCGATAAGGGTCGGTTTGGGAGCGTGCATGATGCAGTAGTCAGCGTGATCCATGCCAAAATCCAACTGACCGAAAACGTGCTGTTCGGCATCGGATTCCGGATTTCCGCGCCGATACATGCCCGTCAAAGAAGTCAGATAGCACATCGACGCGGCGACGTCAATGCGTTCGTCCAGAGCCATCAAAAACGCCGTTTGAGTTCCGCCGCCGGACAGCCCGCACGCGCCGATCATCTTTGGGTTAATATCCGGACGAGACTGCAAATAGTCGATTCCGCGCATGCCATCCCAGATTTCAAACCAGTTTGTATTGCGTCCCAACGCCATGGAACCAATTCCCAGCAAATTGTGAGCGTCTACGGAAAGAGGGGGATTGGGCGTGGTAAACTGAATTCGCTCGCCCTGGTCAATCGGGTCAAAGTTCAAAACCGCCATGCCGTTGAGCGCCATCAAAGCGGAACCGCGCTGATGTCTCTCCGCAGCCTTCCCGTTGAGATTGTGTCCGCAGGAATGAAGAACGCCGGGCCACGGCTTGGGGAATTTTGATTCGTCCGGGAGATAAAGGATTGCTGTTACCCAGAAATTGGGCTGGGATTCAAAGCGGACTTTTTCGATTGTATACCCATCTCTTTGAATCGTTCCTGTTACAACCGCATTGAGCGGATTGCGTTCCGGGAACGCGCCGATTTGCTTTAAGAAGAAGTCCTTGCGTGCTTTTTGATACTCAGCGATCTGTTCCGGCGTCTTTGCCTTTTCGTAATTGTCGATCCAGCGCTTTTCTGCTTTATCCAAGAGGGTCAGCATCCATTCGTGCATCATAAATCGATTTTCGCACTCGACGCCGTCCGCCGTTTTGACAATTCCCTTCGGCAGAACCGGCGCGAAAAGAACGTCCTGACTGACAATCGGTTTTATTTCTTCCGCAAACGCGAACGCAGCGACGACCAGCGCCAGAACGATTGACGTTAAAATTCTGTTCATGAGTTACTCTCCTTGTATGGTAAATGAACAAATTAAAATAATCCATTTACAGCTTATTATACCGGCGCGAATTTCTCTTGTCAAGACAGCGGAAAGAGAAATAGCAATTATGGATATTCGAAAAAAGAAAAGAGAACGCAGAAACCGCAGACTACTCGCAGAATACGCAGACGAGCGGACATCGTGTCATAGCCCGAGAATCGGGCGTAGATGACACATGGACGCTTGCTTCTGCGCTCTCTGCGAGGAGTCTGCGTACTCTGCGTTCAAAAATAAAAACTACGTTTAAACGCAATCCCCAATTTATCGTCCCCGGCAATTGCCCCGTCCCGCCGCCGTTGGGGGCGCTATTCCAGATTCTTTTCTTTTTGGTATAATCGTATTTATGAGTACATCGATATTGAAATCAAAACTGCGGAAAGAAATCCTGCGGCGGCGTCAGGCGTTGGATGAAGACGCGCGAGCGGAACGGAGCGCCCGAATCGTTGAGCGCGTTGAGAATGACCCGGACTGGCGCGCGGCAAAGGTCGTCTGCGTTTACGTCTGGTTTAAAGACGAGGTGCAGACAGACGCTCTGATTCATTCCGCCTGGCAGAACGGGAAAACCGTTTGCGTCCCGCGGTGCGGCAAAGACGGCGAGGATAAAATCGTCTTGCATGAAATCCGCTCTTTTGACGACCTGGCGCCCGGCGCGTACGGAATTCGAGAGCCGATTCCAGACCAAACGCGCATCGTTGCAATTGCGGACGTCGATGCGTTTATCGTGCCCGGCGTTGCGTTCGACCGACAGGGGAACCGGCTGGGCTGGGGCGGCGGGTTCTACGACTGGACGCTCAGCCGCGCCAACGGGGCGAAAAAAATCGCCTTGGCGTTTTCCTGCCAGATTGTCGACGCTCTGCCAACGGAACCGCAAGACATAAAAATGGATAAAGTCGTCTGCGAGGAATAGCCCACGAAAAATTTCCCTCCCGGTCGTTGACAAAACAGCCAATCAGGATTATAATAGGTAACAAGTTGTAAATTGTAAAGCGGCGTCTGATAATCAGCATCGACGCAGCTTGCTAATTCCCTAAAATTCGCTTTTTCCCAATTATTAGCCGATGGCGTCGCGCAAGTGGTACATTCAGTATAACGACTCCGTACTTGGTCCGTTTACATCGAACCAGCTGCGAAAGATGGCGGAACGCTCCCAGATAACGCCGGACGTCAAAGTTCGCGTTGGCGAGAACGGAGCTTGGCGCTCGGCGTCGTCGGTCAAAGGGCTTGTTATAAACAGCGCGCCAGCAAGCGATTCCATGTCCAGCGAGCTGTCTTCTGAAGACATCCTATCTCCAGATTCCAATCAAGATTCAAGCTCATCAAGCGAATTGTCGTCAGAATCATTTGAGGATGTAATGTCCAAACAGCCAGCGTCTTCTTCCTCTTTTGGAGAAATGCGTTCCGAGGCTCCGCCTGTTCCGGGTGAAGTTCCTGTCCGCGGGACGGTTCCCCCTCACAGCGAGATTCCGATTCCCCGAGAAGTTCCTCCCCCGCATTTTTCCCAAATCGGCGAAATGCCGTCGCCCCCTCCGCCTGTTGATGGAACCGATCTGGGCAGAGCGCATTCTTCCGGACGTTCAGGAAGAAAAAAGCGGTCTCGAGACGCTATTCCCAATTTGATTCAGGAGCTTATCAGTCCAGACGAGCAGATTTTATACGCCGCTCATCCAGCAACTACCGTTCTGCTCATTCAGGGCGGGCTAACGCTGATGTGCTATCTGTTTTTCGGCATTATTCCATCTGCAGTCATGATGTCCAACAACAATACAGATTCCGGCGGCAGTTGGCTTGTATATTCAACACTCGCTTTGATAATCGTTTTGACAATCCATTATTTACGATGGATTCGCTCCAGCTACGTTATCACAACGGAACGAACGTTTGTCAAAAGCGGAGTCTTTTCCGTTGACGTTGCCTACATTTACAACGCCAACATTCAGATGCTCAAAATCCGAACAGGATTTATCGATAAAATACTTCATTTAAACACGATTGAACTTCGCACGTCCGCCGGTCATTTGTCTTTACGCTGGACTCCGTTAACAGACGTGCTGCAGTTCTATCGGAAATAGGCGTTTGTCAGTACGCAAGCGATATTTGTCCCCACTTCCTACCCCCCTGCTCCGCCCCATGAAACGATTTTTTACTTTGCTTTCCGCCTGCGCTATTTTAGCGGGAACGTATTTTGTCATGGCAGACGACAACTCTGCCGAAGAGAACGAACCGGTTGTAACAGACCCGTCCAAAAAACCCATCACGCCGGAATTGTCGCCGTGGGAACAGCGCGCGGCTGAACGTCCCAAACGACTCTGGGCGGATTCCTTCCTCTGGTGCGAAGCCCCGAAAATCGAGGTCGAATCCTGGTACAGCAACGAACCCAAACCCGGATACGAAAAGAAATACATTCTTCTGGAAGTCTGGGCGACGTGGTGCCCGCCGTGCCGTCGTACGCTGCCCATGCTCAACCACTGGCAGGAAAAGTTCGGCGACGAATTGCAGGTAATCGCCATTTGCGAAACCGGCGCCAAGGAAATCGACAATCTGGTCGGAGACGTCAAAGGCAAAGACCTCAAATTCGCCGTCGGCATCGACCTTCAAAAGAGAACTTACAAGGCGCTGGGCGTGTTTGGAATCCCGCACGCGGTTATTATCGAACCGCAGTACGGCTGCGTCATTTGGGAAGGCATGCCCAATCAGCCCGGACACGAACTGACAGATCAAACCATCGAGAAGATTCTCGCTGTCGGGCGAAAACTTCGCGCCAAGCAGGCTTCAGAACCGGAATCCAAGTAAAAGCAACCGTAACAACAAACAATGGGGGAACGCAATTTGACGGCTCAAATCAACAGTTCGTCTGACGAACAGACAGACGAGCTGGCGCAGATCGAATCGCGTTCTCCCAACGCCTCTATTCCGCCGGACGCGCGCTTTGTTTGCTGGAACAACTTTTTGTGGGGGTTGGGCAACACGCTTGTCTCCACAACGCTGATTATCTACATCGTCTTTGGGCTGGTTGACCGTTCCAGTTTCTCCTGGCTTTTTCTGACAACCGCCGTTTTAACCGCGTCGCCGAGAATTTTGGGCGTCATGAGAGCGTTCGCCCCGAAAATGCTGGGCGGCAAACGCTGCATGACGCAAAAAGCGGCGGGATACTTAACCCTTTCCGGTCTGACGTTATCCCTGATTCCGTTTCTGGTTCAGCTGGAGGGGCGGACGTCTGTTACAGCGTTGATTATCGGGATGATTCTGCTCTGGGGAATACATCACTTGAATCAGTACATCGGCACAATTGCTATCAACTGCTGGATTGGCGGACACGTCTCGGACAGCGTTCGCGGACAATTCTACGCCGCCAAAAACCGTTACGAGCTGGCAGGCGCGATTCTGGCTTCCGCTCTGGCGTTTTACTTAAAAGACGCCCGCTTTCCCATCGACAGACTTCTGTTTTGGGCTTGGACGGGCGCGGCGCTGATTATCCTGTCCAACATCCCGCTGCTGTTTTGCTCTCGGGACGCAGGAACGTTCGAGCGTCAGCCGGACAGTCAACCTGAGAAAAAGCCGGAGAAACCGTCAACGCTGTCGACGCTGTTCTCGCCGCTGCACTTCAAAACGTTTGTCCTGTTTTTGCTCTACGGAATCGCGTTCAGCTTTATAAACGGACTGACTCAAACGTCTCAATATCAGTATTCCATTCACGGCTTGAAAATCAGTTACGAGTTCAGCCTTTTGCTTATTGCGATAAGCCGAATCGGTCAATGGGCGATCTCGTGGTTTATCGGTCGATGGTCGGATTTGGCGCTTCGATCCACGATGATGACTTCTCAATTCATCGTAGCGCTTGGTCTGTTCTTTTTAGGAATCGCCAACGAGGATTTCTACTACGTCCCGATTTATCTCAGCTGGATTTGCTGGACGGGCTACGCAGGGCTGAACGTCGGCATTCCGAAACATCTGCACCGATTATCGTATGAAAACGGGAACCGTCCCGCGACGTTTTCTCTGTATTACGCCGTCGGAGGAATCGCGTTTTCCGTCAGCCTGATTCTCTCCGGCGCGGTTCTGGACGCTTTGAGCTTCTCATACGATCTCGAAAGCGTTACATTTTACGGAACGTCAATATTCGCCGTCATTCTGATGTCAGGCGCGCTTTTACGCCTGCTTCTCGTCCCGCTGCTGGGAATTGCGGTTAAAACAGATAATGAAAGGCGGTAATGCGTCGCTTTTTCCTCCGCCCCTATTGCAAAAAATTAAAATTTCGCTATATTATTCCAAATAAAAAATAATATTTCGCGTTATGGGGAACGCGCGTCTTTTACAAGACGGATTTGGAATCCAGACGTTCCCCTCCACGCTCAATTCCTTTTTGAATTCACAGGAGAATACTCAATGGCGAAAGCTAAAGCCGCCAAAAAACCGGCGTACAAGGTTGCTGATATTAAACTTGCCGACTGGGGTCGCAAAGAAATCATCCTCGCTGAAAAAGAAATGCCAGGTCTGATGGCGATGCGTAAAAAGTACGGACCGAAAAAGCCGCTCAAGGGAGCGCGCATTGCCGGCTGTCTGCACATGACAATTCAAACCGCCGTTCTGATTGAAACGCTCGTTGAGCTGGGCGCTGAAGTTCAGTGGTCGTCCTGCAACAAGTTCTCAACGCAGGATCACGCCGCTTCCGCTATCGCCGCGGCGGGCGTTCCCGTCTACGCATGGAAGGGCGAAACGGACGAAGAATACGACTGGTGCATCGAACAGACGCTGTACTTCAAAGACGGTCAGCCGCTGAACATGATTCTCGACGACGGCGGCGACTTGACGCTCATGATTCACAAAAAGTATCCGGAACTGGCAGCGGGAATTCGCGGAATTACCGAAGAAACGACCACAGGCGTTCATCGTCTTTATCAGATGTTTGAAAAAGGCGAGCTGCTCATCCCCGCCATCAACGTCAACGACTCCGTTACAAAGAGCAAGTTCGACAACCTCTACGGCTGCCGCGAATCGCTGGCGGACGGCATCAAACGCGCTACCGACATCATGATTGCCGGCAAGACCGTTGTCGTTGCCGGTTACGGCGACGTCGGCAAGGGCTGCGCTCAATCCATGAAATCCTACGGCGCGAAAGTTCTCATTACCGAAATCGACCCCATCTGCGCTCTTCAGGCGGCAATGGAAGGCTACGAAGTTGTAACGATGGAAACCGCCTGCGCGCGCGGCAACATCTTCGTTACGACCACCGGCTGCTGCGACATCATCCTCGTCAAGCACATGGAAAAGATGCCCCAGGACGCTATCGTCTGCAACATTGGGCACTTTGACTGCGAAATCGACGTTGCCGGTCTGGAAGCCTATCCCGGAATCGTCAAGACGCAAATTAAACCGCTCGTTGACCGTTACACGTTCCCGGACGGACATTCCATTCTGCTGCTGGCGGAAGGACGTCTTGTCAACCTCGGCTGCGCGACAGGGCATCCCTCCTTCGTCATGTCCAACTCGTTCACCAACCAGACGCTGGCGCAGATCGCCCTCTGGACGGAACCGGAAAAATACCCGCTCGGCGTTCACGTTCTGCCCAAAAAGCTGGACGAAGAAGTCGCTCGCCTTCACCTGGAAGCCGTCGGCGCGAAGCTGTCCAAGCTGACCCAGAAACAGGCGGACTACCTCGGAATCTCGAAAAACGGTCCGTTCAAGCCGGATTACTACCGCTACTAATAAGTAGTTTATAAGACAAACAAAAACGCGAGCTGTAGAATTACAGTTCGCGTTTTTTTGTTGTTCCGGTAAGTTGGCAACCAAGATTTATGCAGGTCAGTCCGTTCACGGATTGGACGGATTAAACAGGTGCGTAGCCGCACGGGCAGAAGGACGAAGT
>CACXSS010000013.1 GCA_902770245.1 uncultured Planctomycetota bacterium | reverse complement strand
AAATGGTTTTACTCGCTGAAAACCGCCTTTAAGTGGATGCCGACTAAGACGTCGGAAAGAGAGTTTCAGCAATAATATGACGCTATCCGTTACTCGCGTCAATCTCAATTCGATTTTTCGTCATAAAATCAATATCCGTTTGAGATAGTATACAAATCGGAATATTAACGAAAAAGCTTTAGCGTCATTTAAAATTTTTCTTTAGCAAGCGATGCTCCTGCGATCCAGACAGTTTAGAACGATTAGCCTGCTAAATCGTTGCTTCTACGCATCTAAAGACGTTTTCCCCTTTCTAAAACTAACAAAACTTTCAATTTTCATCATTGTTGAAAATTAAACGTTTTCCCCCTTGTAATTCATTTTCGAACAGAGTACAATTATGAACATATAAAGGGGGGGCGCGTTGACTGAATAGCTAATCCCGCCCAATTGTATAAAGAGATTTATTTGTTTTACTCATACCTCAGGAGAGATTATTCATGACAACCAGACGAGATTTTTTGAAAACGTCCGCTGTTGCAGCGGCGGCTGTCATTCCCGCTATTGACATCGTTCCTGTCTCTGCCGCAGGGGCTAACGAACGCATTGGCGTTGGTTTTATTGGCGTTGGCGGACGAAGCGGCGAACATCAGCGCATTATCAAGAACTTCCAGAAGGAAGGGATTGCAGAACCGGTTGCCGTTTGCGACGTCTATCGCCCGCGTTTGAAGGCGGCGTCCCAAAACCTGGGCAATTGCAAGATGTACGACGAACACGAGAACCTGCTCGCTGACCCCAACGTAGACGTCGTCTGCATTGCCGCCCCTGACCGTCTTCACGCTCCGCTGGCAATTGACGCTCTCAACGCCGGCAAAGACGTTTACTGCGAAAAGCCGTTGACCCACTGGGCGCAGTTTGAAATGGCAAAGAAAATTGAAGAAGCGGCTGACAAGAACAATCGACTCGTTCAGGTTGGAACGCAGTACATGGCAGACGACAACTTCCCGAAAGTTGCCAAGATGATTCAGGACGGCATCATCGGCAAACCGGTTCACGTTCAGCTGAGCTATTTCCGCCGCGGCGACTGGGGCGAACGCATGACCATTCCAGATCCCAACGCCAAACCGGGTCCGGATCTGAACTGGGAACGATTCCTCGGCGACGCGCCCAAAGTCCCGTTCTCCGTTTCACGATTCTTCCAGTGGCGTCTGTGGTGGGACTACGCCGGCGGTCCGTCTACCGACTTGCTGGTGCACATGTTCACGCCGGTCTTCTGCGTTTTGGGTCTGGATTACCCGACGCGCGTTTTTGGCGGCGGCGGAACGTTCCAGTACAATCGCGAAGTCCCGGATCAGTGCAACATCATCGCGGACTACGAAGACGGTCCCTCGGTTGTCATGTGCAACTCGCTGTCTAATTATCGTCCGTCTGACACCGTTATTCGCGGAACCGACGGCGTTATTATCTGGGAAGAACTCGGCAAAGGCAACTCCGGCATTCGAATCGTTCCGTTCGCCAAAGGCGCAAAAGAAATTCGCATCCCGTGGGCTGGCATGGGCGACACAAGCAAACTGTGGAGGAACCTGCTCACCTGCGTCAAGACGCGTGAAAAGCCGTTCAGCGACATCCAAACTGCCGTTCGCGTTCAGGCTCCGTTGAGCATGGGTATTATCTCCCATCGCGAAAGCAAAGTCGTCCTGTTCGATCAGGAAACGCAGTCGTTTGTTCTGAATTAAATTATAGTGCGTAGTGCATAGTGCGTAGTACGCAAAGCGCCTTCCACTATGCACTATGCACTAGGTACTATGCACTCATCAATACGAGGATTATTATAATGAAACATACAATTGCTGCGCTGCTTTTAGCGCTTGTATTTGCTCTTCCCGCTTTTGCGGCAGAGAATGCCTGTCACAACATGGCAGGCGGAACGTTTGGCGTTGCGTGGCTTGACTCCACGGGTGAAATTCGCCTTTTCGACGGGCAGAAAAGCGTTCGTCTGATGGGGTTCTACGAAAAAGGTCATCAGATTGTCGCTTTCGACAACGACGGCTCCGGCAAAGACTGCCTGGCGATTATCAGTCAGGACATAAAAGCTCTCTACATTCTCGATGCGGAAAAGACGATTGAAACCGGCAAAGCGGTTGTTCTGTCCGGACCGAACGGAAGCAACGTCAAAGCGATTTCAGCCGGCGTGATTACTAAAGACGATGCCAGAAGTACGCTTATCGCCTCAACGTATTCCGGCTCCTCCTATTTGTGGAACAAAGATTACGACAAAAAAGGCTGGCCGCCTATTTCCGGCGATTTTGATCAGGTTTCCGCCGGGAAAATCAAGGCGAACATGCCGTGTCAGTTTGTTGCCATTACCAACGGAGACGTTTACACGTACAACCCGGTTTGGAATGTTTACTCTCAAAAGTTCATGGGGAAGAACGTAAAAGCAACCATTTGCGGCAACTTCGTTCCGACAACCAAGGAAGATGAAATTATCGCCGCCGGGGAAGACAATACCTGGATTCTTATCGGCAAAAAGGTTGATCCGCTGGACAAAGTCGTTAAATGTATGACAGTCGGCAAAGGGACGGACAAAGACGTTTTGATTGCCGTCGATAAAGACGGTGCGCTGTGCCAGTATGACAGAACCGCCAAAGAGTGGACGACGCTGGCTGAGGACATGACCGGATTCGTCTCCGTTGTAACAGCTCCAAACGCAGACGGAACGTATACGATTTACGCTCGCACGATTGACGGTCTGTATCGCATTTCCGCCGACGGGAAATCCGCTGAACTGGTTGACGGTCAGCTTAAAACGAGACTCCCGCTCAAAGCCAACGGCAAAGTCGTCGCCCAGTTTCAGACAGCCGGGAAGTACAAGCCATATATTGAACAGTTGTTCACGCCACTCGGCGTTCAGGTTCTTTCAGATTCGCCCGCTGACCACGTTCATCATCACGGTTTGATGTACTCTTTAAGCGTTGACGGCTTCGAGTTCTGGGGCGAATACGGCGACAATTGCAGTCAGGAAGTTTTAACGAAGTGCGAACTGTCCGAGGACTCGTCCGCCATCAATGCGGAACTCAATTGGATTGCTGCGGACGGAACGGTTATCGCCAAAGAGGTTCGCGAGATTTCCGTTGCGTCCGTTGACGGCGCCAACGTTCTGAACTGGAAATCCGTTCTCACGCCCGCCGGCGACAAAGCGATTACAATTAACGGACGCTACTATTTCGGTTTGGGAATGCGTTTCGCCAAGGACATGAATACGACCGTTCGATTTTCCAACAGTACCGGCGCCCACGATGGCGCAATTGTTCGCGGAGACGAACGACTCAAGGATTGTCAGTGGATTAACGCGACTGGAATCGTAGACGGCGCCCCGATTTCTGTAACAATCGAAGACCTGCCCGGCAACACGCGCCCGATGACCGGTTATTCCATGGGCGACGGCTGGAAGGCGTTCGCCTATATGGGCGCGACGATGCGCGTTCACGAAAACCCGATTCTGCTCGAACCCGGCAAGTCGATTACCGCCGCATATAAGATTGTTATTAAAGACAAAGAGTAGACTGTAGGCAATAGGCAGTAGGCAATAGGCAGTAGTAAGTTGATATTGCCTACTGTTTTCTTTTCACATAACACTCATTAATTTTCTCAACGCCCATGAATCGACTCTGTTTCTTAACGTTTATTGGTATTGCCTTGTCAATTTCAGCGCTGGCGTCTGAGCCGGTTTATGAGGCGGAAATCTTTGAGTTCGCCCCGCACTGGGGTGAACCGCATCAGCCGCTTAAAATCGAAGAAAAAGACTCTGCTGCGGCTCGATTCAAGGCGGCTGAATCGTTTACGTCTGTTATGGTTTGCTGCCCCAGCTTTTCCAATAACGTTGGATCGCTGCGGCTGTCGTTGTTCCGCTGGACAGACAATTACGAAAAAACGATTGCTGAAAAGCCGCTGCTTCGTCAGACGTTTGTCAATTTCCGTGACAACGAGCATTTAGAGTTGAGAACTCCGCCGAAAACGCCGTTTTCAGCAGGAGAGTATCTGCTTGTTGTCGATAAAGGAACAGAACAGGTTGGCGTCTGGACGCAGGGCAATCCCGTCAACCCTGGCGCCGTTCAATGCTTCTTCAATGGCAAGCCAATGGATCAGAATATTCAAATTTGTTGGCTCACTCCCCGTTTGTCTCCGTTTCCCTTCAAGGGAACGTGGGAAAAGTACAAACTCGCTTCCGCGCCTGCGTCCTGCCCGCCGGAACCAAAGTTAAAAGACGACGACCCAATTCTGAAATACGACGTTCAGCCGGACTGTTTCGCTGCAACAGACGATTTGGGCAGAACGCTTCCAGAACAGGATGCCGTCGGTCCCGTTCGACCGGAAAAGTTGGTCGGGATTTTTTACTGGACGTGGCATCAGGGAGGACATACCAGTCACAGCCGCGTTTATAACAACACTCAAACCATTCGCGACAACCCGGGAATCGAAGAACGTCCGGACGATCCCGCGTGGGGTGAAATGCATCGTCCTCATCATTGGGACAAGCCACTGTTGGACTACTACAAATCGACGGACAAGTGGGTTTTGAGAAAGCACGCTCAAATGCTCGCCAACGCTCAAATTGACGTCGCGATTTTTGACTGCACAAACGCAACGATGACCTGGATGGAGTCCACATGGGCGCTGCTGGAAACATGGTCTCAAGCCCGCAAAGACGGCGTCAAGACGCCTAAAATCGCGTTTATGCTTCCCTTCTGGGACTGGAACTATACCGCCGTTGACTTGCGTCAGCTGTACCGTGACATTTATCGGGACGGTAAATATCAGGAACTCTGGTTTTACTGGCAGGGCAAGCCGTTAATTTATGCTATTCCAGACGTTGTCGATCAAAAGATTGCTGAAACGTCCGGCGAAGAAAAACAGGAATGGGAAGCCATTCGCAGCTTTTTCGCCTTTCGTCCCGGACAGCCCGGCTATACGTGCGGACCGCTTCGCCCGGACAACTGGTCGTGGCTGGAAGTCTATCCTCAAAAAGGTTACGGAAAGCGAGCGGATGGAACGTACGACATGATTTGCGTCGGAGTAGCGCAGAATCATTCCGAGAACAAGCGCGACGGCAGTTCCGGCTTGGCGGCGATGAACGATCGCGACGTTTTCGGGCGCGCCTGGCAGGTCGGCAAAGAAAAAGACCCGCGCCCGGACGCGTTCAAATACGGGCTGAACTTCGAACAGCAATGGGATAGAGCCTATCAGCTTGATCCGCAGTTCGTCTTTGTTACAGGCTGGAACGAATGGATTGCAGGACGATACCCGGTTTGGCAGGGACAGGTCAACGCCTTCCCGGATGAATACGATCAGCGGTTCAGCCGGGATGTGGAGCCGTGCGACGGAGAACTGCGAGACATCTACTACAATCAGCTGGTCGCCAAAGTTCGACAGTTCAAGGGCGTCCGCCCCGTTCCGAAGTTTGGCAAAGCTGTTACAATTCCGTTTGATTCAAACTTGGGCGTGACGTCCGATCTGTGGGAAACCGTCGAACCGACATTTCGAGATTATCGCGGAGACGTTATGTCCCGTAACGCTGAGGGCTACGCTCAAATTCTCTATACAGACAACTCCGGACGCAACGACATCGTTCTTTCAAAAGTCGCCCGAGACGACAAGTACGTCTATTTTATGGTCGAAACGCACGACAAATTGACGCCATCCTCTGACCGCAACTGGATGCAGTTGTTTATTTCTGTAACAGACGATTCCAACGTGCCTTCCTGGTACGAGTTTGAGTACGTTGTCAATCGGATGTCTCCAGGGGAGAAAGCTGTTCTGGAACGCTCAAAGGGCGGTTGGAATTGGGAACGAGTTTCTGCAGTCGATTACCGCGTTACGGGGAACCGTCTGGAATTGAGAATTGAACGTTCCGCGTTGGGGCTGACTGCGAACAAGCCGATTTCACTCCGATTTAAATGGGTTGACAACGGATTCCGTCCAGAGAACGAAGATTCAAAAGCGCTGCTGCCCGATATTTTAGACTTCTACAAGTACGGCGACGCCGCGCCAGACGGTCGCTTTTCTTTCCAGATTCGGGAAGAATAAAAAAAGAGGTTCATCCGAGAAGTTGGCGCCTTAATTAAGCTCCTAGCTCCTAGCTTTTAGCTTCTAGCTCGGTTATTTTAGCTTCACGCTTTAACAATTAAAGCCGAGAACTACTGGTAACAAAGCTAATAACTAGTAGCTAATAGCTAGCAGCTTATTAAACAGCTGGTTCGGGCGCTGTTTTTTTCGCAATCTTTCGCTTTCGATTTTTTCGTTTTTTGAGAATTTCCATTGGGTCTTCGTCGCCGCGCTGGACAAAGGGCGACAGTTGTCGGCATCGTTCTGGACGCTGAAGTTTACGCACTGCCTTAGCTTCAATCTGACGAACTCGTTCTCGAGTTACGTCGAAAATTCTGCCGACTTCTTCCAGCGTATAGGCGTTGCCGTCAAGGAGTCCATATCGAAGCCGGATAATTTCCCGTTCCCGATACGTCAGGCTCTTCAAAGCCGCGTTGATTCGTTCCCGAAGCGTACTTGTGTTGATGGATTCCAGCGGGTCTTCAGTGTGACTGTCTGACAGATACTCGCCGAAATATGTATCTTCATTGTCTCCAACGGGCTGGTCAAGGGACAGCGGCGTTCGGCACATTTGAATGATATTATACGTCAGTTTGGAATCCAACCCTGCGCGTTTGGCGGTTTCTTCAACAGTGGGATCAATGTAATGCTCCATCTGTAATTCATGCCTGGCAGCTCGAACCCGACGAATGGCGTCGATCATGTGAATGGGAATGCGAATGGCGTGACCGTAGTCTGTTGTGGCGCGCATAACCGCCTGGCGAATCCACCATGTAGCGTAGGTGGAGAATTTATAGCCGCGATTGGACTCAAATTTTTCTACTGCGCGCATTAAACCGGTGTTGCCTTCCTGAATCAAATCCAGAAAACTCACGCCGCGATTCCGAAATTTTTTGGCAATTGATACGACCAAACGCAGGTTTCCAGACGACAAGCGCCGCTTTGCCTGATCGTACAGATTTTCATATTTCTGAATCTTTTTCATGCGCCGAGCCATCGTAATCGGGCTTTCATGAGTTTGTTCAATAAAATACTGAAGCTCTTCCCGCAGACTTTTCTGAAACGTTTCTTTTTTGGGGTCGTTCTGGCAGGTTTGTATCTGCTTTTGCAGATAATCCATTTTGTCAGCTACTTCCCGAAACTGACGAATTGCGTCTTCCAGACGTTCCATTCTTAAGCCCGTTTCTTCAATCAGACGCGCTGCTTTGAATCGGATGAACACCATCTTTTTCCAGGCGTCGTGACGGCGTTTGGAAGAATACGACTTGTTAAAAGCGACTTTAAAAAACTGGGTTGATCTCTGAACCAGACTGCGAAGCGTTATCAGATTCGGTTCCAAAATATTGACGTACCGGGATTTTGTTTCAGCGTTTGTTACAGAAACTTCCAAAGTTCTGTCCAACCGCAATTCCCCTTTATTAACCCCTTCTAATATTTCTAACGCTTGACGAAGCAGATAGTCATTAGACATTAAATAGCAAAAATAGCGGCTTCGCCGGCGTTCGACCAGTTTTGCAACCTGGATTTCTTCTTCTCGGGTAAGCATGGGCTCTTCACCCATTTGGGTCAAATAGATGCGAATCGGATCGTCAATCTGGTCGTCTGTTAGGATTTCAACGTCCTTTTCAAACTGCTGAGCCTGTTTGAACTGATCAGCGGTAAACTCTTCGGAATCAGAAGATTCAAAATCATACGGCAAATCCGTATCCACTTCCATAGAATCGTACGGATTATCCTCCCCGATGGAATACGCCCCGTCAGGTCGGCAAGAACACGCTCTTTGTCGTCCTTTCGCCCCGTCGGCGTTATAATCCTGATCGTCAATGGAATATACGCTGCGCCCAATTAATTCCGATGACTCTATTTCTTTATGCACGAATTTACCCCTTTGAACGAAATAAATGTTTTATTTGATTTGTCAGTTCGTTTTGTTTATATTTCCTTCCACGAACCAATTCACTCAACTTTTTTGCCCTCCGTTCAAGCTGAATTGAATCGTTGGACTGCTGACAAAATTTATCTTATCGATACATCTTGCCTATACAGCCTAGCTTACTTTTTTATTTTTGTTGTAAAAATTTTTGAATTTTTTAAATTTTCTCTTGATAAGATACTCTGTAAGTGGTTGATAAGTATAGACTTACAAAGATAAATCAGGTTAAAAAATTTTCGAAATTTCTTTAATTAGCTTATTAAATCCTTGCCCTAGATTGTTTGCCTTTCTATAAGACGCATAAGAGAGTAAAAATATTCCTGCTATCTTACCAAAAATGAGGAATTATTTTCAAAAAAATTTAAAAGGATTCGTTTTTAGACGTTTAAACGCGATTATTGACAGAATTAATAAAGTTTTACCGCCAACGTCCTTCCCGATATTTGGATTAGCGATATAATAATAATGAGTTGCGAGAAGCGAGTTGCGAGTAGCGAGAAGGCGCGAAAGAGCTTCTAACTCCCATTTTCTATTTTCTGCTAAAAATGTATTATATAGGAATTGACCTTGGAACGACCAACTGTGTGTTGGCGTATACGGAACAGTCAGACGAATCGCCTGAACTGAAATTGTTTTCCATCGACCAGCTTGTCGACGCCTCGACGATTGAGGGGCGGACGTCGCTGCCGTCGTTTGTTTATCTGGCGTCGGAACCTTCGGACGTCTACAGTCTTCCGTGGGCGAAAGATCGCAGCTACGCCGTCGGGCGCTGGGCGACGCGTCTGTCGGATTCCCAGCCCCATCGGGTTGTCGACAAGGCGAAGTCGTGGCTGTGCTATAATCGGGTTGACCGGCACGACGCGCTCCTGCCGTTCAACGACGGGCAGTCTCCAGACGGGGAGCAGATTGACAAAATTTCCCCCGTCGAGGCGTCCAGACGGTACCTGGAACACATGGCGTCCGCGTGGAATTACGCTCACCCGGAAGCGCCGCTGTCTAAGCAAACGGTTGTTTTGACCGTTCCCGCCTCGTTTGACGCCGCCGCTCGAGAGCTGACCCGAGAAGCGGCTTTGGCGGCTGGGCTGCCGGAGAACTTCACCCTGCTGGAAGAACCACAAGCGGCTGTCTACGCCTGGCTGGCAAAGACGGGCGACAAGTGGCGAAAACAACTCAAGGAAAACGACGTCCTGCTGGTCTGCGACGTCGGCGGCGGCACGTCAGACTTCTCCCTGGTCAACGTTGAACAGGAAGACGGCGAGCTGTATCTCAACCGCTTGGCAGTTGGAAACCATCTGCTGGTTGGCGGCGACAATATGGATTTGGCAACGGCGTATTTCGCCTCGCAAAAGTTTGCGGAAAAAGGCGTTACGCTCGACCCGTGGCAAAACGCCGCCTTGCAGCACGCCGCTCGCAACGCCAAAGAACGGCTTCTGTCAGACAACGCGCCGGATTCCCATACAATTGCCATCGCCGGGCGGGGGCGAAAGCTGTTCGCGTCAAACGTCTCTGTGGAGGTTACAAAAGACGAAATCCTCAACCTGCTTCAGGAAGGCTTTTTCCCCATCTGCGCTTCCACCGACAGACCGCAGCGCAATCGGCTCAGCGGGTTCCGTCAGCTGGGATTGCCGTACGAATCCGATGCGGCGGTTACGCGCCACTTGAGCGCGTTTCTGCAAGACCATCTTTCAGACGGACGGTTCCCGACGCACGTTCTGTTTAACGGCGGCGTGTTCAAGTCAAACGTTTTGAAAAACCGGATGTTCGACACTATCGCGTCCTGGGCGCCGGAAAATGCGGAATCGTCCGAAACAGCTTTCAATCTGCTGGAAGCGCAAAGCGATCTGGACAACTCCGTTGCTCTTGGCGCTGCGTATTACGCCTGGGCGAAAAACAACGGCGGCATCCGAATCAAAGGCGGAACCGGACGGTCGTACTACGTCGGGATTGAAACGGCAGGTCTGGCGATTCCCGGCATGCCGCGCCCGATGAACGCGCTGTGCGTCGCCCCGATGGGCATGGAAGAAGGAACGGAAACGGACGTCCCGTCTACAACCATGGAAATTGGCTTAGCGGTCGGTCAGCCGGAGAAGTTCCGGATTTTCAGCTCTTCAACCCGAAAAGACGACAAGCCGGGCACGCTGTTGACTCGCTGGTCGCCAGACGAGCTGGAAGAAACGGACTCGCTCGAAACGACGCTTGCCGCATCGGGAGACGCCGAAGACGATTTTGTCCCGATTCAATTCCATTCCGTCGTAACAGAACTGGGCATGTTCGAGTTGTGGTGTCAGTCCGTCAACTCGCCCGACAAATGGAAGCTGGAATTCTCCGTTCGGGAAGAAGAATAAACGTCAGACAGTCTTACTAATCGCTGACAGCTTGCTGAGTTTGCGGTTAGACAGAAAATATGACGCGGTCTCTACGGAGTCTTATTTCCCTTGCTCGTCCTGCCCGAACAGATGCAGTATTTTGCTGTAAAAGAGCAGAATTAAAAACGCTGCCAGGACGGCTACGCCAAATCCAAGCGGTGAAACAGGCTTGAAATCTCCGGCAATGTAGACCATCGGTAAAAGAATCATGCTTGTCAGCGCGCCAACGCAGCCGACAAAAATAACTGTCATCAATCCTATTTGACGGTCATTAAAAGCAGTTAGAATTTTTGCCGTCAGACCGATTGACATAATAAAGCCGATCCAGACAAACAGGCGGCTCATCATTGGAACGGCGTTATTGTTCCATTCCTTAAATCCGTTCCTGACTTGTTCAGAGTTTGGGGCGTCTTCATTCGAAACAGACGATTCGGAATTGGCAACATTTTCCAATTCCGAATTTTGTTCTATGGATTCTGAATTTATATTTTCTTCTCCCCAGCTCGTCGATGCAAAGCTAAAGCTCAGAAGAATGTAAATACATACCAGCAACGCAACGCCGCTGAAAGTTTTAAGCGTTAAGCGGTAAGCGACAAGGCTTCCTAACTCCTCGCTCTTCACTCTTCACTCCTCACTAATCAGAGTCTCTTAATGGTTTCTTCTTCAGAGGCTTTCTGCAGCGCAGCGCGTTCATTATACAACGGCTGTTCCGAACCGGCGGGGAAATACTGCGTATCGTCTTCCAGGTAATAGGGGCTGGGCAACGTCATGCCGCCAACGGTGGACTGGCAACCGACATTCATAACGCTTAAAAGCGTTATCGTAAGCAGTAAACCGGCAAAATACAGCGTTCTCATGGCAAGACTCCAAAAATATTTAAATGTTTTCTTCGTATCGAATTCATTTCCCGGAGATAACGGTTTATTCAGTGGGATTCGTTCGGCTGGAAATACTATAATTCCACAATAATACCGAAAATCGATACAATCTGTTGTTGTTTTTATCGTCTGATTTGATTGCTTTCTTGAGTCTAACCGAAGAATAATTCTACCGATTTAATACTTTTTGCGCCCAAAGAGCCAATTTTTCTCGGAAAATTTTGGCATTATGACGAATATCGACCGGAAAAGAGGGGTGAACCAGAAACAGTTCAACGTCTTGCGTCAGCGGACTGATTTTAGCCAGATTCCGCATTTTATCTATAAGTTCCTTGGTTCGATTGGAGTCGTTGCAAATTGAGGGGTCTTTCGGTTCTATTATCATAACCGGGACGCGAACGGGCGAACCTGTTGGAGAGTTTACATCTGGAACGCCCACCAGAGCGGCGCGGTTGACCAGTTCCGATTGCAGGAAAATGGCTTCCGTCGGAATGGAAAACCAGGTTTTTTCTTTCCCGACGACGCGATGAGCCATGCGTCCGCAAAACCAGAATCGGTCTTTGTCGTCCAGATAGCCGACGTCGCCCATGCGATGCCAGATGAGGTTGGAGGCAGTAGGCAGTAGGCAGTAGGCAGTAGAGGAGTCTTTACTACTGTCGCTTGCCTCTTGCCTCTTGCCTTCGATAATCTTTCCTGTCGCGTTGGCGTCCAGACGGGTTACGTATTTGGGAGATATCTGCGGACCGGTAACGATGAGTTCTCCAATTTCTCCGGGGGGAAGTTCCTCAATCTGGTCAAGCGTTGGAATCGGTCCGTCAACTATTTTGATGACTTTCCATTGGATTGAGGGGAAATGATTGCCAACGCAGACGCCCGCGCCAACTCGGGTTTTCGGGGCGGTTTCCGACAGGATGGTTTTGGAATCGTTGGTTGCCGTCGGAAGAGCTTCTGTCGCGCCGTAGGGCGTATGAACGACTCCGCCTTCTTGAATACAGTTAACCATCGTCCGCATAACAGGTTCCAAAACCGGCGCGCCGGCGGAAAGAATCATCTTGACGGATTCCAGCCGTTCGCCATGTTCGGCGCAGTACTGACCGACTTTCTTCCAAATGGCAGGCGACCCAAACGACTGCGTAACGCCCCAGTCGCGAACGGCTTCGATAATGTTGCGTGGGTCAACGGACGCCGGACGGGACGCGTCCAAATCCGGCAAAACGGCGGTCGATCCCATGGCGCAGTTGAACAGCCCAAACATCGGGAACCCCGGCAAGTCAATCTGACCGGGTTGAATCCCGTACTGTCGGGCAATTTCGTCAACCTGCTTTTCAAATGTCTTATGCAAGTACAAAACGCCTTTGGACGGTCCTGTCGAGCCGGTTGTGAAGATAATCGCCGCTGGGTCGTTCGGCTCGGGTTCAGGAAAAGGCGTATCGGCAACCGTCTGAGCGTCCAGCTTTCTGAACTGCGCCAGAGATTTACCGCCCCAAAACCAACGCCGACCAACGGTTACGTTAAATTTTGCGTGAGGAAATCGTCGGCGCATAAAACAGCGAATCGCATGAACTTTGGAAATGGCGAAAAATCCATCTGGATCGGCGTCCGTCAGGCATTTGAGCAGATTCTTCCCGCCCATGCCGGGGTCGATGAGAATCATAACCGCTCCGGACTTGAGCAGTCCGAAAACGCTGGCGACAAAATCAATTCCCGGCGTAACCAGAGCCGCGATTTTATGTCCCGGCTTAACGCCCATGCGAATCAGCCCCGCCGCGATTTTATCCGAATACTCATTCAGTTCCCGAAACGTGATTGTCTTGTAAACTCGCCCAGAGGGCATGATTTTAAGTGATAAGTTCTCGCAACTCGCAAATTTTGAATTGCCGGCGTTTTGAGTATTTACATACTTTCTTGTTGGTTCAGCAACAGCAATAACGTCAGGCTGAGTTTGAGCCAGTTTTTCGAGTCGATGGGCTACGTTCACGATTTAGGCTTTCTGGAAACAGTAAAATTGAAAATGTCAAATCAACGGTTACTTTTTGAAACCAAATTTCGTATTAATAAGTTCAAGGAAAAACAATAGAGTTTTTCTGAACGAGTTCAATATACCTTAAACGTCCCTGGTTGTCAATGGTTGGCGGGGGGTGTTGTAAATAAATAATTTTTGTTGTATAATATGGGAAGTTGCGAGTAGCGAGTTGAGAGTGGTATTAGTGCATAGTGCATAGGAGAGGAGCGCTTGCGTACTAAGTACTATGCACTAAGTACTATGCACTCCTCATTCCTGACTCCTAACTAAATAAACTCGCTTTATATTCAAAAAAACATTTTTAAGGAGGCATACAAATGAACGAGAGTATGTTTTTGTTGGCGCAGTCTGTTGATGGTTCACAATCGTCGTTGTTGATGATTGGCGGCATTATTTGCTGCGGCGCGTTGGCTGTTCTTGCCATGTTCTTCTTTTGGGGGATTGGCGTTTACAATGGCCTTATCGGGCTTCGAAACCAGGTCAAGAACGCCTTTTCCCAGATTGACGTTCAACTCAAGCGTCGTTACGATTTGATTCCCAACCTGGTGGAAACGGTCAAGGGATATATGGGACACGAAAAGGGCACGCTTGAAGCTGTTATCTCCGCTCGCGCCGCTGCGTTTAACGCAAATAAAGCCGCCGCTGCCGACCCGACGAATCCGGAAGCGATGAAAAGCCTTTCCGCTGCAGAATCCAATTTGGGCGGAGCGCTGGGACGTTTGATGGTCGTTTTTGAAAACTACCCGGAACTGAAAGCAAACCAGAACGTTATGCAACTTCAGGAAGAACTCACCTCGACAGAAAACAAAATCAGTTTTGCTCGTCAGGCGTACAATGACGTTGTTATGAAATACAACACACAGCGCGAGGTTTTCCCCGCCAATTTGATTGCCGGACTGTGCGGATTCCTGCCGTCAACAGAATTCGTCATTGAAAATCCGTCCGAAAAAGAAGCTCCCAAGGTTAAGTTCTAATTAGCAATTAGTAATTAGCAATTAGCAATTACGCTTCGCGTTTCTCATAAGAGTTTACTCAGACGCTTGCGCCAATTGTTAATTGCTGATTGATAATTGATAATTACTAATTATTGTGGCGCTTTGCGTCTATTGAAAATTGCTAATTGCTAATTGATAATTGTCATCATGTCCACGATGGATTTTTTTGAACATCAAGACCGCGCCAGAAGCGCAACTCGCAAGTTGTACTTCTACTATTTTTTTGCGGTCTTGTTTGTGATTATCGCCTTGAACGTCTGTCTGATAGGGTTGTTTTTAACCGTTGAGTCAGCAAATTCAGACTTCTCTGGAAGTTCTTCATATACCGATTCATCGGCTGAAACCTCTTCATATACAGCCGCTCCAACGGCTGATGAACTTGCGGGCGCAGCGGCGATTATAACCGGGATTTCCTCTCTGCTTATTTTTAGCGGAGCTGGAATCCGTTCCAGCCAACTTCGAAGTCTCAATGGCGGACAAGTTGCGGAATCGCTCGGCGGACGTTTGGTGGCTGCCAATACAACCGATCGCAAGGAGAGACAGCTGCTCAACATCGTGGAAGAGATGTCGATTGCCTCCAGAGTTCCAATGCCCAAAGTTTATATTTTGGACAACGAAAAGTCAATTAATGCTTTTGCTTCCGGATGGAATACAGACGAAGCGGCGATTGCTGTTACTCGCGGTTCTCTGGAATACTTTACCCGAGATGAACTCCAGGGCGTTATAGGGCATGAATTCAGTCACATTCTCAACGGCGATATGACTGTCGACATGCGTATGGTGGGGCTTTTATTCGGTCTGGAGCTGATTTTTCTTGTTGGCTACTTCTTTTTCAGGCTTATGCTTGAATTTGTATCCAACTCTAACCGCTCATCGTCAAGCAACAAGAATGAAGATTCCGGCAAAGGAATTGCAGTTCTTTTTGTTCTTATGCTTGCCGGTATAATCATAATGATTATTGGTTATATTGGCAAGTTTGCGGCTAATGTTATTCGTATGGCAATTTCTCGTCAAAAAGAATACCTTGCAGACGCCTCAGCGGTTCAATTTACCCGAAATCCGGAAGGAATCGGATACGCTTTGATTAAAATTGGTCAGATAAACGCCAAAAATCCAATTACCAATCCCAACGCGTCTGCGTGCGGACATTTCTTTTTCGCCAGCGTCAATATTACCAATCTTATGGATTCTCACCCGCCGTTGAATGAACGCATCAAGCGAATTTTACCGCAGTATAACGGGAAAGTTCCGCAAAGCGTTCTTCGAGATTTGAAAAATCCGCCAGGATTGCGAGAATCAGAAGAAACAGAATCAAAGAAGAAAACGAATCCTTTGGATGAAATCAGACAGCGTTTGCCGGAGCAGATGCGTCAGACTCATATTCCCGGTTTAGGGGGCTCCATTTTAGGCGGTTTGGGAATAGATTCTGCCGTTTTGCCGCCGGACGAATCGGAATCGTTAAACGATTTGATTCACGATCAGTATTCCGTTCACGGGGTTATTTACGCCCTTTTGATGGATTCATCGCCGGAGATTCAAAATTTGCAATGGGACGTTCTTCGCGGCAACCAAAAAGAATATATGCTCAAACTGATTGAACGTCTCATTCCTCGCGTGGCGTCATTGACATGCGCTGATAAAATTCGCATGGCAGAATTGAGCGTTTCCGCTTTGCGTCAAATGTCGCATGAACAATACCAAACGTTTCGCGCCAATATAGTCGCTTTAACAGAGGCAGACAAGAAAATCGATCTGTTTGAGTTCGCCCTGCGAACGATTCTTACAGGACGACTGGACGTCTCTTTTGGCGTGAAAAAGAGCGTTGTTAAATACGACAGCGCTCAACGCCTTTCAACGGAATTCAAATTTGCATTGGGATATTTGGCATGGCAGGGAGCAGACAGCGACCAGGATGCCGCGAACGCTTTTGAAGCGGCTGCCAATCTGGCGAATTTGAAAATGTCTTTGCCAGACAAATTGTCCTGCACAATGGGAACGTTTGCGAATTCATTAATGAAAATTCAATCCGCTTCGATGCAAGTTCGAGAACTGTTTTTCAAAGCTGTTGTCGCCTGCATTAATTACGACGGAAAAATCACTCCCAAAGAAGAAGACCTGGTTAATGTTATCGGCGCGTGTCTTAATCAGCCCTGTAACATCCATGCAGGCAGTTCAAAGACCGATTATTCATTATGAGACATCATCTAATCTCGGCAGACAAGCAGACCGCGGATACCGTTACATACAACGAATCCGCGCCGCGGGTTTACGTTTTGGTTGAGAGTCTGGATTATGACAACGCCTTGACAATGAGTTTGCAGTCCAGGGGTATAATCGTTGACACCTACTTTCGAAGTGAACAGGTTTTAGCGTCTTTTGATCGTTCTCGAGCCGGGTGCATTCTTTTGCTTCTGGAAGAATCCGGCGTTCGGTCTGCTAAAGAACTGCTAACCGATTTGAAGTCGTCTGTTGAAAGCCTTTGTTTGTCAGCGCCGATTATTGTCTATATGAATTATCCCAATTTACCGGCGGCTCTGAATTATCTTCGATACGGCGCGGACGACATTATAGGGAAATTCACCAGAGACAAATCAGAATTGACCGACGTAATCTTAAGCTGGCTTGAAAAATCGGAACGCAAAAGACAACGATTAAACTCCAAATATGAAGCAAAACAGCTTTTCAAACAGCTTTCGCCGCCAGTTCAGGAAACTGCCCGGCTTGTATATCAGGGGCTTACGAATAACGACATCGCTGCCGCTTCCGGCAGAAAACTTCGTACAGTTGAAAATCGCCGTTCAATGATTATGAAAACCATGAAGGCGAAATCCTTTGCGGACTTGATTCAAAAACTGGGACTTGCTATGGAAGACGTTCCTGTATTGGGTTAGGTTCTTTTCCGCATGTTCTAAGGCATGGATGGTATCGGAAAAACAGTATTTTCTTCACAAGTGCGCTCTTCTTCAACTTGTGCGTTAAATGTTGATTGAAAGTACTCAGTAACCTGTTTAACGACATATTCATGAGCAGACGCTCCCGCTGTTAATAATACAACGTCAACGCCCGTAAAATCATCAGGATTGATATCTGACGGGCTGTCAATTAGAACGGCGGGAATGCCGTGTTGTAAAGCAATTTCTTTCAGTCGGATACTGTTAGAACTGTTCGCGCTGCCGACAACGATTGCTTTTACATTCTTTTTATTTTGATTATATTTATTTGCGGCCGTTTTGATTGCATTTTGACGGTTTTGAGTTGCGTAACAGATATCTTTAATTGCCGGTCCAACAATGTTGGGAAATCTTGACTTTAAATATTCAATAATTGTTGCTGATTCGTCCAAAGAAAGGGTTGTTTGAGTGATGTAGGCAACTTTATCTTTAGCCGTCAGCGGCAGCGAGTCTATTGACTCTTTCGATTTAACGATGAAAATTTTATCCGGCGCTTCCCCTTGAACTCCAACAACTTCGTCATGATGGGGGTGTCCAATAAGAAGAACAGAGTAACCTTGCTGAACAAACTGTTTAGCTTCCCGATGGACTTTCTGAACCAGAGGACAGGAGGCGTCTATATAACGCAAGTTTTTTTCTTGCGCCTGTCGTTCTATTTGAGGCGAGACGCCATGAGCGGAAAAAAGCGTAACAGAGCCGTCTGGAATGTCGTCCAGGGAATTGACAAACACAGCTCCCTTCTGTTGAAAATAGTCTACAACCCACTTGTTGTGAACGATTTCATGATAGACGTATACAGGCGTTCCGTATTTGTTCAACGCAGCGTTCAAAGCGCTTGTCGCCCGATAGACGCCCGCGCAAAATCCGCGGGGAAAAAGCAGTTTGATAAGCATTATATTGGAGGTTATAAATTAAAAGAAGCGAGTTGTTACAATATATCGCAACTCGCTGCTTTTAGTTATTTGATGCTATTAGACGCTAATTGTTGTCTTATTGGCGAATGCCCGACAGTTTGACGGTTCCAACTTCGTCGACGCCGTCGCCGTTGAAGTCGCCGGAAATCGGGATGTCGCCAGCTTCTCCGGATTCAACAACCGCATCGGAGCTGTCCATAACGCCATTGGCGTTGGTATCCAGAATGAACTTGCCGTTGCGATAAACGCCGATGTTGGTAACGCCGTCGCCGTTCCAGTCGCCGGTAACGGGGATGTCGCCCGGCGCGCCGAATTCGTATCCGCGGTCGGCGCCGGTCAAGCGGCCGTTGCCGTCAACGTCGAGATACCAGTTCCCGTTACTGAACACGCCGATGTTGTCGACGCCGTCGCCATTCCAGTCGCCGGTAACGGCGCGATCGCCCTGGTTTCCAAAGTGGAAGACGTGGTCAATGGCTTTTTCGTAAATGGCGCCGTGGCTGGTCAGCTTGGAGAAGCCGGAAGCCGCCGTCTTGACCGCAACGCGAGGACGCATGTTCTTGTATACGCCGCGGGTGAGGTTTTCGGCGTCCGGAAGACCCGGATCATGTTCCACCAGGTCCCAGTCGCCCGCCCAGATTTTGCCGTAAACGCCGATGTCCGCTTTTCCGTCGCCGTCCCAGTCGCCGACCACTGGCTGGTCGCCTTTTTCGCCCAGCTGAACCCAAAGGTCGTCAGCGTCCCAAATGCCGTTGCCGTTGATGTCGATGAACCAGACGCCGTCCACGAAAACAGCCAGCTCGTCTTTGCCGTCGCCGTTGAAGTCTCCGGTAAGCGGAATGCCTTCCATGACGCCGTATTCTCCGACAAAGGTAACGGTCCCGTCGCGCCAGTCCGCCATGCGCCACGCCAGTTCCGGATCCGTTCGACCGTTCCAGTTGATCGGGTCGAAAATCGGCGAGAACATATTGATCAGCGCTTCCATTCCATAGCCTTCTTTAATCAGACCGTTGGCAATCAGACCGCTGGCGGACATCATGTCGGTTGTCAGCCCTTCGCCCTGAAGACCGTTGAGGACGACGCCGTCGCCCAAACGTCGCGCCATGCCGGCGTTGAGGCTGCACAAATGCCATGCGGAAACGCCGGATCCGCCTCCGCCGCCGTACAGGGCGGAAATGCCGTGGCTCATGTAAGCGGGAATGTACGGAATGGACTGGAATCCGCCGCCGGACGAGTTCGTTACGTGCGGATACGAGACTTTCGGAATCTTTTCTCCGCCGCCCGGGGGCGGAGTAGGCGTCGGGTCAACAACGTTGACTTCCGCGAAGTTGTTGAGCGCCGAGTTCTCGCCGGACTTGACGCTGATGCGAATAATCGCGTCGTTGTTTCTGTCCGTTCCAAACTGTTTGACTGTTACTTCATACTGATCGTCGGTCGGGTTAAACGCCCAGCCGCCGCCGGAACCTGCCGTATCCAAACCGTCAATATAATCTTTGGGCTGCGTTTCAATAACGCAGTATGCGCCCGGCATAAGGTGAGTGAACTCATAGTAGCCGTTTTCATCGGTAGTCGTCGTCAGAGGATTGCCTAACGCGTCGGTAATGGCAACCGTGCCGTCGATATTGTACAGACCAAGTGTAACGCCTGGAATCGGAACGCTGTCTGGCGTCTTAACGCCGGTGGTAATCTTGTACTGATCCGGAAGCGAGCCGTCCGGATTGCGGGTAATGGACTGGTTGTCTTCAAAGACGTAACCGCTGATCATGCCAGGCAGAATTTCCCAGAAGTTGTTGGACTCGGAAATGCCGCGCGAGGTAATCGTAATACCGTAAATGAAGCCTGGGGTTCCTTCAGGATCGACAAATCCGCCTGTTGTACCGGGGATTTCGCCGGAGTGAATGTATTCTGTCGGCCATTCTTCTTCAACAATATACAGACCCGGCATCAAGTCGGTAAACTCGTAGTAGCCGTTGCTGTCGGTTTTGGTTGTCGCCAAAAAATCGCCGTCTTCGTCATACAAATTGACGGTAACGTCTTTGAGCAGAGTGTCAACGTCAGCATCGTAAAGGTCGTTGAGGTTGACGTCCAGCCAAACGATGCCGCTGAGCTGTCCAGGCGAGTTCTGACCGAAGTTGTTTTGAATGCTGTCCTGATAGCCCTTGAGTTCAATCTTGTAAATGCAATTCAAATCGCGAACGGTCGAAACCTGCGTTGTTAATGGCACGTAACCGGCGTTGGCGCAGACGGCAGTGTAGTTTTCCGGCTGCGTTTCCAGAACCATGTACGTTCCATTGAGCAGGTCGGTGAATTCATAGAAGCCGTTCGCATCAGTGGTCGTCGTCAAACCGGTGGAGACGTATGCTCCCGTATCGTCCTGTTCATAAAGCGTTAATGTAACGTTTGACAAAAGTTCGTCTGCCGGGGTGAGCGTCAGAGAACCGTCGATGTCGTCATAGACGTAACCGGAAATCGTGTTGATAACCGGCGTCTGAACGATGGACCCAAACGCGCCGGCAACGTATTCTTCTGCGGATATAACGTCTTCCGGGAAGTAGGCGTTTTCGTTCAGGTCAAGACCATACTTGACAGTTCCATAGTTATCGACATACGTTTTTTCAATCGAAACGTCTTCGTAGTTGTCGGCGCTGAAATACGCTTTGATTCTGGAACCTTCAAAGTCGTCGCCGTTGACGGTAACGTTGGACGATTCTTTGCGGTCGATGATGTCGCCGTCTTCGTCGTAAATCGGGCTGACGCCTTTGTAGAAGTCAACGTCGAACCGACAAACCAGTTTATCGCCGGATTCGAAGTCTTCAAACTCCATGGTCAGCAATTGATTGTTATTGGAAATCGTCCACTTGACGTCGCCGGTTTTGATAGTCCCGTTGGCGTCGACGATTTCAAACTTGACGCTGTTGTAAGCGCCGTATTCGGGATTGCCAGGCGCCAAGTGGAAGAACGCCTCGTTGATGTCAACCTGACCGTTGTCGTTTTTATCGAGGTTGATTTCCAGTTTGTCGAGATTCGTTCCCTGAACGCCGCCGTTGTATGAGATTTCCAGATAGTCGCCGTAGGAGTCGTCGGTAAGCTGGTCGCTTCCGAACGTGCCTTCGATGTACAAGGAACCGACCTGAAGAGCGTCAACGTCCGCAGGGGCTACCGAGAGCAGCAGACGTTCTTCCAACGATTCTACTGTGCACGGATGATTGAATTTGCGATTCTTTTTGCTGATTTTTGACTTGCTCACGGCAAACCTCCCAAAATAAAGGTTGTTTTTGCGTTTGACGTTGGCTGATTGAAGATTTAAGCCTCTTTCAGCCCCCAACGCTGTGTGTTATTGATTCTGTTTCTCTCCGTTTGACATTCTAACGAATGTCTCGGCTCCCTTGTTTTTAATATTTGCAGCGATTAATTTCAATTTCAGGTTGGACGAAAACGGAACAATCGCTATAGTTGTTACAATCCGTATTGCTTACGCAATATTTTCTGGTATTTGTTATTTATTCAAGACCCAGACGCAAATGGAACTGTCGAATCCGACTGTTACCAGCCATTTTTGAGATTCAACCCACTGCATATCAGCAATCGTGCCGGTATGCCCTTCCATTTTATATGTTTGAGATCCAGAGTCGAAACTCCAGACGCCCAATGAATTATCGCACATGCCAACGGCAACTTTATTCAAACCAACGGTGGTAATGCAGCGAACTTTTCCTGGCAGATTTTCAATAGATCCGAGAACTTTGCCGTCTGCCGGATTCCAGAGGTACAGACGATTGTCTTCTCCGCCGGAAACGAGCATGCCGTCTTCCTGGAACGTCAAAGCGTGAACTCGACGAATGTGTCCGACAAGGTCAGTGGATTTAACATCGTTGTTAAAATCCCAAACGCGAACGACGCCCATGCGTCCGGAAGCTGCCAGATACCGATTGTCGTCAGACCACGCAACAGCGTCTGCCGTTCCTACGCCAACCGACAAACGATTGAGAGCCGCTCCGGTTTTAGCGTCGAAAACAAAAACGCCGCCTCCAAAGGTTCCGATAGCGACTTTGCTTCCATCTTTGGTAAACGCAGCGCTTGTTACAGCCGTTTCAATACCCTTGAGAGACGTAAATGCGTTTTCCGGATTTTCGGTTTCCCACATCAATCCGACGTCGCCCATGTCAGCAGATAACAATATTAAACCGTCTGGACGAAGACGAACCGCCTTAATCCAGTCAATGTTGCGAGCTAATTTCTTTTCAATTTCCCCGGTTTGCAGGTTCCAAAGACGAATTTTATGATCGTCTCCGCCTACGTATGCCCTCAACTTGGAATCGACCGCCACGCCAGTCCATACAGGAACCTGGTCAGCAGGCGTCTTTTCTGAAAGCTGCAGTTTTTTCAGAGGCTTAATAACCTCTTGCGCTTGCGTCGTTGACGCAATAAAAATAAGTAATAACGGCAGTAAAATCCAGTATCTTTTTGAAGCGCTCATGTTATAAAATCCTTTAGTATATGGAAATACCCGATAAATTTTATCGGCTAATAGAAACTAATAGTTTAACGTATGCAGAAAAATACCAGAAATTCACATAAAGACGACAAAATTTTTATAGATGAATTAGGAGCTATAGAGCGGATAGATAAAATATAATAAGCTTTTTTATGGATAATATCATATATTAATCAGATTAATACTGCTCAGATTTATTCCGTATTTATAGTAAATTGTGAGGAAATTTACCGATTATTTCGATGGTACCGCAAGAATTTGGAGATTTTTTCAAAATTATAGAGGAAAATCCCTGATGAAAACAGAATCTTTAATTACAATTTATATGTATGATAGCAGAAAGTGGTTTACACTTGATGTTTACAGAATTGTGTTTTGTAAACAGGAAACCTCTTATAGCTGGATAAAAGTTATATATCAGGAGAAAATTAATATGTTGAAACGTTCGGCATTATTATTGACCGTATTGGCTGTCGCTTTTGTGTTCTTTGCTTCGACAGTCTACGCGCAGAACCAAAACGCAGGTATTCAAGTCAACGCCTCGGGCGAGCTGAAAATGAACACTGTTCGAGACAACAGCATCAAAGCCATCGCGCTCCAAGCCCGAAAATCGTTGGGGTCAGCCGCAAATGAAACGACTGAAATGCGCTGTGTCTCTTTGCGCGCTCTGGAAAAGGCGATCGAAGCCAACAACTACGCTTTGACCGAAGAAATGAAATACCTCGCCGGTCTGACGCGTATTGAATACGTTTTCTTTGATCCGGAAACAAAAGACGTTATTATTGCCGGTCCTGCGGAAAACTGGGTAGTTTATCCGGAACTTGACCGCGTTGTCGGCATTAAATCCGGTCGTCCGGTCGTTCGTCTGGAAGACCTCGTTGCCGCTCTTCGTCTGTACAGCAGTACGTCCGAACGGTCAACCCGTACAGAATGTCAATTTCCGAGATTCGCAACGGCATGACGTCCTCAATTGGAAACTACAACGTTCGCATAGACGGAGTTAGCCCAAATACCCATTTTGCCAAAGTTCTCGTTGAAGCGGACTACCGCATGAAACTTATCGGCATTGGTCTTGAAAACGCTCCCGCCGGCGTTCGAAGCTTCATTTCAGCCGCCTCGGCGTCAGACGTTGCCCAGAACGCTCTGTGCCGCTGGTACTTCGTTCCCAATTATCAGTGCGTTAAAATGAGCGACGACGGCAACGCCATTCAGCTGGTTGGGCAAGGCGTCAAACTGGTTGGCGAAGATGAAGTTATAGCCGCTGACGGTTCTCGCGCTCTGACCGGCGGTTCTCAGAACCCTGCCAGCCGCGCATTCACTCGCAGCTTTACTGATCGATATGAAAAAGTTTCCATGGTTTCGCCAGTTTATGCAGAGCTCCGCAACCTGATTGACATTGCCATCGTTGCCGCTTATTTGAATCAGGAAGGCATTTTTGCCAAAGCGGAATGGACGATGCCGACTTTGGGAGACGAAACCAAGTACTCGATTGAAACCTGCTCGCCTTTGAAGTTCGCTCCGGCGGCTTGCAACGTTGTATCTAAAGGCGGACGTCTGATGACCCCGACCGGCGGCGGCGTCCAAATTCAGCCTCAAGTTGCCTTGAACGACGAAAATCTCGTTGACAACAACGCCAAGTTTGCAAAAGTCAGCCAGCTTCCGGAAGGAAAGTGGTGGTGGAATAACTAAGGAACGCTCTGAATATTTCATTTAGAGTCTAACTGGTATATTTCCTTTCTTTTTAAGTTGAAAAGCCTGCGCCTGTTTTATACAGGGAAGGCTTTTCATCTTAATATGGATAGTAAAACGACGGTTGACGACCAAATCGTTTTATTGACAATTCCTGTTCGTTCGTTTCCCGTATCAATCCTCTTACTCTGATAACGATAATCGTTCTTTTGAAATCATGAATAATCATAAACGCTCCTCTACGATTCTTTTAGCTCTATTTTTCTGCATGACGCTTTCAAACGCGTTGTTTGCTCAAGCGCCGGGCGAATTCAAATTAGAGCAGCTCATTCGCGTAGACGCTCAACCGTTTATGACTCAGGAACGTCTTTCTCATGGTTATTTTGTTTTTCGCTGCAAGATTCAAAATCAGGACGTGAAGCCGCACAAGGTTAAACTTTCGTGTTCCAACGTCGCTTCAAAAAGTTTTGATCTTCAGCCCGGTGAAACGATAAACGCCTCATTGCCGCTGCCTGTTACAAATCCCGACTTCGGCGCCGACGTCCAGGTTCATGCCGACAATCGAAAATTATACACCGTTCCCTGCCCCATGCGTCAGGGGATTACGTCGTTTCCTTCGCATTATAGATCTCGATTTGTTACATACTCACCGGGTGATGATTTGATTCCCAACACATTTTTAATCTGCCGCTCTTTGCGAAAGCGTTTTGCCGAAGTGGAGTGCATCTTCGCTGAAAAGGACTGCAAGTACTGGCCCCAGGACCGTATGGACTACAGCTGTTTGGACTTTATCCTCCTTACACCAGAAGAACTGGCAGCCGCTCCGGAAGGCGTTCAGACGGCGCTGAAACAGTTCGTTCTCAGCGGCGGCATATTGTGGCTGCTTGAAAGCGGCGCTCCACATTTTGACAAAGTTGAGTGGATAGCTCAGCTGATAAAAGAGACTGCGCCTAAAGAGAATTCGTCTCAGAATTCAAAAGTTATAGAATACCCGTTCGGTTTTGGCGTTGTTGCTTTGACAGACAGAGCCGCGTTAGAGAATCAGTTCAATCAACTCATGTCGGCTGACAATCTGTCAGATAAAACTTTTTTCGAGGGCTTACTCAGTAATTTTGATTCAAAGCCTTCCTGGTTTGAAAAGGACAGTATAAACGAAATGCAAAAATGGTTTCCGGTTGTATCCGATCTTAGCATCCCGCTTTTGGGAATCAGCATTGTAATACTTTTATTTGTTATACTTGCCGGGCCGATTAATCTGTTCCTTTTGACTATGTATAACAAACGAATTTTGTTACTCGTAACAGTCCCGGCTCTCTCTTTTCTCTTTGCAGGCGCAATTCTTATGTATGTAATATTGGCGGACGGTTTTAATACAGACGTGCGTATTGCTTCAGGAGCGTATCTGGATCAGCGTTCTGGAACGTATTCCTCTTTAATTCAATACGGGATTTACGCCAGAACGACGCCTCGAAACGTTGTTTTCGATTCCGACGACGAATTAAACATTTCCGACTTCAACGATGACGATCGATTTAACATTGATTGGACAAGCGGAAAACAGGTTATTCCTTCTCGTTTTGCAGCTGTTCGAAAACCCGCCTATTATAAAATTCGAAAAGCGGGAACGACTCGTCTCAAGCTGGATTTTGATTTCAATGGAGAAAACTCATACGTTGTCAATGGGCTGGGAAAAGACGTTAAACAACTTTTTGTTTGCGACGCTAAAGGCGCCCTCTGGAAAGCGGAAAATATTGCCGCCGGTCAGAAAGCGAGTCTGTCGCCAGTTGATAAACTCGACGATAATAAACAAAGCAATGAACCGATGTTTTGTTATTGTATTTCAACGCTGCGATGGGACTTTAACGAGTATTCTGTTAACATACACAAAAAAGCCAACTCTCTTTGTCCAAGCTGTTATATCGCAGAGTTTTCCTCGTCGGGACCTTTTGCCAATAAAGGCGTTTCGTACGCCCAGGAAAAGAATTCGTATGCTTTTCTGTTAGGACGGTTTTAATCAAAGAAATCGAAGACGCTTTGGATCGATAAGAAGTCAAAGCAGAGATAAACTCGAACAGTCTAATGTACAATAAAAAAAACAGACGCTTTTTGCGTCTGTTTTTTTGTAAATCGAGGTCGACGGGGATCGAACCCGCAACCACCGGATCGACAGTCCGGTACTCTAACCAATTGAGCTACGACCCCTGTTAAAGGGAAACTGTAAATTACAGTCGTTCCTCAAACTTACGTGAATCATTCTATCATATATTTCAATCTTTGCAAGGGAGGGGACGCGAAATTTTTTATTTTTTTCTAAAAAACAGGGGAAAGAAAACGATTATTTGCTTTATAATGTATTAAAGTGGCTTAAGTCAAAGAATTTTATACGGTTAGCGACTCTTTTTTTTGGTCTTGACTATAAACCATTCCTTGGCTACAATATATAATATATAGAGCAGGGTTCGAGTAACTCTATATATAGTATACTCATAACTACCAATCCCTTTATAATGTCAGCGGAAATACTCCAATTTGAACCGTCGAAACTGGAACATCAGGCGCAGCGGCTGGCGAAAGCTATCCAGTCCGGAGAGCTTGTCGCTCTGCCAACGGAGACGGTTTACGGAGTCGCCGCCGCACCAACGTCGACTTTTGCTATCGAACGGCTCAGCCGCCTCAAGGATCGAACGCCGGAAAGCCCTTTTTCTCTGGTCGTTCAAGATATTGAATCTGCCCGACAGCTGGCGGCTCCGTGGAAATCCAAGGTGGAAAAGCTGTTTCGTCGCGTTTGTCCTGGTCCGATTACGTTCGTTCTGCCGCTTCGACAGGGAGCGTTAGACGCCTTCCCGCCAATTGCAACTCAAGCGTGCGCCCCTAAGGGAACTGTTGGAATTCGCATTCCGGATCATCCGCTGACGTTGGAAATTTTGCGGATTATCGACCTTCCCCTTTTGCTTACCAGCGCGAACCATCATGGCGTTCCAGACCCATTGGACGGCAAACAGGTTATCGACGACCTTAAAAACGACGTCGATATTATTGTTGACGATGGAATGACCCGTTGGAAACAGTCGTCTACCGTTGTCAGGTTTGACGGCGCCACGCCGACCATTCTCCGCGCCGGGGCGCTGTCGCCAGCTCAGATTCGACGCATTTCGTCAAATATTGTTCTGTTCGTTTGTTCTGGCAACACGTGCCGCTCTCCTATCGCGGAAACGCTCTTCCGAAAAGAGATGGCTGACCAACTCAAATGCTCTCCCGACAGGTTGGAAGAAAAAGGTTGGTTTGCGCTGTCGTGCGGTTTATCCGCCATTGCAGGAATGCCAGCGTCCGATTTCGCCAAGGCGGTTATGAAACAAAGAGGTCTGGATTTGTCCAGTCACGCCGCCCAAAGCGTTTCAGAAACGCTTATTCGCTATGCCGACTATATTTTCACGCTTTGCGAGTCTCACCGGAGAGCGCTTGTCGCTGCGTATCCTCAGGCAGAATCGAGAATTCGGCTGCTCAACCCGGAAAACGTCGATATTTTAGACCCCTACGGCGGCACGATGGAATTCTATCAAACCTGCGCTCGACAGATAGAAAACGCAGTCCATCAACGCGTTATTACTTTGCTGTCAAAAGAAAAAGGAAAGCGCTAGTGCGTTCATACATTATATATAAGGCTCTCTAACAAAATCTGTGGGTAAGTTTTGGTTCAGACAATTTCCTAAGCGTATGGAATAAAGCAGTTGGCAGCGCTTCATCGCTGCCTAACCCATAGTTTTTTCTTACTGTCAATTTTACCTTGTTGTTAAAACTCTCTACAACGCCGTTGGAAAGACGTTTAGAGGCAAACCAATTGAGGATTAGTTGTTGTCAATCCGTATCATTTGCACATCATTGTCTTATTAAACACGAGGAGAACGCGAAAAACACAAAATACACGAAAAGAACATAACAAACGAAAGGGTTATTTTATAATCTTAAACTTTTCGTGATTTTCGCGTTATTTTGCGTATTTCGTGTTTAAAAATCGAATGATTCACAAAAGATTATTGATTTATCAGTTAACCAATCGGTGAATATCCGTTTAATCAGTCAAATCTGTGTACGGACTGACCCGCTCAAAAACTGTTAGGCGCTCAGTTACCGGATGAGCCATTGTTTTTAGAGGTTATCTTGATTGCGTCAGCTCTTTTTGGGCGGCGCCTGAACGGTTGTCCCAACGCGGCGACCGGCGCGAAGCTGTCGTTTTAACGGAATGAAAACGTACTGCGCCTGAAATGCGACTTCTGTAATAATCTGATCCAAACGGCTGCGGAAATAGGCGAACGCCGCCAAAGAAGGAATAGCGACAATCAGCCCTTCGACCGTTGTAACAAGAGCCAGATAAATGCCCTGAGCCAATTCAGCCGGCTTGGGGGTTCCTTGTGTGTTTGCCAGCTCGCTAAAGGCGTATACCATGCCAACAACCGTTCCCAACAGTCCTAGCATCGGGGCGATGTTTCCGATTACTGACAATATCTCAATTTTTCGCCCGCACTGCGCCGACTGCTCTGCCAGCGAATCTTCCAGAGCTTTTTCGATGTCCGTCCAGTCCCCGTCAGCTTCCGTCAAACCCGCATTAATAACGTATGACAAACAGCAAGGCGACTGGCGGCACAACTGATCCGCCTGTAACAGCTGTCCCTGAGAAATCAACTCGCGCGTTTGCTGAGCCAACCCGTCCGGCATAAACGCTGACTTTCGAAGCTTTCGGAGCTGGTCAATCGCCAGCGTCAAACTGGCAATCGACAAAGCAAAAATCAGTAAGCCGATTGTTCCGCCAGCGCTGATAATCGTCCAAAAAGTGGACTGAGTTTGAACTTCCGGTTGAGACGCTTGAACAGGCGCCTGCTGTTGAACAGTCTCTGCGGGAGCTGGCGCTGCGTCAGGATCGGCGTCTTGAGCCATCGCGCTGGTTGAAAGCGTCAACAGGAGAATGAATAATAGTCGCATGAATTATAGGAAATAGGGAGTGGGGAATAGGGGGTAGGGAGAATTAGCAATTTGCAATTATCAATTAGCAATTATTGAAGCGTTTTTTGTCAATTGCTAATTGCTCATTGCTAATTGCTAATTGTTACGCCTCCATTACCAAATTTCCAGTTCCAGATCCAACAAGACGTCCGTTCGTTTATGAACCTGATCTCGAACGAGGTCAATAAGGCGGATAATATCTTCAGACGAACATTCCGGTTCTGCAATGATGTAGTTTGCATGCCGCTCTGAAATGACTGCTCCGCCGATGCGAGCGCCTTTAAGTCCAGCGCGATCGATTAATTCGCCGGCAGAGGCGCCTGTAGGACTTTTAAAAATTCGTCCGCAGCATTGGAAGCTCATCGGCTGCTGGGATTTTTTCAAAATCCAGCGTTTTTGCATCTGTTGAGCAAGCGTTTTGGGATCGTCCGGTTCCAGTTCAAAAGTCGCTTCAAGAATAATAAGTGAGTTGAGGGACTTATCTTGATACGTTGTTGCCAGTTCTTCCGCAGATTTGGCAAACGTATTTCCCTGAAAATCCATTTCCGTTGTTGATCTGAGGCATCTGCTGACTTTTGTCATGTTGGCGGCGACGTGAACATGCAGCGCTCCTCCAACAGATCCGGGAACGCCGATAAAATCTTCCAACCCCGCCAATCCGGCATGGACGGCAGTAGTAACAACGCGCCCCAATCGAGCCGCCGCCCCCGCCTTGATACAGTTTCCTTCAATAACGATTTTCTGAAACTCTGGACTGTCCAAACTGATAACCAGCCCGGAAACGCCGTCGTTGCGAATGAGAACGTTTGAACCTTCGCCCAGCAATCGAATCGGAATGTCGGCTTCTGACGCTGCGGCAACCAGCTCTGCAGCCTGGGTTTGAGTTTCTGGTTGAGCGTAGAATTCCGCCATGCCGCCGGCTTGAAACCACGTGTGCATAGCTAACGGTTCGTCTCGACGAATAATCGATTTAAACGGATCGTACCACATGTTGATTGATAAATGGATAATGGAAAGTTAATAATTAAACCGCGAGCTGCGAGAAATGTTTTGACGTGTTAAACTGTCCTTCTCACTTTTCGATTCATAATTATAACGTATAATTCCAACAAAGTACAGAGCAAAGAACGGAAAAAAAGCAAATTTTCGTCAAACGTTTCTGTTAAGACAGACGATTTTACAGCTTCACATCGAAAAACCGGGTAAATTCCTCCCCTTTTTTAAATCTTTCTCCCCTCCCCATTGACAATTTCTCAAAAAAGTTTATCCTATAAAAATCTTGAAGAAAAATCTTCTTGAAATAAACATTGCGGGCGTGTAGCTCAGTTTGGTTAGAGCGCGTCCCTGATAAGGACGAGGTCCATGGTTCGAGTCCATGCACGCCCATTTTCTATTTTAAAACGCCTTAAAAGTTGTTCTTCTTCAACTTTGCATACACAGGAAACTGATGAATAGGTTCATTTTTCAGAGCGTCTCATTTTACCTATATTAACACAAGTCTGACAAAGCTTTTCAACTTGAGTATTTTTTGAATTATTTTTTAATTTTTTTCAAAAAAATAACTCTACCCCCTTGAGAAAAACGTCAAATCTGGTATATTTAGTGGACTTTATATTTGCGATATAATTGAGGAGTTCTCAATATATTTAATCGCAGCCATAAAACATAAATGCTCTTTTTCGTATTGCGGGTCAAAGCGAGCCGCCGAAAAAGAAGGGCGTCCCCAAGATAAAACAGTCGGAACCGTTAGACGCGCCCTGTCATCGGTTTCATAGGTAATTTTCAATGGTTAATCGTAATTTGGTGCACAATTTGGACGCAGCCGCTCACCTTGCGGATTGGGAAACAGAACTCAACCAGGCGTTGGAAAATCAGGATCTGGATGCTGGTAAAGAGTGGCGCACGCCGGAAGAATTTGGCGCAAACCGCATCGTAGAAGGCGTTATCGTTCGCGTTGATAAAGAATTTGTCCTTGTTGACATCGGATCCAAGAGCGAAGGCGCAATTAAACGCGATGAATGGGGCGAAGATGAAGAAGAGCCTCAAATCGGTCAAGTCGTCAAAGCGCTCATCGAAGAAGATGAAGAAGACGAAAAACCTCAAGAGAGCCGCGACATGATTATGCTCTCCAAGCGCAAGGCTGAAAAGATCGAAGCTTGGGAAAACGTCATGAAACAGGTTCACGAAGGCGACATCGTCGAAGGCGAAGTTACCCGCAAAATCAAGGGCGGTTTGCTGGTCGATATTGGCGTCAACGTCTTTTTGCCGGCGTCTCAGGTTGACATTCGTCGTCCCAGCGACATTGCTGATTTCATCGGCAAGCCGATCAAGTGCGTCGTTCTCAAAATTGACGAAGCGCGCCGCAACATCGTTGTCAGCCGCCGCGCTCTGATTGAAGAAGAACGCAAAGAACAAAAACAGAAGCTTCTCTCCGAACTTCAGGAAGGTCAGCTTCGCATGGGTACGGTCAAGAACATCGCCGATTTCGGCGCGTTTGTCGACCTGGGCGGCATCGACGGTCTGCTCCACATTACAGACATGTCTTGGGGACGCATTAACCATCCGTCTGAAATGCTCAAGATTGACGATCAGATCGAAGTCAAGATTCTGTCCATCGACCGCGAAAAGGAAAAGATTTCTCTCGGTCTGAAGCAGAAGCAGCCCAGCCCGTGGGAACAGGTTGCCGAAAAGTATCCCGTTGGCGCCAAAGTCAAGGGAACGATCGTCAGCATCACCAATTACGGCGCATTTGCCAAGTTGGAAGAAGGAATCGAAGGACTTATTCACATTTCCGAAATGTCCTGGACGAAGCGCATCAACCATCCAAACGAACTGGTCAGCCTCGGCGACGAAGTCGAAGTTGTCGTTCTGGGTATCAACAAAGAGAAGAAGGAAATCTCTTTGGGCATGAAGCAGACCGCTCCCGATCCCTGGAAAGAAGTTGCTCAGGAATACCCGGTTGGATCAGTCGTTACCGGTACGGTTCGCAACCTTACCAACTACGGCGCGTTCATTCAGATTCGCGAAAACATCGACGGTCTTCTTCACGTTTCCGACATGTCCTGGACTCGCAAAGTCAGCCATCCGTCTGAAATGGTTAAGAGAGATCAGGTTATCGAATGCAAAGTTCTGTCGGTCGACGAAAAGAGCCGCCGCATTGCTTTGGGTCTCAAGCAGATGACCGAAGATCCGTGGACTTCCGATATTCCGAAACGCTTTGCCGCAGGTCAGCTGGTCAAGGGCAAAGTTACCAAGATTACCAACTTTGGCGTTTTCGTTCGTTTGGAAGACGGTCTGGAAGGTTTGTTGCACATCAGCGAACTGGCGGATCACAAAGTTGACAATCCGGAAGAAGTCGTTCACGTTGACGAAGAAATCGAAGTCAAGATTCTTCGCGTTGACATTGACGAACGCAAGATTGGTCTGTCCCGCAAACGCGTTGAATGGTCGAACGAAGAAGAAGCCGCTCAGGAAGCTGCCGAAGAAGGAGCCGCTCCGAGCGCCAAGTCGACACCGGCAACCGAACTCAAAGGCGGTTTGGGCGGCGGCGATGGCAAGCCCTTGTTCTCCCTCAACCCGGATAATGACGATAACAGCAAAGAATAATTTCTAACGCTGATTCGCGGTAAGCTGTCAGAAAAAAACACGTTCTCTTGACAGCTTACCGTTTTTTTATTTTAAAACCTCGTTTAATACGTTTCTCTCAAAATGAAAAACATTGCTTTAATCGGTTATCGCGCAACTGGCAAAACGACTGTCGCCAAAGAGCTGGCAAGCCGACTTCCCGGCTGGAACTGGGTCGACGCCGACGTTGAAATTGAACGGGCGGCGGGAAAAACAATCGCTCAGATTTTTCAGCAGTCCGGGGAATCCGGATTTCGCGATTTGGAGTCAACCGTTACAGCGGAACTGCTTTTGCGCCCTCAAACGATTATCGCAACCGGCGGCGGAGTCGTAATTCGCCCGGAAAACAGAGAACGATTAAAGCAGACCGCGTTTGTCGTCTGGCTTAAAGCGTCTGCGGAAACGATTTACAATCGCATGTATTCAGACGAAACGACCGCAACTCGTCGACCGGCGTTAACGGACAGTGCTCCATTTGAAGAAATAGTTAAAATGCTCAACATGCGACAATCCTGGTACGAGCAAACCGCCAACGTCAGCGTCGATACGAACGCTCTTGCCGCAGAACAGATCGCGGACTGGATTATTCAACAGTACAAAGCTCAAGTCTCAGAATAGACGCCGCGAAATTTCAAAAGCCCTTATTCCCAAAAAAACAGATAATGTTGCAATGACTGTACAGAATCTCAAAAACGACAACCTTTATCGAACGTTGATCCATATAATTGGAGTCCTTACTGTTATTGCAATGCTTTGTAACGTTTATAAACAATCCGGTTGGGCGTGGGGTTTGTTTTGGACTCTGTTTTGGGGATTGTATTTAACTTTCTATTTTCTTTCAAGACTTTTGCACGCGTCAGAATTTGGATCTTGCGTTATATCGTTTTTGTTGACAATTTTAATTATTTTTGCAATCTTTCGATTTGAAACGACCAGAAACATCTGGAAGTATGTAACAATAGGCTCATCCGAAAGCCAGAATGAAATCATTCAGGACAGCAAAGTCATTGATTAGCCTGGATATAGAATAATCCAGACTTGCCAGCGATGAATACTCAATGAATGAAATCATATCTTGTATTTTTGTCATCTTTCCTGTTTCGTGAAAACTCTCCATCTTAATACATAACGCTGTACAAAATTCAATTTGTCAATGTTGTCTTCAATAAACAATTTCGCTCTTGATTTATTTTCCAAGAATCTCTATACTCCCTCATCAAAGTATTTAGCGCCGAAGTATGCCCAGAGCGAGTTTTTCGTTCTGGTCGGCGAGTCTTTACTATTTAAACTATGATAAAAATCCATAATGCTGCCGAGTTTTTCTCGCCGTCGACGGGTCATTCTGTCGCCGGACTGCGCGTGTATGGATATGTGCTTAAAGTTCTGTTTGTCGTCTTTGGCTTGCTTTTCTGTAACGCTGCCAAAGCGCAAATCGTTCAGTTTTCAGAACAAAAGCCCATTACAGTTCAAGGCGACGTCGCCTTTACGTACCAGCAGGGAAAGCGTGAAGTCTGGATTATTCGCAATAACTGCCAGCTGTTAGAAAGCGGACGTCCGATAGCGGAATCTGCGGAGATGTCGCTGTGGCTTGAATACGACCAACGGCCTGTTACAGGCAGTTCAAACGGTTCATACTGTTTGACAATCTATATGGAAGGTCAGGTTAAAGCGGCGCCGTCGCTGAGCAAAGGATTTATCAATCAGAAAGAAGACAACGCTCAATCTTCCGACCCCAACGATTACGTTTGGCTGGGCGAGTTCCTGCTGTTTAACAGACCTCAAATCACTGTTAATATTAAACGGTCAACTCCAGGAACGACGCCGGAGTTATATTGGCGAGCGCAGCGCTGCAGAGAACTTCAAGAGAAACGCGAACTCAGCGCAGCAACCAGAGTCAATTCCATTCTTTCCGATCAGAAGACGCAAGTCGCGCCTGTATACAATGCAGTTGGTCAAAATGCGAATTCGATTATGGATTATTCTTCAGGGGGGTACGAGTTTAGTTCCGCCTCAGACGAATGGGGGACTTACGATAGTAACGTTCAATTAGGAGCGGGTCAACGAAGAATCACATTAACTCCGCGATATGACAGCGGCGCCAATACGTCATGGAAACATTATCCTGAAACAAATCAGTCTGTTGCCGTTGTAACAGGTGGAATTACAGTTGTTATAGAAAGCGGCGACAGCCCGGATACGCTGGAAATATCGACTGATAAACTGGTCATTTGGACAACCGGAACGCAGCCGCTTGACCTGAATGGAAAGCAGCCTTATTCTGCCGATCAGCCAATTGAATTTTACATGGAAGGAAATATTGTTTTCAAACATGGCAATCGACTGAATGACAATCGGACGAATGAAGACAGAGCAGACAACGGTCGAACAATTCGCGCCGATAGAATGTTTTATGACTTAAAGAGCAACAAGGGAACTATTCTCAATACCGAAATTACGACGCCCGCTGAGGGGTATGACGGTTTGCTGAGAATTAACGCTGATACTGTTCATCAGCTCAATCAACGTGAATTCTATGCGAAAAATGCGTATATAACATCCAGTCTTATGGGGAAACCAACGTATCGCATCCAAATGGACGATATGTATATTACAGACCAGGTTTCAGAGGATATTGACGCAATAACCGGTAAACCAAAGACGGACGATTATTGGATTCCAGCAACAAAACACCAACAATACGTTACCGGCAATAATACTTCCATTTACGTTTCTGACACGCCGATATTCCGTTGGCCGTCAATGAGAACGCGTCTGGAACGACCGACTCCGTACCTGTCTTCGCTTCGCGTTGGGTCCGACAGCGTATACGGATTCCAGATGTTTACCGGCTGGAACGCTTACGAACTGTTTAACTGCATCAATCCACCGGAGGGAACAGATCTGACGCTGCATTTGGATCCGTTCTCCAATCGCGGCATTGGACACGGAGCGGATTTCAAATTTGACCGCGCTATAGACTATGGTCTGTTTTCCGGACCAATTAAAGGCAATGTTGATTTCTGGGGCATCTACGACTGGGGCAAAGACAACCTGGGCGAAGGACGGCGAAGCGTCGTTCCGGAAGTCAGGTACCGTTACAAACTCTTTGGGAACTTTATCCATCAGTTCAGCAACGGGCTGGAGCTTACCGGGGAAGTGGGGCTGATTTCCGACCGTGATTTTATGGAAGAGTATTATCGCGACGACTGGTATACAAAGCCAACTCCTAGGACCAGAATTCAGCTTCGACAGGAAATCGGGAATTTCTCGTGGGACGTTGCGGTTCAAGGCAAAGTCAACGGTTTTTATACAGAATCTCAGCAAATACCTCGTCTTAACGTCTACTGGCTGGGAGAAAGCCTCCTGGGCGATATGTTGACGTGGTACAGCGCCTCAACAGCAGGACTATATAATCTCAGCCCCGGTTCGTATCCGGAAGCTCCTGAAAACCAGCAGTTTTTCGATTACCTTAGTTGGGAACAGGGCAATACCGGCGGACGATTTACGACTCGGCACGAACTGGATTTGCCTTTCCAGGCGGGAGCCGTTAAACTGGTTCCATACTTAATGGGCGAAGCCGGATGGTGGGGCGCCAGCGAGACGAAGTCTGTCGACAGATTTTATAGTCAAGTCGGCGTCCGTGCGTCATTGCCTATGTGGAAAGCGTACCCATGTTTCAACAGCGATCTGTTTGACGTCCACGGATTGGTGCATAAAGTCAGCTTTGAAGCGGAATGGTATATCGGTTTTTCGTCGCGCAATATGGCGGAAATGCCCATGTATGACATGCTGGACGAACAGTCGATTATCCAGTATCGGCACATGTTCGGCAAAACCGTCTTTGGCGGACCGATTCCGTGGCGGTTTGACGAACGCTCCTACGCTTTGCGAAGCGGGCTGGGCAATCACGTAACCTCGCCGGGACTGGAAATTTTGGACGATTTGCACATCGTCCGGCTTAACGTCAATCAGCGTTGGCAAACTAAACGCCGATCGGCTGTCCCCGTTGACTGGATTACGCTCGATGCCGGCGTAACGCTGTTTCCCAACGCCAGCCGGGATAACTTCGGCAAAGGAATTGGACTGCTCAACTACGATTTCACCTGGCAGCTGGGCGACCGCTTTGCCGTTACGTCTTCTGGAATGTGGGACTTTTTCGACGATGGAATTCATGCGTGCAGCGTCGGCGGACGCCTGATTAAACCCGGTCGCGGAGAACTCAACGCCGGCGTTTACTGGATTTCCAGTCCCGTTCGCAACACGGTTTTATACGTCAACGCCAAATACTGGATGAGTCCGAAATGGCACTTCTCTTTCGGGAGCGAATTTGACATCTCCGGACAGGGCAACATCGGTCAGAACTTTGCAATTACCCGGGTTGGAGAATCGCTTATCGTCCGTACGGGCTTTTACGCTGACGCGACGCGAGACGACTACGGCTTTACGCTAACCATCGAACCGCGGTTTCTTCCCAAAGGGTCTCTGAGCAATTCCATGGGCGGCGTCCGACCGCACGGCTATTACGGACTGGAGTAATTCGGAATGTGTAATTCGGAATACTGCATCGTCCTGAAAAAAAGCTGACACAAAAAACTTTTGGCTCATCCGGTAAGTTGGAATCTGATGAAATAAAAAAAAGAGCGCGGCTGTCAAAAGTCGCGCTCTGTTGATTTGGTTCCGGGTGCGTAGCCGCACAGGCGGGTGGAAAAGGTTATGTCTCTGAAAAAGCCGATTTCGGCTCACCCCACATCCACGCAGAAGCCGATCTTGTCGGTTTCTGAATTCTGGTGATTACTCGGACTTTGTTTCGTCCGCTTTTTTGAGCGTGTCGCTCAGACGGCGCCCGAGTTTGCCAGAGGTGCGAGGCGTCGAGCTGGGAAGTCGGCGAACGTCAACGGTCGTTACTGCGTTTTCTTCGTTTCCCGCAAACTGAAGCAGCGTCTCTTTGACCTGGTCCGTTTCAACCGGAGTTCCGATGCATTCAACCGCGTCGTGAACGCCCATTAAAACCGACTGCTTAACGCCCTGGCGAATCCAGTTAAAAAAATTAAAGTTCATATTTTTACTCCGATTGCAGATTATGGAATTGTTTTAGAAGGCGTCCGCGCCCCCTTGCAAAAAAACAACGGCATGGGATAATAGCAAAATATTCCTGCGGTGTAAAGAGCAATTTTTGAGTTTTGGTTCTGCCGTTTGGAAAACATCCAAAATAGACAATATACGCAAATTATGAAACGCCTTGTTATCCTTATGGAATTGTTTTGTTTGACGCTTTTGGCGTTGACGACGTCGGCTCGCAGCGAAGAAAAGAAAACCTATGCTCCGTACGTTCCGACGTCTGAGTATGAAGCTCGCGACATTTGCGGGTGGACGGTTTACGTTGCCGCCGACTTAAGAGCCAATCCGGAACTGGATAAGAAGTCGATGAGATCAATTACCCTTCAACTGACTCAGATTCAGGTTCTCCTTCCTGAAAAAACGGTTAAAGAGCTTCAGAAGACGCCCATTTGGATTCAGAAAAAAGACCCAACGTATACGATTCCGTGCTATCACGTCAGCAGAGAATGGCTTGAAACTCATGGCGTCAATCCGGATAAAACTTTTGGAATTGATATTCCCAACGCCCGGTATTTTTTGAGCGAATACGATCGTCAGCCCATGATGCTGCTCCATGAACTGGCTCATGGATATCATTTCCGAACTGTCGAAAATGGGTACAACAACGAGGTTATTCTTCACGCTTATAAAAACGCGATGGAAAACAAACTCTACGACCGCGTTTTGAACTATTTTCAGCTGGAAGAAAAAGCCTACGCGACAACCAACCCAATGGAATATTTCGCTGAACTGACGGAATGTTATTTTGGAGAAAACGACTTCTACCCGTTTGTCAAAACAGAATTCCGTCGACATGATCCTGTCGGCTTCGAAATGATAGAAAAAATCTGGGGCGTTTCCCGGCAGTGAATTGGTCAAACTGGACAATTCTGGTTCATTCGGCAACTGCGTACCTAACAGTTTTTGAGCAGGTCAGTCCGTTCACGGATTTGACGGATTAAACGGAGCGCGAAGCCGCGCGAGCGGAAAGGACGAGGTTATGTCTCCGAAGACGCTGGTTTTGGCGCTCCCCACTTCCAATCAGGAGCCGACCTTGTCGGTCACCGATTGGTTAATTTAAGTTCATAAATTATCGACAAAAATACACTTATTAAAAATACAAAGGAAATCAAGTCTTGCCAATAATGCAAGTATGAAAAATAAACAATCGGTGTGAATCCGTCTCATCGGTGTTTTCCGTGTGGGACTTGATAGACCCTAAATAAACCTTATTTTAGCTCACAGGTACGGACTTGCCGGAAGAACCACAATTCTTTAATTTTTTGTCTTTTGGCACGGAATTTGCAATTATAATAACACTGACAGGAAAGAATTTTCCTTCCGTTGTTTCTTCCCTGTTTTTTTTCGGCGCGTCGTCGCTCCTTTCGACCGCCGAGTTTGTAATATTTAAGCGATGTCACCCCCCTCAATCCCCGGCGGTTTCTCCCCCAAGTTCCGTCGGGGATTTTTTGACCTCCTCCGGATTCCACCTGGCGTTTATGGGTAACGAGAACGTAAACTCCGGTTGAATATAGAGTTACCGTATTGCGAACTCGAAAAATCACGTAATACAGCTTCCGACCGAACAGACGTAAAGGCAATTTCAAGCGTTGTTTTTACGTCTGTTTAATTTTAATGCAGCAAAATTGAACAATTGTATTAAAATTGAACAGGAGCTATTTCTGCTTTTTTGTTTATTTCTTCTCTTAAACTCTTGAAAAAAATTAAAAATCAGAATATAATTCAAAATATCCGGTATAATGATAAAAGTTTTACTAACCTCTCTTGAATAATGATTTAATCATGAATCGACGAACAGCATTAAAAAGCATGACCGCCGCAGGCATAGGCGCGGCGATTTCGGCGTTGTCTGGAGCCGCTTTGGCAGACGACGCCCCGGCTGATGAAAAGACTGAAAAGAAGGCGAAGTACGTCAACCCGATTGCCGTGTCTTCGTATTCCTACTGGGTTTCGGAAGACGCCCCGACGATGGAACAGTGCATCGATTGGGCGTCTGAAATGGGCTTTGAAGGGCTGGAAATCCTCGAAAAGCAGATGTATCTCAACCCGAAGGCGGGCAAGATTACGTCCTCTGTCATTCCCGGCGGCGGGCAGATGTTTCAAACTTACGAAACGAATCCCGACTACCTTCGCAATTTGAAAAAGTACGCTTTTGAAAACGGCGTCTCTCTGTGTGGATATGCAACTCACCAAAGTTTTCTCGATCCCCGCGAAGATTTCCGCGAAAAGAACATCAAGACGACCATTGCCGGGATTGAATCCGCTTATGCGTTGGGAATTCCCGTCTTGCGCGTCAACACGGGACGCTGGGGAACGTCGAAGTCCTTTATGGATTTGATGAACCACAAGGGCATCGAACCGGCTTTGGAAGGGTACAAAGATGAAGACGGTTTCCCGTGGGTTATCGACAGCCTGGAAAAGTGTTTGCCGGTTGCGGAAAAGTGCGGCGTCATTCTCGGTTTGGAAAACCATTGGGGATTGGCTCGCCGGGCTGAAGGCGCATTGAAGATCGTCAACGAGATTGATTCGCCCTGGATGAAGATTATTCTCGACACCGGCAACCTGCTCGACGACGACCGTTACGAACAGATGGAAGCCCTGGCGGCGAAAGCCTGTTTCGTTCACGCCAAATTCTATTACGGCGGCGGAATTTATTACACGCTCGATATGGACTACAATCGCATCGCCCAGATTCTCCGCAAGGCAAACTTCAAGGGTTACATTTCCGTCGAGTTTGAAGGCAAAGAATCCTCCATGACCGCGCTGCCGAAATGCCGTCAGACGCTTTTGGACGCTTTTAACGCGTAACAGATTTTAACGTTTAACAACCCGAACGAATTCCCCGCAGGGCATCGGCGGCAGGTCGACGCTGTACGGACGCATTGCGCCCGACTCGAATCGATAGCCGTCCGGCAAACGCTGTTCTAAAAGTCGCGCCAGTTCATCCGCGGGGAATTCTGGCGTGTGCGCCGTTAATAGAGCGTATTCCGGCGCGCCGTTGGTTAGTTCCATGCACTCGTCCAGTAGACGGGGCAGGGCGTCAGCGATTTTCCAGATTTCTCCTTTTGCTCCGTGACCGTAACTGGGCGGATCGAGAATAAACGCGTTGTAGGCGTTGCCTCGTTTGAGTTCTCTTAAAACAAACCGTTCTGCGTCCTCTGTCAGCCAGCGAATCGACAGCTTTTTTCCTGTCGCCTGTTCTGTCAGCTGACCGTTGACTTTCGCCCATTGAACTGTATTGGCGGCGGAATCGACGTGACTGACAACTACAGT
>CACXSS010000012.1 GCA_902770245.1 uncultured Planctomycetota bacterium | reverse complement strand
CGGGCGGGAATCGTGGCGTAGACAACGAAGTTGGCGTCGTCGCCACATTCCCAGCCCGTCTCTGCGTATTCTGCGGATATTCTGCGGTCTCTGCGTTCCTTTTCCTTTTTTTCGTGCAACCAAAATTTGAGCGCACCCGTTGCGAGGGAGTGGAAGACGGTAACGAAATGAGTAAAACGAGCGTCGTTACGCTTCTGCCAGAACTGCGGACAAAACGTCGAGAAATGTGCATACCAAATAGACGAAGCCGACATCTTCCCCGCATGTCGTCCGTCCCCGGGCGACGACTTGACGGCTTTAGCCGTCAAAGGAAAAAAGGCGGACTTGCGTCCGCGATCCAGAGTGGTTTTCGGCTGCGTCGAAGGTTTTTAGCGGGGCAGAGAAGCTTTGCCGTTTCGGCGAATGCGTAATTACGTTCGCTGCGTTCGCTTCATTACCGTCTTCCATTAAGCGACCTCGAGAAATAGAAAAACGCAAAGCCTTTTTAAGGGGCTTTGCGTAGTGTGTTTTGTTTGTCAGAGAGTTAATCTCATTTGACGGCTTCGACGACAGCGGTGAACCCGGTGGGGTCGTTGACAGCCATTTCAGCCAGACTCTTGCGGTTAAGCGTGATGTTGGCTTTCTTCAGGGCTTCGATAAAGCGGCTGTAGGTCATGCCATTCTCGCGGACGGCGGCGTTGATACGGGCAATCCACAGAGCGCGCATGGTGCGTTTCCGAACTTTACGATCGCGGAAAGCGTATACGCCAGCGCGAATCAAGGTCTCTTTGACAGTTCGGAGCAGTTTTCTGCGACCTCCTACAAAACCCTTTGCCTTACGGAACAAACGGCGCTTTGCATGGTTGCGAGCTGAACCTTTGGTAGTTCTCATGGTTAAAATCTCCTGTTGCGTTACAGGGTTACGAATCGAGGCCTTTTATTCCCGACGGCGGAATAAAACGTTTATCCTGCCCGACCCGTTAAAATAATGTTCTTTACAATTTGTCCGTTCGCAATAGTTCGCCGACTGCGAATTGACAACCAGACGGAAACATAACTAGGCGGAATACTGACCCAACAGAGCGCGAATCTTCTTCGCGGTGTTTTCAGCAACCGGAGTCGTGCCGCGCAGCTGACGACGGCGTTTTTTCGACATGCGGCTTGCCAAGTGGCTCGTACCGGCGAAACGATGCATCGCCTTGCCGTTAGCGGACAGGCGGAAGCGTTTCTTCGTTCCCTTGTGCGTTTTCATTTTGGGCATTGAATTTACCTCATTCAAGCTAAAACCAAAGTAAATTTAACGTCTACATAACGTTAAAATGGAGCTAGACGGACTCGAACCGACGACCCCTGCCTTGCAAAGGCAATGCTCTCCCAACTGAGCTATAGCCCCAAAAAGGACTTCCGACGCTTGCGCCCCGAAATTAATTTTCGCTATAATATACACGATTCTAAAAAATAATCAAGGGGGGAGTGGGAATATTGAAATATCAAAATAGAATACAGATATTTATCAAGACCCTTAACATCCTATATTCTACAATCACTACACCCGTTGTCAATCCTCCCTTCCACCCAAAAATTTTTGAAAAATCCCGGCTCCCCCCCTTGTCGAAAACGACAAAAGGAATATATTATATCACGTTGTTTGAACGACAAGTTGTTCAAGTAGCAAACATGCACCTCTAGCTCAATTGGATAGAGCATCGGTCTACGGAACCGAAGGTTACAGGTTCGAATCTTGTGAGGTGTACTTTTCCGCCTTGCGTCTTAGCGCAAGGCTTTTTTGTTTCTTGCAAAAGCGCCGTATTTTTAAGAACTTGCGGAACCCGGTTCCTCGGCGTTAGACAATTCTTCAGTAATATAAACAGATATGCGTCAGGTCGATGTAAAAATGCAGACCGCGCAGAGCCATCATCATTCCAACGAAAACGGCGTAAACGTTGTTCATGCAAAGCAGATTCGAGGGCGTCCGGCGTAGACAATAGTATACAATCAGCGCGGCATAATAAACGCTCATACAGGAACAGGCAATCAGCGTAAGCCCGTCAAAGACGAGAAGAGTTATCAGCGTTGTTAGTATAATGTATGGACAATCGAATAAAGCTCCGAAAGGAAGGACAATTATAAATCCAACTGCTAGGAGAATTGCAAACAATGCGTAGGGAATGCACGGCAGGAGTTCCCCGATTTGAATGGGCGTCGCGGGCGCGTCCGTCTTCTTCGATAAATAAACGGACAGTAAACGATAGCCTGTAAAAATCCAGACAGAGGCGATAGACCCGTCAAGGACGCAAACGAACCACGACGGAAGAAACCACGGAAACGGGTCGGCTTGATACTCTCGAATTATACTTTCCCGGACGTTTTCGTAGCCGTCGTAGAGCAAATAGAACGCCGCGGCTTCGCAGAGAACAATCGTCAGCAAAGCGATCGCGTATTTCCAACGGGTCGGGATTGTATGTAATGCGTTCATAATTGGCGGCTTAACTCAATCTGTTAAGGAGAAATTATTTCTATAGTTAGTATATTGGGCGATTTAATCCTTGTCAAGATGGTGTACGCAATAATCCTTGTAAAAAACAGACAAGATGAGAAGCTAATCCGCGTCCTGAAAGGGCGCAACCCTTGTAACCGTGGGCTTCAGCCCACGGAATAAACGCGATATACTCCCCCTATCGCTTTAGTCGCATTTCCTCCCGCGCCCCCATCGGGGGCGCGGGAGGAAATGCGTATTCGTCGATATTTAATTATTCATGTTTCCCCCTCCGGCGGTTGAAACCGCCGGTTATAGAGAGTTTCGTCCCTCCGGGACTTTAGCGGACTTACGTCCGCTGTCGCTACCGCGACGTATTATCCACAACGTTTTTCTTTTCTTCAGACAAATCTATTGAGCGCCGGAAAATTTGCGTATACGCTCGAAGTTTAGTCAAGGTTTAGTCAAGATTTAGACAAGATTTAGACAAGATTTAGACAAGGTAATTGTCTTAAATCGTTGTAATCTAATAGGATACAAAATGTCTAGTTCGAAAATTTCAGTGCGCTTCCGCCCAGTTGTCGCCGATGTTGGCGTCGACTTTGAGCGGGACGCGCATCGGGAAGACGTTTTCCATCGTCGAAACGAGCAGTGTCTTGACGTCCTCAACTTCTTCCGGCGGGCATTCCAGCAGCAGTTCGTCGTGAATCTGGATGAGCAGTTTGGACTTATATCCCCCGGCGTTGAGTTTGTCAAAGACGGAAATCATGGCGGCTTTGATGATGTCGGCGGCGGTGCCCTGAATGACGGTGTTAATCGCCATGCGTTCGGTCGCGTTGAGCTGACCGGTATGGGCGTTGCGGACGCCTTCCAGATACCGGCGGCGTCCCCAGAGGGTTTCTACGTAGCCGTTTTGACAGGCTCTGTTAAGCGTATTGTTAAGAAAATCGTGGATGGCGGGGAATCGGGCGAAATAGGCGTCGATAAACGCAGCGGCTTCCGGCTGCGGGATGCCCAGCGATTTCGCCAGCCCGAAACTGCTCTGTCCGTAGATGATTCCAAAATTGACGGCTTTGGCGCTGGAGCGCTGTTCGGACGTTACTTCTTCCAGAGGAATGCCGAGAATTTCCGCCGCCACCTGAGCGTGAATGTCCAGCCCGTCTTTGAACGCCTGAATGAGCGCTTTGTCCTGGCAGACGTGCGCCAGAACGCGAAGTTCAATCTGCGAGTAGTCCGCGTCGAGCAGTTTCCAGCCCTCAAATCCGGGCACGAACGCGCGGCGAATCTCCCGTCCTTCTTTCCCGCGAATGGGAATGTTCTGCAAATTGGGGTGCGTTGACGACAGACGCCCGGTGGCTGTTACAGTCTGATTAAACGAGCAGTGAATTCGCTGCGTTTTGGAATAGACGAGTTCCGGCAGCGCGTCTGTATACGTGCTTTTGAGCTTCGCCAGAGTGCGGTATTCCAGAATCTTCGCAGCGATGGGGTGTCGTTCGGAAAGCGTCTGTAACACGTCGGCGTCGACGCTGGACCCGGTTTGCGTTCGTCTCTGTTTGGGCAGACCAAGTTTGTCGAAAAGAATCGTCTGCACCTGACGCGGGGAATCGATGTTGAACTCCTCGCCGGCAAGCTGATAGATTTCCGACTGCAATACCGACAGCTTGTCCGTGTACGTTTTGGACAGCGCTGCAAGCGTTTCCAGGTTTACCTTGACGCCGGTGTACTCCATGTCGGCTAGGACGCGTTCGAGCGGGAATTCCAGCTCTTGCGCCAGTTTGAGCTGATTGACGTTTTCCAGTTCCGGCAGGAGGAACCGATAGGCGATAATCGGCAAAACCGCCTGTTCGACAGCGTACGGCGCGACGGTTTCCACCGACAGCTCGTTGAGGGCAAGAATTCGTCTGGATTTCGCCTCGCGAACGACGAGCTTTTCGCTCAGGTCGATCGGGACGTATTCGAACCACCGCTGAGCCAGCGACGTCAGCGCATGTGACAACTCGCCCGGCGCGGCGAGGGCGTCGGCAATCATGACGTCAAACGTCGTTCCCTGCAGTTGGACGCCCTGATTTCGCAGCAGCGTCCGAATCCGTTTAATATCGTGTCCGACAAAGAGTTTGTCTGCGCTTTCCAGAATCGGCTTGAGCGCTTTGAGCGTCCTGTCCATGTCCAAAACCGCAGATTTCTGTTCCAATAGCTGAGTTTGCGCGGCATTGAAGGGCAGATAATACCCGACGTTTTCGGTCGTCGCCAGCGCCAGCCCGATAAGCGACTGTTCTCTGGCGGGAACGTCTGAATTGACGCCCGGCGCATCGCCGAACGCCGCCAGAGCTATCATCGGGGCTTTGGAAAGCTGGTCTGCCAAGGCGTCCAGAGCCGCGGGAGAATCAATCAACTGCGTCTGAATCTGAACCTTCTGTTCCGTCTGTACGAGTTGTGACAGATCGGCGAAATCTGCCTGGGCGTCGTCGTATTCGTCGGCGTTGGGGTCAGGCGCAACGGACTCGTAATATTCCATGTCGCGGTACGATTCGCAGACTTTCGCCGCCTTGCCGATAAGAGAGCGGAATCCCCATTTTTTCATCAACGCGATAATTTCCGACTCTTTCGGACCGCGGCATTGCGCCGCCGTCCACGGGATATTAATCGGGACGTTGGTATGCAGCGTTACAAGCTCTTTGCTCAGCCGGGCGTTTTCAACATTCTCTTCAACGTTCTTTCGAGTTCCCTTCGCCTTGATCTGATCTGTATGCTTGAGCATTTCTTCCAGCGTCCCAAACTGCTGCAGCAGAGCCGTCGCCGTTTTCGGTCCGATTTTTGGAATGCCCGGCACGTTGTCGGACGCGTCGCCGACCATCGCCTGAAAGTCAATCGCCTGCTGAGGCGTAACGCCCCAGTCGGTCATCAAGTCCGACGGAGTATAGAACTTGTTTTTCCGAATCAGATAAATCTGAACCTTGTCGGACAGCAGCTGGCGGCTGTCTTTGTCGGCTGTTACAAGAACGCAATTCCCGCCTGACAGTTCCACAGTTTGAGCGACCGTCGCGAGAATGTCGTCCGCCTCGTAGCCTTCGCACTGCAAGCCGGGAATGGCGCAGGCGTCGAGCAGTTCGTGCGACTTGGCAATCTGCGACTGCAAGTCCACCGGCATTTCCTTGCGGTTTGCCTTGTACTGGTCGTACCGTTTGTGACGCACCGTCGGGGTCGGCAGGTCGAACGCCGCCAGAAGATAGTCCGGACGATGCGTTTCCATGATTCCCAGCAAATCCCGCGTCATGCCGTAGACTGCGTTAATCGCCTGACCGTCCGGCGTCGTCATTTCAGGAATCGCATGAAAGACTTGATACAGAATCGCGTGAGAATCCAGAACCCAGACGGTCTTGCCGGTCAGAGGGGGGATTGGTTCTGGCGGATAGGCGCTTGAGTTAGAAGTGAGGAGTGAGGAGTGAGGAGCGGACGAGGACTCGGGCGCTTGCTCTGCGATTGGCTCTATTGAGTTAGGAGTTAGGAGTGAGGAGTGAGGAGTGGGCGCGGACTCGGGCGCTTGCGCCGGAATTGACTCCGTTGAGTTAGGAGTGAGGAGTGAGGAGTGAGGAGTTGACGCTGGCGCTGGCGCGGGTTCCGGCGTTGGCGCTTCTTGAGTCAATTCGTCATTGCTAATTGCTAATTGCTCATTGCTAATTGTCGACGGCTCATTGCTAATTGCATTCTTGTCGTCTCTCGTTGGAGCATCGTCCGCGTCAAACAGGGATTGGTATTTTTCCATGGCAGTATTGAAGGGGAGTTAAAAATGGCAATTAGCAATGAGGCGCGATTATTCCGGGGGCTTACGCACCCCGGCTCGCCTAGTTTTTCGGACCGAGTACGTCCTTGCCGATGAACGGCTTGAGAACGTCCGGGACGCGAATGGAGCCGTCTGCCTGCTGGTAGTTTTCCATGACGGCGAGGATGCCGCGCGACAGGGCGATGGCGGTTCCGTTGAGCGTATGGAGCAGGTGCGAGCCTTTTTCGCCCTTAATCTTGTAACGGGCGTTGAGGCGGCGCGCCTGATAGTCGGTGCAGTTGGACGTGCTGGTAACTTCGCCCCAGTCGTTGCGACCAGGCATCCAGGCTTCCAGGTCGAACTTGCGATAGGCGGGGCCGCCCAGGTCGCCGGTCGAGGTGTCGACAATGCGGAACGGGATTTTCAGTTCGTTGAAAATGCGCTCTTCAATGCCGCGGAGCGTAAAGAGCATCTGTTCGGACTCTTCCGGCAGCGTAAAGGCGAACATTTCCACCTTGGTAAACTGATGAACGCGATACAGCCCGCGAGACGCCTTTCCCGCTGCGCCCGCTTCCGTACGGAAACAGTGGCTGATTCCGCAGCATTTAATCGGCAGCTGGGTCGAATCAACCGTTTGATTTGCCATCATGCCGCCGAGGGTGATTTCCGCCGTGGCGATAAGCGACAAGTCGGTGTTGTCGATAGAATAGATTTGCGTTTCCGGACCGCGCGGGCAGAAGCCGGTACCCTGCAAGACGTCGTTGCGCGCCAGGTCGGGCGTTACCATCGGCGTGAACCCTTCTTCCAGAAGAATGCCGATAGCGAACCGCTGTAACGCCAGGTCAAGCAGAACGGCATCGTTTTTGAGGAAATAGAACCCAGCGCCAGCAACTCGAGCGCCGCCCTCGAAGTCTATCATGTCCCACTTTTCCGCCAGCTGAACGTGATCCAGAACGGGGAAATCAAACGTGGGAACAGGCGTTGCGCCGCGTCCGACTTCCAGATTGGACTTGTCGTCTTCCCCAATCGGGGCGTCTGGATGAGACATGTTGGGAATAGCGCGGTGAATCGCGTCCAGTTCTTCCGTCAGCTTATCCAGTTCAGCCGTCTTGGCGGCAACGCCTTCGCGAAGCTGTCGCCCCTGTTCCTTGAGCGCATCGCGTTCAGCGGCGTCTTTGGCTTTTCCAATTGACTTGGACGTAGCGTTCGCCTGAGCGTTGAGGGATTCAATTTCCTGCTGAATGGCTTTGCGCTGCGTTTCCAGCTCGACAAAGCGGGGGATATCGACGTTGACTTTACGATTGACGCAGTTCTGAGCGACTGCTTCGGCGTTTTCCAGAATGAATTTTCGATCTAGCATGTTGGGATTATAGTAAAGTGGTTAGTAATTAGTGGTAAGTGGTTAGTGGGGAGGACGCTTGCGACCTTATCACTTACAACTTACCACTTACAACTTATTACTATATTATAGCGTTATACAAAATAATTGCAACGGGGAGAATTGGGAATTCAGAAAGGCGCGTTAATTCCTGATTGGAGTAAATCGGCTTGAAGAATCCTATAAGATAGCGCGTTATCATTACTTCAAAAGATGATTTGAATCAATGCCAACATCTCAAATGTTCTTATTCGCTGTCAGTTAATGCCGAAATAGCGTATTTTTTCTAAAAGATTACCTCATACCACTTGAAACATTTCATATTTTGTATTAAAAAAAAGAAAGAAAAGACTTTTATATCCATTTCCACATTACATCATAAAGGAGTTTTGAATGTGTAGTTTTATATTATGGACAATTGTTGCGATTTTGCTCCTGGCTTCTCTTGCCGCGCCGTTTGGTTTGGGCTGTATATTTGATTTTTTAATGTTTATACTTCTATTAATTATGTGGCTGTTTGGTATGTGGTGATTAATTCTGTTATAGTCATTTTTTAATCAAGGAACTTGAAACGCAAGAGTGTGAGCGATTCAAGAAATAAAACAGATAATGGAAACAAACGTAATACAAGAGAAAAATGGCGGTAAAAGAACGCATCGGCTGGCAGTCGTTATTGGGTTAGCGATTCTGTTATGCGGCGTTTTCGCAATTTATCAGGCGCTTCAACCACAAAAGGAAAAGCCGCGGATTGTATTGGAGCCTGGACAAAAGGCGGGCGAACGTAAAGTTGTAACTATCAGCGGAGTGGAATTCGCGTTCAGGTGGTGCCCGGCTGGATGGTTCCTAATGGGTTCGTCAAACGAAAAAGGTCGTGAACGAGATGAAGAACAGCATTATGTAATGCTGACCAAAGGTTTTTGGATGATGGAAACGGAAGTAACGCAAAAGCAATGGAAGGCGGTTATAGAACACAATCCAAGTCATTTTAAAGGCGACGATTTACCGGTGGAAAGCGTAGACTGGCAACAATGTCAGGGATTCTGCCGTAAAACAGGGTTGCATCTTCCAACAGAATCGCAATGGGAATACGCCTGTCGCGCGGGAACAAAAGAAGCGTACGCTGGAAATCTGGACGATATGGCATGGTATGATGAAGAATGGGATAAAGGGAGCGCTCATCCTGTTGGAACAAAAAAGCCTAATGCGTGGGGACTATACGACATGCACGGCAACGTTAACGAATGGTGCAATGATATATACGGCGCTTATCCGAGAAGAAGAGCAACGGATCCAACCGGCGTTGGATGGAGCTTTGCCCCTGTGGATTATCGCGTTGTCCGCGGCGGCAGCTGGGATGATAGCGCCAGTTTTTGTCGGTCAGCAAGCCGTCAACACCGCGAAGAGAAATTCAGTTGGGGCGACATAGGGTTCCGCTGCGTTATAGTTCCATAATTGTGTGCGGGTGAGACATCCAATGCCGGAGTACGAGAGCGCAGCTCTCGCTTTAGTAAAAAGACGAGAACGCCGAAAAACGCTTCGACGCCGAAAACGTTAGAACTTCCGGTTCGAGGGCGTATCGTCCTCTTTAATAAAATAAAAAAGCGAGCTATCGCTCGCTAAAAGAAAGCGAGAGTTCCGCTTACGCTTCACTCTCGCGCTCCGACTCATTCGTCGTCAATTCCAAACTGAAGCAGTCGGGCAGAGTTCGCAATTACGAACAGTTCTCCAACGTTGTGAAGAATCGCGCCCATCAGGGCGTTAATGTATCCCATAGACGCCAGCGTAACAAAGAGAATCGAAATGCCGGCTCCCAACAGGATGTTGACGTGAATCGTCCACTGAGTTCGTCTTGCCAAATCGACGGTTTGCGGCAGACGGCGCAGGTCGTTTGTCAGCAGAGCGACGTCGGCGCTTTGCAGAGCGATGTCGGACGCGACAGCGCCCAGGGCAACGCCTACGTTTCCGGACGCCAAAGCGGGAGCATCGTTGACGCCGTCTCCGACCATCATGACGATGCGCCCCTTTGCCTTCTCAGTCGCCACCACTTCTAGCTTCTGTTCAGGCAAAACTTCGGCGATAATTTTGTCCATGCCCAAATCGCCTCCGATTTGAGCTGCAACCTGGCGTCGGTCGCCGGTAAGCATGATTTCCCGGTCAACGCCCAATTTTCTTAATTCCGCCAACGCCTGGCGCGCTTCCGGACGCGGGCGGTCTGCCAGCATAAAGCAGCACAGTGCTTCAACCAGCGTTTGCGTTTCATTGATTTGAACTTTTCTGCCCAGCCAAACCAGAGAACCGAGGAAATCCGGAACGGGCGGAAGCTGGAATCCTTCGTCGCGAAGCCATTCGTAACGCCCCAGATACCACGTTTCGGTTGACTCTTCCAGCAAAACGCCTTTGCCAGAGATTTCGCTCAAGCGTCCGGATTCGATTTTGACTTTCATACCCTTCGCGTCTGCAGCGGCAACAATGGCGCGGGACGCAGGATGGCGGCTGGCGGACGCAAGCCGGAACCCTTCAAAGAGCAGTTTATCGGTATCCCATTCTTTAGCGACGTCCTCGTTTGTCGGGCGGATTTCCGTCAGCTGAAGCGCGCCGATTGTAACAGTTCCGGTCTTGTCGAGAATGCACGTGTCAACGTCCGCCATTTGTTCGAGAAATCGCGTATTTTTAATAAGAATTCCCAACCGGCTGGCGGCGGCAAGAGCGGCAACCATGGCTGTTGGACCGGCAAGAATCAACGCTCCCGGGCAGCCAACAACCAGAACCGCAACGGCTCTGCCGATGTCCCGATACAAAAACAGCACGATGCCCGCCACGGCGAGAATAACCGGGACGTAATAGACAGCGTACTTTTCGATTAATTTCATAATCGGCGTTTTGGACTGTTCCGCCCCGCGAAGCAGATCGACAACTCGCCCCAACGCTGTCAAGTCGCCTGTCTTGGTAACTTTGATCTGCATAACGCCCGTCAGGTTGACTGTGCCGGCAAAGACGGAACTGCCAGCATTCATGTCAACCGGGACGGATTCGCCGGTAATGGACGATTGGTCAACTGTGGATTCCCCATTGAGAACGTCGCCGTCGGCGGGAATGACGTCTCCGGGATGAACGACGCAAACGTCGCCGACTTTCAAATCGTTGGTCGGGATTTCCTTTTCCGTTCCATCTTCCTGAAGAATCGTCGCGGAACGGGAATGAAGCCGCCGCAAGCCTTCAATGGCAGACTGAGCGCCTAAAATCGAACGTTCTTCCAGAAAATGACTGAGATTCATAATAATCGGAATGAGCGTCGCAGTCAAAAAGTCATGGTTTGCCATGGCAGCCAGCGTCGCCAAAGCAACCAGCTGTTCCGTCATAACGGTGTTGGTTGCGCTTCGGCTGAAAAGCCCCTTGGCGGCAATAAAGAAAATCGGGATCGAAACAATCAGCGATGCCAGCATGATAACAAAGTCGGCGACGTCGCGCATGCCGGCGGAGCCGTAATATTTCTGCCACAGACCGACGCACAGCAATCCGCCCGCCAACATGGCTGAACCAAGCTGAATGACGATTTTCGCCCGTTCCTGAACGGTCAGCGGAGCCTCTAATTCTCGAATTCGCTTCGATAACGGATTATTAAAAGCGCCGGTTTCCTGTATTGGAGTTACAGTTGACATATTCAAATTCCTGTATGCTTGTGATAAACGTTTGTTCTTTTAGTAGCGAGTTGCGAGTTGCGAGTTGCGAGAAGTAACAAATCGACTACTGACTGTTGTCTATTATGTTCGCCTAACGGCGAATGCGTAATTCCGTTCGCTAACGCTCACTCCATTACCGCCTTCCAATGCTATTTTCTTCCCTCGTCTGGTAAAACGACTTTCGTTTCCGGCGGGAGGAATCGCAGCTGTCCGACGTTGTCAAACACTTCTTCCAGCGTTTCCAGATAAACGCGCTGACGAACGACGTCTTTGTTGTTTTGGTATTCCTGATAAACCGGTTCAAAGCGGTTGTACATGGCTTTTGTTTGAGCCAGCAGTTTTTCCTTGTACGCTTTGGCGTCCTGAATCATCGCGTTACTGGCTTTTTCCGCGGCGGGAACAACCTGACTGGCGTACTTTTCCGCCTTGTAACGCTGTTCTTCAATTTGGGTTCTGGCGTTGCGAACGTTCTCAAACGCCTGATTGACGTGCCGCGGCGGATGGATTTCTCTGAATTCAACGGAAACGATTTCAACGCCCAGGTCAAGTTCATTGACGCGATTCATCGCCTCAAATCGAACCTGCTGTTCGAGGGCGGAATGGTCAACTTCGCACAGCGCTTCATCTTCGTGATCGTGCCCGTCGTGGTCATGGTCATGTCCGTGAGCATGATGATGGTGTTTGTTACTGTGCTTGTTAATCGTGGTCGGCTTTGCCTGTTCGTTTTCAGCAACTGCAGGTTCGTCTTCACCCTGACGCTGTCGAAGCAGGTCGTCAATCGTCCAGTTTGCCGCCGTTTGCGTGAACGCCGTCAGAACGATATCGTGTAAAAACGCTTCTGGATTGTCAACGCCCAGACGGAACGCGATCGGGTCTGACACCTTGTACTTGACAACGATTTTGGTTTGAATGACGTTCATGTCGCCCGTCAGAGCGTAGCCTTCCAGAAGCGGGTCAATGCTGTCCAGCGACCCCATGTTGTCGTCCAGCGGCTTGAAAATCTCGTTGATTTCCAGCTGTTCAATTTTCAGTTCGGGCGTCTGAACGACTTCGTCAATCGGGTACGGCAGAGCAAGCGCCAACCCCGGTTTCATGATGCGTGCGTCGCCCTCGCCCTGCAATTTGCCAAACCGCATGAGCATGCCAACGTTGCCCGGTTTCACCGACGTTATTCCCGAAAACCAGAACAGAATCACCAGCAATAAAACTAACCATCGGAATAGTTTCATACCGGCTTCCAGCCCGGCGTAAACGGCTTTGGATGTTTTCTTTTGAGCCATGATTGGGATATGATTAAATGTTAATTCACAATGTTAAAAGGAGGAAGCTGCTAGCTATTAGCTTCTAGCTCCTAGCTTTTTTATCTTGACTTCTGACTATAACCGATAACCGATTTGAGCCGCGAAGCGTCAAGCTAATAGCTAGTAACTAATAGCTAAAAGCTCACTACGGAACCGGCGCGGGCTGAACCGGCGCGCTTGCCGGGGCTTCGCCTTTGTTGGGTTCTTCAAAGAGCATCTTGAAGAATTCGTTGTCGTTGCGAAGGACAATCGTCGCGTTGCCGTTGAGCGTGTTGCGAAGCGTCTGCATGGATCGCCAGAAGGAGTAAAATTCCGGGGCGAAGCTGTTCGCCTTGGCGTCGATCCGGGTCGCTTCCTGTTCCGCCTCGCCGATAATCTTGCCGGCTTCCATGCGTCCGGCGGTTTGAAGCTCTTCCGCCTTTAGGTCAGCGTCCTTTTTAATCTTGTCAGCGTCTTTGTCGCCTTTTGCTTTCAGTTCGCTTGCCAGCTTGACGCGTTCCGCCCGCATGGATTCCAAAATCGTTTTCATGTTGGTTTCCGGAACGGACATTCTCTTAATGCCAACCTGCAACACGTCAATGCCGTAGTCCTTGCGAATCGAATCTTTGATTTCTCGAAGAATGTTCTGCTCGATTTCCTCGGCGCAAATCTCCTTTTCGTTTGTCGAGACAAGAGACGAAAGCGAGTAGTTCCCGACGAATCGGTTTTCGCTGTCAACGACGACGCCTTCAAGAGCTTTTTCAGCAGAACGGATTAACGCCTGTTCCGAGAACGTCTCGCCTCTGCCGAGCGATTCCAGATACAGCAGCGGATCCGCCACTTTCCAAACAACGTACGTCAGAAGCTGGATGCTGTACTGTTCTTTCGTCAGCGTTGACGCCTGCGGTGTGTTGAAAATGCGCTTTCTCATGTCGATGGAATGCGCCTTTTCAATGGGCCACGGGAGCTTCCAGTAAAGCCCCGCCTTTTCTACCGTGCGAACAGGGCGGTCAAATCGGGTTACGACCGTCTGCGTTCCTTCGTTTACCTGGAACGACATGCCGTACGCCAAAAGCAGAGCGACCAAAAACACGCCGATAGCAATTCGTAAAATGTAAGACCCCCACGGGGTAACGTTTGACGTTGTTACAGTATTTTCTGTGGACATGGTTGGTAATTGGGTTATGTTGAGTAATTAAATTATTAGTCAGTAGTGGTAAGTGGTTAGTGGTTAGTGGTTAGTGGTTAGTGGTTAGGATTTTGTGAGGCGCTTGCGTCCTATGCACTATGCACTATGCACTAAGTACTAAGCGCTCATTTCATTCCGCCTGAATCAGTCCGGGCATGGCAGACGGCTTTTTGTTGTCCGGCTGCTGACTCATATCCCAGTACAACGGCAGATTCTTGTCAATTAAAACCAGACGCTTGTTTGCCAGCGACTGCTCAATCGTATTGAGCCAGTAGCGGTTCTTAAAAGCCTGTGGAGATTCTTTATAGGCTTCTCCCACGGCGAGGAATTCAGACGAGCGTTCCTGAGCGGCGGAAATGCGTTTGTTCGCTTCAATTTTCGCCGAGACGACTTCAGCATAGGATTCCATCTGCGCCTGAAGCAGTTTGACGTCGCGCTGCCCTTCTTCTTTAATCATGTTCGCCTTGACGTTGATTTTGGCGGAAATGACTCCCAGATAATCTTCGGCAACGTCTACCGGCGGATGAAGGTTGAGCAGACAAACGTCGATGATTTCAACGCCCAAGTCGCTCTTGTTACAGAAGGACGCCAGACGGTCTTTGATTCCCATGGCAAAGGCGTTGCGGTCAATCGACAGAACCTGTTCAATGGTTTTGGAACGGGTCATTTCCATCAACGCGCGATAGCCGTACGCCTCAATGGCGTCTTTGGGGTTCTGGCACGAAAAGACGTATTTCATAAACCCTTCTTTGTCTTCTCGAATTTTATAGACGACCATCGCGTTAACGACAATCGTTTCGTGCCCGGCGCCCAAGAGGAGGTCAAATTCCTCGCCGTGCGTTTCCGTCCATAAATAGGCGTGCAGCTCGTCTCCGGCATGCTCGGCGTCTTCGTCGTGAGCAAACCCAATCGGAAGGCGAACCGCCTGTTTGACCGGATACGTTTTAATCTCTCCCAGCGGCCACGGCAGTTTGAAGTACAAGCCCGGCGTGAGCGGTTCTCCCGAAACGACGCCGCAATTGAGACGAACGCCCATTTCTCCCAAACGGACAACGCTCATCGACGTCAGCGCCCATGAAAGAACAACGACCATCATCATCGCTGGAAGCGTTGCCCGGGCGACAAATCGAATCGCCCACGACGAACGGAATGAAATACCGTATTTCTTTTCTAACGTATTGAACAAACCGGAAATCGGGTTGCCCAGGACAAATATCAAACTGCGAGACGTTAAATCAACCGGGGACGTAAACTGCGTCGGGTTCTTTGAACGATTGAGCCAGCCCATAAGCAGTCGGGCAAACAGTTCAACTCCAACAATAATCGCCCAAATTATAAGAACCCGCGTAAACCACGCCTCTCCTGCGCCGATCCACGACTTGGCAATGTACATCGCGCCGGTTAAAAGGCAGAGAATCTGAAGTTCTCTCATCGTGCCGGAAAGCCCGGTCGATTCCGGCAAATCGTCTGTTGACGTCGCTTCAAACGAATGAGCAAAAATCAGCCAGATACAGCTAAAAATAAACCCGAAAATTCCCAGCAGAGTCGCTTGCGGCGTTTCGTAAGCAAAAAACTCTTCCGTTCCCTTGTTGAGTTCAAAAAACAGATAAATACCCAACAGCGTAATTATCGCGGTTGGAATCAACCCTAAAAGCCAAAAATGAATCGAACGCCCCTGCTCAAATTCAATAATATACGGGTTTTCCAAATCCGCGTTCGATTCCGCTCTTCCCCATTGAGGCGGTTTCCACGACTGCGCTTCAACCAGACGATGCCGCAGCCGGGCGGCATGAGACGAAAGCCACGCGGTAATCGTTGCCAACGCAAAAACAAGCGTCAACGTCGCCAGCGTCGTGCCGGAAATGCCGTTAATTACACACGATCCGGCAAACGCCCCAATCGTGGCAAGACCCAGGAAAACCGTTGCAGTCAAACACAACCCCGTATAGGAACCGTCTCCCCCGCGAACGGGCTTTTTGTTATCTAAACTGGATAAATCACTCATGTTATTAATGTCAATTAGTACAGCTAAGACGCTACTAAAATATTACCTATCTTATGTAGTATAGCATAAATTCTCAAAAGATAAAGACTCTGCCCTAAAAAATCTTTGATATTTTGAAAAGTATTTTATTTCTCTTACGAGATTTAAAGCGTTTTGTTCGAAGAATGGGAAAAAAATATTTATATTTTACAGATATTTATTTTAGAATAGATTGGTTGAATAAAAAGACTTAACGATAACCTCGGTATCGCGCTTGCGTAATTACTAATCACTAATTACTCATTACTAATTAAAAAAGCGGACGGAAGAAATCTCTTCCGCCCGCTTTTAATTTTGCGTTTTCAGGTCATTAGAAAATGCCCATCGCTTCGAGGCTGTATTTGACGATCAAACCAGCGGCAACAACGGAGACCATAGACATCAACTTGATGATGATGTTCAAAGACGGACCAGTGGTGTCTTTGAAGGGGTCGCCAACGGTGTCGCCGACAACGGTTGCTTTGTGAACGTCAGACTTCTTGCCCAAGCCTTCTCCGAGTGCGCCGGTTTCGACGTACTTCTTGGCGTTGTCCCACGCGCCGCCAGCGTTCGCCATGTAAACGGCAACGCAGAAGCCAGAGGTCAGAGCGCCGACCAGCAAGCCGATAACGCCAGTAACGCCAAGGAAGAATCCGACAACCAGAGGCAGAGCCAAACCGAGCAGAGCCGGCATGATCATTTCCTTCTGAGCGGCCTGAGTTGAAATGGCAACCGGGCGTTTGTAGTCCGGCTTGGCTTTGTATTCCATAATGCCCGGGATTTCGCGGAACTGACGGCGAACTTCCAGAACCATGCCGTTCGCAGCGCGACCAACGGCGAGCATCGTCAAAGCGCCGAATACGAAGACCGCCATAGCGCCCATGAACGCGCCAACGAGTACTTTCGGGTTGAGCAGGTTGCAGGAGTAGAAGTTCATCCAGTCCATCATGTTGGCCTTTTTGACGGAAACCATATCGGCAGGTTCTCCAACGGTTGCCGGAACGAACGGAATGACTTCAGCGGAAGCTTCGTCAATCAGAGCAGGACCCTTCTTCGTGTCCAAAGCCTTCCAGGCTTCGTTGGATTGCTTCCATGTAATTTCGGAACCCTTGTAAATCGGGGAGTCTTCGCGCGGGTTGGAAGCCTGATCCGGCATGACGAGGTAGGTTTCCGGGAACCATTCTGAAGTAGCTTCTTTACGAGCTTCTTCAGTCGCGGCTTTACCAGCGTAGTAAACGACGAACTTGTCAGAAACCTTGTAGAAACCAGGCTGTTCAGCGGTGGCTTCGTTGTTTTCCAGCTGTTTGACAGCGGTGTCGCCCCAACGTTCAAAACCAACGCGGACTTCTTCGACGTAGGCAGCCAGAAGAGCCAGAGCGGTCAGAGCGGCAGAACCAATAGCGAATCCCTTGCCAGTAGCGGCAGTGGTGTTTCCGAGGGAGTCCAGAGCGTCAGTGCGCTGACGAACTTCCGGCGGAAGTTCGGACATTTCGGCGTTTCCGCCAGCGTTGTCAGCAATCGGACCGTAAGCGTCCGTCGCCAAAGTAACGCCCAGCGTAGAAAGCATACCGACGGCGGCGATGCCGACGCCGTACAGACCCAAAGCGAACAATTTGACGTCGTTGAAAACGCCCTTCGTCGCGCAGGCGAACGCCAGAATCGTGGCAACGCCAACGATAACGACCGGCATCCAGGTGCTGTACATACCTTCAGCAATACCAGCAATAATAACGGTCGCCGGACCGGTCTTGCCTTGTTCAGCAATGTCCTTGGTCGGTTTGAATTCGTAAGATGTGCAGTATTCAGTCCACTTGCCAATGAAGATGCCGGCGAACAGACCAACGACAACGGAGAAACCGATGTATTCAGCCTGAGTGCCCTTCATCATGTAGTAGCCGATAACGACTGACAGAACGGCAATGAAGATTGACGGGATGTTAACGCCTTTGCCCAAAGCCTTGAGCAGCGTACCCTGATCGGCGTTTTCTTCGGTGCGAACCAGGAAGATGCCGAAAATCGACAGAGCAATACCAACGGCAGCCAGAAGGATCGGGAGGAACAGAGCGTTCATCTGAAGTTCCATTGAACCGCCCATAGCGGCGAAGGCGGCAACGCCCAACGCGGCGGAGGACAGAATAGAACCGCAGTAGGATTCGTAAAGGTCAGCGCCCATGCCAGCGACGTCGCCAACGTTGTCGCCAACGTTGTCAGCAATGGTGGCGGGGTTGCGCTTGTCGTCTTCCGGAATGCCGGCTTCAACTTTACCAACGAGGTCAGCTCCGACGTCAGCGGCTTTGGTGTAGATACCGCCGCCAACACGAGCGAACAACGCCTGGGTGGAAGCGCCCATTCCGAAGCACAGCATAACAACCGTGATTTCGGTCAAGGACATGGTCCAGCCGTACTGCGGGAAAATCCAGTACAGAGCGCCAAACCAAAGAACAATGTCAATCAAGCCCAAACCGACAACGGTCAGACCCATAACAGCGCCAGAACGGAAGGCAACCTGAAGACCCTGATTCAAGGACTTCATAGCGCCAGCGGCGGTACGAGAGGACGCCCAGGTCGCGGTTTTCATACCGCACCAGCCAGCCAAGCCGGAGAAGAAACCGCCGGTAAGGAAGGCGATTGGGACGATTTTATTCTGAACGCCAAGACCAAATGCCAGGTAGACCAGGAAGGCGAAAATGAATACGAATGTAATTCCAACAACTTTGTACTGTTGCCATAGATAGGCGTCAGCGCCTTCACGAACGGCGGCGGCGATGGAAACCATTTCTTCGTTTCCTTCGTCAGCGGCTTTCATCTTGACGTAGAACGCGCGGGCAAAGCACAAAGCGGCAATAGCGCCAGCAAGAGCGAGCAGCCAGTATTTGCCGTAGATTCCGTTGAATTCTTCACGAACTTTAACGGATTCTTCTTCGGCAGCGGGAGCGGCTTCTTCGGCAGCGGGAGCGGCTTCTTCAGCAGCGGGAGCGGCTTGTTCAGCAGCGGGAGCGGCTTCTTCGGCAGCGGGAGCGGCTTCTTCAGCAGGAGCGGCTTCTTCAGCAGGAGCGGCTTCTTCAGCGGGAGCGGCTTCTTCAGCAGGAGCGGCTTCTTCAGCGGGAGCGGCTTCTTCAGCAGGAGCGGCTTCTTCAGCAGGAGCGGCTTCTTCAGCAGCAGGGGTTTCTTCAGCGGGAGCAGCGGGGGCTTCTTCAGCTACCGGGGCAGCTTCTTCAACAGCCGGGGCAGCTTCTTCAGCAGCCGGAGCGGCTACAGTGGATTCCGGCGCGGCTTCCGCAGGAGCTGCCTCTTGGGCGAGCAACTGGGAACCAAACGCCAATCCTAACGTTGCCAATAAGGCAAACATCCAGGTTGACTTCATGAGTCTGATTCTCCTAAAAAAGGGTAAAACGAATAATACATTGCTGGAAAGCAAAGGCGATTAAACTATAAAACTCCTATTCCAGCATTCTAATACTTTATTGCGTACAATTTTATCTATTGCGCTTTTTATGTCAAGGGGGAGAATAAGACTTTTAACAAGAGAAAAGGAATAAAAGACTAAAATACTAAAAGAGAGCGAAAAACGCAAAAGAACGTCTGTCTTTGGTTTTTCGTTCTCTTTTTCTCAATAGAGTTCAATTTCAATTTTGTTCAGACATTTTCGCGGCAACGAGCATGCCTTGAAGCGTCATATTTTCTACGTAAATGGCTTTGATTCCCATGTTGCTGCAAATGAGGTCGCCCGCTCCGCCGGAAACGAATATTACCGGGGTGGAATTGAATTCCTCTTTAACCAGACGTTTCATTCGTTCGAGAATTCCGCACGCCATGTTGACTGCGCCAAACTCCATCGCTTGACGAGTATTTTTACCGCAGGAAGACGCCTTGAAATCTTCGGGAAGTCGGCTGATTTTAGGCAGAAAAGCCGTCTTTTTATGAAGCGCTTCCAGAGCAATTTGAATGCCGGGGACAATCTGTCCGCCGAGATATTTCCCGTCTGGCGAGACAACGTCGACAGTCTGCGCCGTTCCGATATTGCTCACCAGCGCAGATCGATTTTTGGTTTTAACGCTCGCAGCGTACAACGCGGCAAACAAACGGTCAGAACCAACGGCGTTTTTGTCGTCAACGTCTACTTCAATTGGAACGTCGGCATCATTCCAAAATCTTAAACTCAGAGACGGTTTAATAAGCGGACTGAGCCGTTCCCACAATTCCGGACAAACCGACGATACGTGAACCTGGCATTGAGACCAGTTCGACGTCAAACCAATTACAGAATCAAACCAGTTTTGAAGCGGTTTTTCCCAGTCTGGAACGCTTCTGGGAAGAGTCAGGAATTTCTGCTCTGTTCCAACTGCAAAATCCAATTTTACTGCGCTGTTGCCAATATCAATCAGGAGATAACTCATAGTAGGTAGGGTAGGGGGGAAGGGAGGGAGTGAGGAGTTACGCAAGCGTTTTAAAAAATCTCGCAACTCGCTACTCACAACTCGCAACTGATTCTACATCATATTCAGCTTTGGCATAACAGGATTCGCTTTGACCTGTTCAATTAGTTTGACTGCAATCTGATCAAAAATACCCATAATATCAGAATTGCTTTCAACGTCAAACAGCGAGCCGGAATCCTCGTATTTCCGAATCTCGGGCGAAAACGGGACTTCGCCCAAAAACGGAAGTCCGTTGGCTTGAGCGTACTGTTTGACGCCGCCGGAACCGAAAATATCGTGCTTTTTGCCGCAGCCGTCGCAGAGGTAATAGCTCATATTTTCAATAAGCCCCAACATCGGCTTTTCAATCTTTTTGACCATGTCGACAGCGCGAACGGCGTCAATCAACGCGGTCTTTTGCGGCGTGCAGACGATAACCTGCCCGTTGAGCGTGGTGAGCTGATTGAGGGAAATCGGGACGTCGCCTGTTCCGGGGGGAAGGTCGATAATCAGATAATCCAGCTTTTTCCCGGACTGATCAACCCAGTTGGTATGGTTAATCATCTGATCTAAAACGCTGTGAATGAGCGGACCGCGCCAGATAATCGCCGCGTCCGTTGGACACATGTTCCCAACGGAGAGCGTTGCAATTCCGTTGACGTAAATCGGCTGAATGAGGTCGTTTTCGCTTATCGCGCCGTCAACCACGCCTAAAATATGAGGAATCGACGGACCGAAAATATCGGCGTCGAGCAGCCCGACGGACAGTCCCTGCCGCTTTAACGCCAGAGCGGTCAACGCTGAAACGGAGCTTTTTCCCACTCCGCCTTTTCCCGATCCGATTGCAATTGTTTTCATTGGATTAAATATAGTTTATATAGTCTATTAAAACTTTTAGGATTACCCGATAACTGCGTAACTTTAGTAGCGAGAATTTTAATAACAAACACAACTGAGTTCTGATTCTTATTCTCGCAACTCGCAACTCGCAACTCGCAACTCTCCTGAAAGTAAATTAATTATCATGTCGACAAATTCCGGCTCGGCAGACGCCGTCGGAGCGCGGAAATAGTTCACGCCCAGATTTTCGCACGCCTGAGCTGCCAGATAGTCCAAATCGTAGGCGATTTCCATGTTGTCGAGCGAAAAGCCCAGAGGGACGAGTAAAATCGCGCAATCCGGGCTGTCCTTCGCGACGTTCTCTATCGCCTCGACCGGGTCTGGACCAAGCCATTCTCCCGGCGCGCCGGTCGGCTTGCTTTGCCATACTTTCATTACGTCTGACAGCCCGATTTGTTTGGTAATTCGTTCGATTAATTCCCCAAACCTCGCGTCGTAACTTGAAGTCTCTGCCCAAGTTACGGGCAACGAATGAGCGCTCAACATCACCTTGATATTCTTTTCGCCCTGATTCTCTAAAAACTTTAAACCCTTGAGAATCGTAGCCGCTCCGCAGCGAATAAATTCTTCTCGCGAGGCGTACGACGGCAAAAACGTAAAAGACGGTTTGCTGGTCGACTCAAAAGCGTCAACGGCGGCGTCAATCGCCTTTTGGAATTTGCCGTTCATGTACTCAGATTCCAGCGGGGTTGGAATGAAAACCGCCGCGTTCTTCCGGTCGTCGTACGCCATTTGAGCGACGATTTCCTCTACCGATGGGTGGGAATACAGCGTCGCCCAGTACACCGGAACTGGGTTCTCAACAGACATCATCTTATTGACGACTCGAACCAGCAAAGCTCTGCTTTGCTCGTTAATCGGGCTTACCCCGCCCAGGCGTTCGTATCGGGCGACAGACGCCTCGATCCTCGCCGGCGCGGCATGTTCACCCAAAACTTTTTCAATAAACGGACGAATCTGTTCGGTCGTTTCCGGTCCGCCGTAGGTCAATATTAATAAGGAATCGTACATGGTAGGGAGTAGGGAATAGGGAGTAGGGAATAGTACTTAGCGCTAGTACGCAAAGAGCGCCCCTCACTAGGCGCTACGCACTATGCACTCTCAATCGCTACTAATCCCTATTGTCTTTTTTCTTCATTATACCCCTTTATAGAAATCTTTCCAGCCGGGGGAATGGAAGAAGTTTAGAGAAACGCTCAAACCGTATATCCAATTGACGCAGTTCATTATAAAGACGCTAAACCCTCTCTTTCACAGACAACGATTCAAAAACAATGGGGGCAAACAAACTCGCCCCCTTCAGTTCAAAATTAGATTCTTTTATGCAGATTTCACTTCTTTAGCCGCTCGCGGGATAATTCTGAACCGACTTTCAAAAACGCTCGTTGTAGCAATGCGGTCTTCCAGATTTGGTCTGAAAATGGTCAGAATTAAAAACGGCAAATACCATGCCATATACAATCCGCCCTGGAACGGGTGAATAAGCTGAGCGCCCATCAAGATGGCGGCGGAACAGCTTAGAAGTACGCCCAGGTTCTTTTGAGGCGGCCAGAACAACAGGCTTATACACAACCCGCAATAGGCGGCAAGAACCGGAATCCGATACGTAACGTCTGCTGCGACAATGTCCCAGAAACCCTGCGGACGCTGCAAAATCAGCCCGACAAATCCCATCATATTGAGCAGGTTGTTTTTACAGGCTTCCTGATTCTCCGAGAAAACCAGAATCGTCAATCCCATAATCGCCATTGTTGCCAGCGTGGAAATGGCAAATCGGAACACGCCGCGGCGCCAATAGAAACTGACCCACAAGGGAATCAGGAACCACGGATAGTACGCCAGCGTTGACGCCATGCCAAGCAGGAAACCGGAAATCCACGGGCGGCGGTAAAAGACCATCGACCAGATTAAAAAAACAGCGGGAATGATATGATCCAATCGCGTTTGGAAATGGTAGCTGTACGGCATGAGAAGATACAAAACCGCTGCGGCAACGCCGGTGTCGAAATTGCCAAAATGGAAATATCCAAAGGCGATAATTCCAGCAACGATCAAAACGTGACCCAAAATCGCGATGATTTTCGTCCAGTAAACCTGGGATTCGTTAAAGCTCAGCGAGGAAACGTTATTGACTTCCTCTGTCGACTCGGAATCTGGAACGCTTTGATCGACAGTTAACTTTTCTTCTGACGGATTTTCTTCAGAGACGTCAGGATTTGATTTATCTGGTTTAACAATAATGCGTTCAGACAGCGGCGTCAGAGCGAACTGATGAAACCACGGATATCCCGGTCCGCGTTGAGTTAAATGATTTATTTCACCTTCCGAGTTATTGAGCTGGTTAATTCTCAACGAGTCTTCCAGAGAAATGGGATGTTTAACGAAATGATCAATCTCCGGAGAATTCTTTCGCAGTTCTAACGGAGAAAGCGAAATGGCAATTGACCCTGCAAGAAACACCAGCAACGCCAAACACGAAAACCGCAAGCCGCTGGAGTTAAGGTTCGGTTCTAACAGCGGACGCCGCACCATTAAACAGTCCAATAGCAGTCGAATTGTATAAAACAGCGTTACCAAAAAAAGAATAACGTATCCTGTTCGGACAAACCAGACAGACCCGCCGGGCAGGCTCCCGTGCATGATTAAAAGGATGCACGGTCCGAAAAGAAGAATCGACAGTAAATCCATGTTTCGCACTGACAGCGCCCGGTAAAACTTAAAGTAAATACCGATTACCATCAACGCCGACAGATAGAACCACGTCGTCGGGCTAACGTCGTAATGGAAAAAAATATCGCCTGTATTCATATAATGGAAAGCAGAGCGTTCTGCTCCGGGAAAAATCGCATTGTAAAAATGGAGGTTTTAGTCCGATAATAATCGAACGTTGGCATAGCGAAAAAACAATATCGCTATTTCATCTTATTAATTTTACTCTAAAAATATAATTTAGTCAAGTATTCCCCTAAAATTTCTCGGAATTTTTAGTCAAATTTCTGCGTCTAAGACGGATTACAAAAAATGGGAAAAGAAAACGGGGCTGCGGGGGCTATTGTTCTTCTTCGGCTTTTGCGCCATGCTCTTTGAGGCGCTGTTGAATTTTAGCCGTTCCGCCTGCTGAAGAATTATTAGCCGCAAAGAAATGGAAGGCGGTAATCTTTCGGAGTGCGAGAGCAAAGCTCTCGCTTTCTTAAGCGAGCGTTAGCTCGCGCTGTTATATTTGAATCCAGCTTTTTCGGAGGTTCTCGTCTTTTTCTATGAAAGCGACGGCAAGCCGTCGCACTCCAAAGCGAGAGTTCCGCTTCGCCTCCCTCTCGCACTTGTATAATGATAATCAATAAAAGTTATTTACAAAGTTCTGTTTTGTGTTAAGATAGGTTTTATCGTTGGAGCTTCTTTTATTTTCT
>CACXSS010000011.1 GCA_902770245.1 uncultured Planctomycetota bacterium | reverse complement strand
TACAACCCAGATCCGGATTCTCAGGAATTCGATACGTTGACCGTTGCAGACGACGGTTCTTTAACGCTGGACGCGAATTCGATTATCCAACTTTACTTTGAAAACGGCGACGCCGCTCTTTGGGCGGAAGAAGGCGCTGAATATCAGCTGGTTGCCGACAACGGCTTTGCCGCCGATACCACCGACCTGAGCGATCTGCTGGGCAACTATCAAACCCTGTTTGCGTTGCAAGGCAGAACGGACGGTCTTTACCTCATCGGCTTGGGCGCTCCTGAACCCGGCTCCGGCGTTCCGGAACCGTCCACATGGGCGCTGCTGGTTCTTGGCGTTGTCGTATTACTCTTGCGTAAGCGAGTTAGAAGTTAGGAGTTAGGAGTGAGGAGTTGACGCAAGCGTCACGCTTGCGTCTGGGAGTGCGGCGGCTTGCTGCCGCCTTGTCCAAAGACTCGCTGAAACCCAACGACGAAACCGAAAATCTTTCTGGATCGCGGACGATAGTCCGCAACAGGAAAATCCTTGACGGCAAATCCGTCAAGTTGTCGCCCGAGGGCGGGCAACATCCGAGGAGTTTTCCGGCTTCGTCTCTTTGTTATCCATACTTCTCAACTATTTCTTATCTTCTCTATTTTCTATCTTCCTTCCACTCCCAAAACCGTTTTTGCTTTTTTAAACTTTTTTCACCCATTTTGTTGACAGATTCGCCAAAACAGATTATAATATAATAAAATATATAAATGGCGTAATGTATACGTCTATGGCGGCGCTATACAGTCCTGATTTATAGTCCCTGTTTTCGTTCCCCAACAACCATAATACGAAATGAATACTCATTCCGCAAAAAGCGAAATCCGTTCTTTGTCCCGTATTTTAACATGCGGTCGAATTGCAGCTGTTTTGATTGGGCTTTTCTTGCTTACCGCTTATTCTCAGGCGGATGTTTCCTTTGACGGTACGACTTTTACCGGCAACGGAGAATACGATCAGCCGGCAGGTACGGCAGATGAACCGCTGACAGCAAATCTTTTTGTTACTGCAGATGCCGACGCGTCGACAATTATCCTTTCCGGCGGCGTTTATACGACTGGCAATCTTACCCATAATAAAGGGAAATTGACAATCGCTTCCGGAACGACAAACAGCGTTAATAAATTCCAGATTCAAAAAGCAGGCGCAAATGGAACTACCGCCTATATTGACGGGGTTGTTAATGCGAAAAGCCTAACCGTTAATGGAACAGGATCCTGTACAAGTTATTTAAACATATCCGGCGAATTAAACGTTTCTGGTTATGTAGAATTTAATGGCAAATCCGGCGGTCAAGGCATCCTGAATCAAACTGGCGGAACAGTAAACTTTACAACCTCTACCGACCAGAATATTCGTATTGGTCATTTTGAAACCGGCGCGCCTTATCCTGCGCGCTATAATCTCAGCGATGGAACGTTTAACGCTCCCAATGCAACGGTATACGTAGGTTGGAACGGACCTGGCGAATTAAACATTTCCGGTGGAGAAGCCAACCTCAAGGGCGTTCAGCTGGTCGGCGGCTGGAATCAAACAGACGGATACGCAGCGGCGGCTAAAGGAACAATCAACTTGACAGGCGGAAAGCTCAATATTGGCGCTAACGGCATAACGCTGAAAAACAGCCGACATGCAATCAATTTGGGCGACGGTACGATTGGCGCTTTGGCAAGCCATACATGGGCGTCGACTTTGACTGTTACATTAACAAGCGGGAAAACGCCGACGTTTGATATTGACGCCAATAAAACAATTACGATTAACAGTAAAATTGCAGGAAGCGGCGGTCTGAAAAAGACAGGCGATGGTACGCTGACGCTGACAGCTCGCAACACGTTTTCTGGTGGAACGACGGTTTCAGCCGGCAAGATTATTTCAAAGGCTGACAACGCCAAAGCAAGCGCTTTTGGAACTGGCGCAATCCTTGTTGAATCTGGCGCAACACTGGAATTTCAGGTGTCTAACCAGCTCGGATATGATGCCAACGCTCCGAATGACATTACTATCAAAGGCACGTTAACTCCAAGCAATTATACGCATGTTAAAAATATTACGCTGCAAAACGGCGTAATTGAAAGTGAATACGGTTATTCAAGCGGGGGAAGCGGTTTGGATTTCGGTACTCGAACTGCAACTGTTACTTCAACCGGAAATTCCATTATTAAATCCAGATTTACAATTAACAGTGGCGCAAAGCCAACCTTTTACGTTCAGTCCGGTACTTTAACCATAGAAGGCGTTATTAAAAGCGATGGCGGTTTTACCAAAACCGGCGATGGTACGCTGACGCTTTCTGGCGCTAATACGTATACCGGAACAACAGCGATAAACGGCGGAGTTCTTCAGCTTACCGACGCCGCTGTTGTCGCCAACGGTCCCGTTTCGATTGGAGAGAACGGAACGCTGGAATATAATATTGCTGACGGTCAGACGAAAACGTTGACGATTGGCGCTAACAACAAGATTAGCGGAACAGGGAATATTAAAAAGACTGGCGATGGCGCATTTAAAATTGATGCAGCCGCGGGAGCAGTTGACGCTCAAAGCTTTGTTGTTTCCTCCGGTCGGCTGGATATGAAAACGTATTTCAAAGGCTCTATGGAAGTTGGCGAAGCGCTTGATGGCGGTTATACGACAGCAACGTTCTCGCCCGGCAACTCCGTTGGAACGTTGATTATCGACGGCGCATTTAAGATTAACGGCGGGTCAACGTTGTTAATTGAACAGGACTCAACCGGCATGGATAAACTCGTTGCCAACTCGTTTGACGTTGCTTCCGATTCCATTTTGGAACTGACTGTCGGCGCCGCCGTTCCCGGGGCGACATACGCTATTATCCAAGATTCCGACAGCGAATTAGCCGGCGTCGATTTCTGGAACAGCATTTTAACGCCGGAGAGTTCCTACTATTGGAATTTATCAGTAGACGGCAATACGCTTTACGCATCGCTTGACGCCAACGCCGTTCCGGAACCGTCCACCTGGGGATTGCTCGTTCTTGGAACCGTCGGCTTGTTCTGGCTGAGAAGAAAGAACTCGTTACAAAAAAATTGATTTATTTCCATGAATAAAACTCGATTTTTTGCTCTCGCAATCCTTTTCCTTCAATTGACCGTTTGTCAGGCTCAGGAAAAGGATTGTGTTATTTATCGGTGGACTCAATTAGACGGCTCTGTCTCGTTGTCGTTTTGCGAACCCGAACCGCAGTGCGATTTCTATCGAATCCGAATCACCCCTGCGGAAGTGGGGGCGGATATAAAGTATCTGGACGTCTGTTCGCCGTTTGCCAAAGCGTCTGTCGGCGACGACGGCTTTTTCGTTCTCTCGCAAGGGCAGCTTATCACGTTTCGGGATCAGAAAGAGGGCTTGTATTCGCCGGGCGTCGTGCCGATGCCGATGCTGGGACTCAAGACGCCAAAAGCCGGCTGCTGTCTGGTCGTCGTTAAGGGAATGCCGTACGATTACCGCCCGCGCGTTCAGCTCAAAGACGGAAAATACTCGCTCAGCCTGCGCTTTACGTTCAATGGCGTCAAACCGTACGAAGACGTTATTATTGACGTTTACCCTCTCGGTCGTGACGGGACGTATTCCGACGTCGCCCGGCGGTATCGGCAATATCAGCTTGACCGCGGGGAATGTCGCCCGTTAGCGGAACGAGTTAAAAACAATCCTGAACTTCAATATGCCGTCGAATCGGTTGAAGTGCGCCTTCGTCTGGGCTGGAAACCGGTTCCGTCTCCCGTAGCGGAGCAGACGCCGGAAACCGAGCCGGAAATGAAAGTCGCCATTGACTTCGACCGCGTCGCCGACATCATGGACGAATTCAAACGTCAGGGAATCGACAAGGCGGAGTTCTGCCTGGTCGGCTGGAATATCGGCGGGCACGACGGTCGATACCCGCAAATCTTCCCCGTCGACGAGCGTCTTGGCGGCGAAGAAAAACTCAAAGCTCTCATCCAAAAAGCCCAATCGATGGGGTATCAGATAACGTGTCACACGAATTCAACGGACGGCTATTCAATCGCCGATTCATGGAACGAGGATCTGTGCCTTGTCAATCGCGACGGGACGATTAATCATCCGCTGACAACCTGGGGCGGAGGGAGAATGTACAATCTGTGCCCCAAACCGGTTTACGAACGCTATACGCAAAACGACCTGCTGCGAATCGCTCAGCTGGGGTTTCGCGGCGTGCATTACATCGACGTCATTTCGACCGTTGCCCCGCGCGAATGTTGGGACAAGAATCACCCGCTCAATAAACGGGAATGCGTCGAGTACTGGAAAAAGATTCTCGCTCAGGGACAAAAGAACTTCGGCGCCGTCGGCTCGGAAGGCGCGTTTGATCACGTCGTTTCCAATCTGGACTACTGCCTCTACGCAACGTTTAACGACATTATCGACTCGTCCAAAATGCCGTTGGTTGAACGAACCGTCCCGATGTGTCAGCTGGTTTACAACGGGATTCTGTTACAAAACCCCTGTACGGCAACCGTCAATCCGACTCTTAAAGGCAAGACGGCGGAACTGAAACTGCAAGAGTTCAACGGACGCCCCGTGTTCTACTTCTATTCCAAGTTCAAGTCGGACGGCAAAAGCTGGATGGGCGACGCTGACCTGACCTGCCAGACCGACGAACAACTCAGAGAATCCGTTAAGGCGGTGAAGCGCGCCTACGACGAATACCGCCAGCGCGTTAATCTGCAATACCTGTTCATGGACAAACACGAACAACTCGCCCCCGGCGTTTTCAGAACGATCTTTTCCGACGGAACCGTCCGCGAATTTAAATACGAGGAGTAAAATGAACAACGAGATGCCGACAGAATCTGCCGAACCCGAAATATCATTCCAGTTAAACTTTTTAATCGGCATTGTGAATATAGCGTTATTCTTTATGCTGTTAGACTTGTTTTTTCATCAGTATAAGAATCCAATAAATTCACTAATTCCTAACTATCTCTCTGATTATAAATGGCTAAGTGTAATATGGATATTATTCTATTCTATTTATACATTTTGCGTTTTGATTATGAGCGTCATCGAAACTGAAGCCGACGGGATAAAAAGACTTCGTACATCTTTTATAAACAATTTCAGCGCGATGTTGTTTGCAACTTGTGCGTTGATCTATTCAGCATGGATATTTTCAGCAATATATTTTAGCGTTACTCATTCGGATTTTAATATTTCTTTAGGTTACATCGTAAATTTTATAACAACCTTGCCGTACATTCTATTTCTTTCCAGCGTGATTTCGTTTATAGCAATTATAATATCAATGACGCTGTCCGGGTTGCGTTATTGTTTTAATCCTGAATATGTTCCGCTGTCGCTATTTGACTTTTCAAACCGCGCCGATTCCACTTCCAATAATCGTTTTTTGAGCGCTTTATGGCAGTCTCATGTAGAAATATGGCGTCAAATTGCGATCTTTACGTTATGGATTATGTTCCCGTTGTTGTTTTTAACTATCTGCGGATTATGTCTCCCTTTGGTGGCTATAATTCGCATTGCACCGATAATACCCGCAATATCAATGGTTTTTAATGCGTTGCTAATACAGATTGCATACATCGTTTTCAACGTCGTTATGCGAAGAATATACGCATGGATTGGGAACAGAATCGCGGCGTCTGAACGGTGAACTCGGAGTGTAACGCAACTCCGAGTTGTCAGATTTCAGCAATACTTGAAAATCTATAGTTGGCGATAAAAACGCTGATGCTTATCGCAGTTATGCGGTGATTCCTTTTGTCAAAGCCATGAACGCCGTTTCGAGGTTGATTTCTTCCTCGGCGAAATGGGTGAGCGAGAATCCGTTTTGAATCAGAGCAGTTGACAGCGGGGAATAGTCTGGATATTCCGGCTTGAGCGTAACGCGAAGCCTCGCGCCAACGGCAGGATCTTCCAAAAGAGCAATATTTTGAGTCATTCCGGTTGATTCGAGAACTTTACCGGCTTCGTCAAGTCCTTTGCCGGGCTTGTTTTGAACTCCGATCAGAATTGTAACATTCTGACGAACCTGTTTCATGACGTCTGTTACGTCGGCGTTAACCAGAAGCGTTCCGCGTTCGATGATCCCGATTTTATTGCACACGTCCGCTAGCTCCGGCAGAATGTGGCTGGAAACCATGATCGTTTTGCCCATGTCGCGCAGACGCTTGAGCAGTTGGCGGATTTCAATTCTCGCGCGCGGGTCCAAGCCGCTTGCGGGTTCGTCAAGCAGCAATACCTGCGGGTCGTGAAGCAGAACGCGAGCCAAGCCCAGGCGCTGGGTCATGCCGCGTGACAGACTTGTCGCCAGAGCGTCGCGTTTGTAGCCGAGGTCGACCAGTTCCAGCATCTCGTTGCAGCGTTTGCGCCGCTGATCGCCGTTGATTCTGTACGCTGCGGCAAAAAACTCCAGATACTCTATGACTTTCATGTCGTCGTAGACGCCGAAAAAGTCTGGCATGTACCCGATAAGCCGTCGGATTTCCCGCGGGTTTGTGTAGATTGACTGCCCACAAATCGACGCCTCGCCCCATGACGGCTGAAGAAGCGTTGCCAGAATTCTCATCGTGGTTGTCTTGCCAGCCCCGTTGGGTCCGATAAACCCAAAAACGTCTTTTTCTTTCAAAGACAGGTTAAGGGAATTCACCGCCTTGAGCGAACCGTATACTTTCGTCAGATCTGAGGTTTCAATCATGATTTAGTTGCGAGCTATTAGCTCCTGGCTTCTAGCCTTTAGCTTTTTGTTTTATGCTTCCATTTTAACATTAACCGCTAAGCGTTACTGGTTTCAAAACTAATAGCTAGCAGCTAACAGCTAGTGGCTTTCAATGTTCTCATAGGAGTTTTTAATGTCTTCGTTAATCTGCTTGCCGTTTGGATTGGACTGGGCGTCGTTGAGGGCTTTAAGGAGCTGCCCTTTTGTAATTGGACCGTCAAGCAGAATTGGGTCGCGACCGTCGGCGGGCAGGATTGCCAACATTGGAATAGACTGTCGACCGAAAAAGTTGAGCGCCTGTTTGATGACGTCTGGATCTTCGCTGTTTTGCGGCTTGCGAGACCAGTCGCCGATCATGGCGCAGACGTTGTTTTTACGGATAAACTCTTCAACGTCGTCCGTTTCAATGGCAGTATACAAATTCGCTTTGCAGTTGGGACACCAGCTTGCCGTAAACTCGATCATTACAGTGCGACCAGCCAGACGTTCTTTTTCTGCGGCGATTAAAAGCGGGTTGCCGCCGTTGGATTTGGAGTCGGAATAGAACGTTTCCGACCACGGGAAGCTGTTGTCTGCTGTGTAGGCGTGAAACATCCAGCCGGTTGACAAAGTTGCAATTAAAATCCCAATAGACCAATTGAGAAGCCGTTGTCCAAACGTTGCGCCGTACGGAATCTTGTTGACAATCCAGCAAATAAACCAGAGTGAAAACAGCAGCGTCAGGACGGGAACCATCAGCTCTGCAGGAACCATTCTGAAGAAATAGACTGTCGTTCCCAGCAAAAGGAACCCCATGATTTCTCGAACGGTTACCATCCACGCTCCGGGTTTGGGCAGGAAGGAAAGCAGTCCGGGGAAGACGCCAACCAGAAGATAGGGGAATCCCATGCCCAAGCCGATCATGCAGAAAATCAGCATGGTAAACGACAGCGGCGCGCCCATGGTTAAGCCCAAAATCGGACCGATAAACGGACCGGTGCAGGGGACAGCCATCAGCGTTGTGAAAATCCCTTTGGTAAAAGCGCCGATTGCGCCCTCTTTCTGCTGGACGTCGTTGATTGCTCCTGATCCCAAAAAGCCGGGAATCGGGATTTCCCAAACGCCGAGCATGCTCAACGCCATGACAAAAATAAATGAGCACATGACAATTTGAACCCAGGTATAGGCGTACATCTCGCCCCAGCCCATGCCGGCGTCGGAGGTGAACTTCCCGGTAAAGAGCGACAGCCCATAGGTTGACAGAAACGCCAGGAAGACGAATACCGCCATCAGCCCGGCAACGTACCACAGGTTGAGTATAAACACGCGAATTCTGGATTCGCCCGCCTGATCGATAAACGCCATCAGTTTTAAGCTGATAACCGGCAGAACGCAAGGCATGACGTTGAGAATCAAGCCGCCTAAAAACGCCATAATCGACCAGTTAATCAGTTGTTGAGTGGAATACCCGCCCAATCCGGCAGAGGCGTCAGCGGGCTGAGCGGCGTCTGGCGAGGCTGCGGCGTCAGGCCGCTGTCCTTTGGGATCGGAAAGTTCTGGAGCTGGAATAGCGCTGGCGTCTGCAGGGGCAATTGCAACCGCTGACCCGGGTACGGCTTTAGCTGAAAACGCCGCATCCGACGGTTCCAGACACGTGCCGTTGACGTCGTCGCAAATCTGATAGGATAGTTTTCCTTTAATTTCAATCGTGGATGGATCAACGCCGGAGGCGAACTTAATCGGCGCCGTCCAGATAACCGTCCCTCGATGTTCTTCAATCGGGACGTCGTAATAGTCTACGTTTTGAACTTGCGGCGGCGTTTGAGCGGTAAACGGACCGGAAGCAGAGTAGTCAGCGGAGGAGTCAAGAGTAATCTTGGCTGCGTACGGACCTCCAGCTTTTTGAGTAATAGAATACATGTGGAAACCATCAGGAACGACCGCTTCCAATAGCAGTTTGCCTGTACTGGGGGAATTTGAATCCTGAATGAATTTCCCGGTTACGGAGACGGTTTCTCGCTTTGAATTGGAGCCGAAACCGCTGTTACCGCCAAGATTGAAACCACTGTCAAATCCTCCGTCAAAAGGATTGTTTGAGAGGAAATCCGTCTGTTGAGCGAAAGTCGCTGCGCTCAAAAATAAAACTGTCAGTACTGCGAGGATTCGTTTCATATCAGTTTTTATAAGGGGGGGGGAATAAATTACCGTCCAAATGGAACTGTATTATTAATTATAATTGCTCTTTCCAGTATATAGCGTTTTTTTACTGGAAAATCAACATTGAAATTAAATAAAAAAGCCGGAAAGCGAATTTCCGGCTTGTAAATACTACGAATTGCTTTTATTACGATTCCGTATTTTGTCCCAGCAGACGGTTGACGCTGTCCAGAAGCCTGTCCATGGCGAACGGCTTGCGGATGTAATCGTCAACGCCGAGCGTTTCAGCATACGATTTGTGCCGGTTTCCTTCGTTGGCTGTTACCATAATAATACGAATGGGAACGCGGCGGGTTCGGCGAAGTTTTTCCAAAACGAGAAATCCGCTGCGTTTAGGCATCATCATGTCAAGAATAATCAAATCGGGATTCTCTCGTTCTGCCAACGCCAAGCCTTGATTTCCATCGCGGGCGTAAAACACCGTATAGCCTTCAGACTGCAGCGCGATTTTTACCGACTCGACAATCTCAGGATCGTCGTCGACGATCAAAATGGTTTTGCCGTTCAAAGCGGGATTTTGTTCCAATTCGTTTTCTGACGTGTTACTCATAGCTAAGGGGATAAATTAGGTAAAGTCGGCAATCTGTAATTCGAGTTGAATTATCGATTATCGGGGAGTTTCTTAACCGGTGGGAGTTTAAGCTGAGGCGGCATGTAAGTAACTTCAGCCTTAATGATTTTCGTGGGTTCAAATCCTGGGGTTTTAGGATCGGGATCGCGGGTAATCTTCGCCAGATTCTCGAAACCGGAAATAACGCGACCGAAAACGGTGTGTTTGCCGTCCAGCCATTTGGTTGGAACGAAGGTAATGAAGAACTGGCTTCCTCCGGTGTCCTTTCCAGCGTGCGCCATTGAGAGCGAGCCGCGGAAATGAACGCGAGCGTTGGGATTGTCAACTTCGCAAGGAATGAAATAACCCGGACCGCCGGTTCCGTTGCCTTTCGGGTCTCCGCCCTGAGCCATAAAGCCCTGCATGACGCGGTGGAAAGTCAGACCGTCATAGAATCCCTTGTTTACCAGTTCGATGAAGTTGGCGACGGTATTGGGGGCTTCGTTGGCGAACAGTTCAATGGTTATATCGCCAGCGGAGGTCTGCAATTTTACTCTGGGGCATTGATTAGCTTGCGCTTGTCGCAGAGCCTTTTCTTTAGTCCAGGCTTCTTTGTAGAACGGGAGGTTCTCTTCCAGTTGAGCCAAGCCGGGGTGAACTTGTCCGATGCCTTCTTTGTTGATTTCCGCCTGGGTTTTACCCTGTTTTTTAGCGCGATCAAGAGCGGCTGCCGCCAGTTTTTTCGCGCTGTTGATAGCCGATTCCGCATAGGCAAACTGGTTGGAGTTGAATGCAGAGAATGCTGCGATTTCGAAAATCGGCTGTTCAACCAGACCGAGACGAATCAGCTCGTCGCATTCTTTCAGAGCGTTTTCGTAATCGTCATAATTTACCATCATAACGATGTTGTTGAGCAGGAACGCTTTAACGGCTTCGTCTTTGTTGGGGGCTTCCTTGAACGCGGCTTTAGCGGCGGCTAACAAAGGGGCTTTGAACGTCTGAATGGTTTCAGCCATCTTTTGAACTTCTGCCTGAATCTCCTTCTGTCGAGCGGGCGTGGCAGTTCTGTACTCTTTTTCAAACGCCATAAACTTCTGATAGTATTCTTTTGCCTGGTCAGACAGTTTATGGAACCGCTGTGCGGCGGGACCGGCTCCTGCGGCAGTTGCAGATGGGGCGTTGGGAGTTGCCGGAGCTTTTGTCTGCTGAGCAAAACTGACGCTGCAAAGCAACGCAACGCTAAGAATCAAACTAAATAATCTCATGGTTTTGTGTTCCTTTTTCTAATCCGTAGTTGTTGGGGGTTAGGAATTTCTTTTAAATATGCTATAATATGTGATAGCTATAACCATAAACTGACGGCAAGAATAATCCCTGTCGTTCAATTTTATGCAAATCGGACAATCGGATTTGCTCTTGTATTTTACCAAATTTCCCCAATAAAGAAAAGCGCGATTTTATCAAATGAGTCAAAAATTCGAAAAAAAATCAGAGAAGACGAAAAAATCCAGTAAAAACCTGGCGGGCGTTATGGTGGATTCCGTTGGTTTGAGAATAATCGGCGGGACGTTTCGCGGCAGAAAGCTGGAATACGCTGGCGACATGCGCGTTCGACCCATGAAAGACCGCGTTCGGGAATCCGTATTCAACCTCATTGGAACGGACGTTAAGGGGAAGTTTGTTCTGGATTTGTTCGGCGGAACGGGAGCTGTTTGTTTAGAGGCGATTAGCCGCGGAGCCGTTGGCGGTCAGATTGTCGAGATGCACTTTCCAACGGCGAAAACAATCAAAAAGAACATCGAAACTTTGGGGCTGACGGATTCCGTAAATCTCCATACGGGCAACGTTTTCATCTGGAATAAAAAGCGGGACGCCTTGCCCCAGGACGCCCCATGGGCGGTTTTTATCTGTCCGCCGTACGAGTTTTTCATCAGCCGATGGGACGATCTGGCTGAGTTGTTTTGTTCTTTGCAGAAACAGGCTCCGAAAGGAAGTTTGTTTGTTGTCGAATCCGATCAGCGGTTTGACTGGGAAATCATCAAAACGCTTACGCCCGATTCTAACTGGGATATTCGCGCCTATCCGCCTGCCGTAGTCGGCATTTATCGAGTCGGCGAGTAAAGACGATTCTAAAAACCGTACATCCTTCCATATATTTTTTATATAAGGGTATTCCCAAAAAAATTATTGTGGGTATAATTGAACATAAGAGTTCGATTAGAAGTGTAAACTCATTTACCCCATATTTTATCAAGGAGTATTTTCAAATGCTTAAAGGAAACGCTATTGTCGGTCAGTCCGGCGGTCCGACCTCGGTTATTAACTCGTCTTTGTGCGGCGTTATTCAGGAAGCCCTTAAACAGGAAGCCATTGAACATGTCTACGGCATGCGCTACGGCATCGAAGGGTTCATGAAAAATGAAGTTATCGATCTGGGCAAAGAAGATCCCGCGATTATCGAAGGTCTGAAGTACACGCCCTCCAGCGCTCTTGGCTCTTGCCGACACAAGCTCCAGGAAGGCGATTTCGCCCCCGCTTTGGAGATGTTCAAGAAGTACAACATTCGCTACTACTTCCTGGCTGGCGGAAACGACACGATGGACACGATTTGCCGTATGGAACAGTACTGCAAAGAACAGGGCTGGGAACTGCGCGGCGTTGGCGTTCCGAAAACCGTTGACAACGACCTTTGCTGCACCGATCATACGCCGGGATTCGGCTCTGCCGGACGTTACGTTGCCATGTCGGTCAAACAGGCAGGCATGCTCGCTCGCGACATGAAGCGCGTTGACCAGTACGTCATTTTCCAGACGGTTGGCAGATCCGCTGGTTGGCTTCCCGCCGCTGCTGCTTTGGCAAAAGATTCCTGCGACGACGCCCCGCATATCATCCTCGTTCCGGAACGCGCCTTCGACAGAGACAAGTTCCTCGGACAGGTCAAAAAAGTTTACGATCAGTTCGGCTGGGTGAGCATCGTCTGCGGCGAAGGCGTCTGCTACGCTGACGGCACCCCGGTCAGCGCGTCCAAGACGGCTGACAAATTCTCCAACATCGAATTCGGCGCCATGGGCGGAACCTCTGCCGCCATGATGTTGCACCAGATGATCAAGGAAGAATTCGGCTGGCGCGGCGAATTCCAGGTTACGGAATCCCTTCAGATGTGCGCTGCCGACAGAGCCAACCAGTCTGACATCGACGAAGCGTACGCTTGCGGAAAGCGCGCTGTCGAACTGGCGGTTGAAGGCACGACGGGCGTCATGGTTACCATCGAACGCGATTCGACCAGCCCCTACAAGTACTCGCTGGGAACCGCCCCGCTGAAAGACGTCGCTATCGGCGCCAAGCCCATGCCTGACGAATTCATCGACGACGAAAACCTGTTCGTTACAGACGCCTGCATCGAATACCTGCGTCCGCTGATTGGCGAACTGCCGAAATACGTTCGCTTTCAGGGCGGAAACGTTGAATGATAAATAAGCATTGTAATCCTTTTACAAACTGTCTGAGTTTGGATTGATTAAAGAAAAAAGCGGGAGTTTCCTCCCGCTTTATGTTTATCTACGCTGAGTTTTACCCCCACGAGTTACACTCGCGGGTTGAATGTTACTTTCTTTTTCGCCAGTACAGCAGTCCAGCCGTGCCGAGAATCAGAAGCGCCCAGGTGGACGGTTCCGGAATCTTGTTGGCGTCAACGTTTTGAGCGTACGCCAGAACGTAGCTGTCTCCGTAACCGGCAAGCAGTGAGAAAGCGCTGTTCCACGCGTCGTAACCGCCTTCTGCCAGGTAAAGAGAAGCTCCTTCGTCGGACTGATCCAAATAAAGCATGTTTAACGAGTATTGACCAACTTCGCTTAACAGCAGCGGGATGAATTCCAAATCGGCAGAGCCTGTCGATTCAAATATCGTAGAACCATTGAGCGTGAGTTTATACGGTTCGTCGTTGCCGACAGCCAAGGTGTACATGCCGGAAGATTCAACATTCAAAACCGACAAAACGTTAACGCCAACAGGCGCGCCTTCGTCAGCTTTGTAATTGTCTAAAACAAGTTGAATGTCTTTATTTGTTGGCTCAGCTCCGCCGGTAATGTAGTTTGTCAGTTCGTCCAATGTGGTAACGCCCGTTCCTTCCAGGTTATAAGAATCAGCGTTAAAACCAGGTTCAACCTCGTAGTATGGCAAATTACGAGATTTCAACGAATTGTTAGCCGCTTGAACTTCAGCCGCCGTCGGGGCGAATTTGATCTGACGAATCTGGTCGAGTTCCAAATGGCTCCAGCTGGTTCCTCCGTCGGAGTCAACAACTTGAATATAAACTGACTTGCCTTCCAGACCTTTCAGACTCCAGAAATCGTATTTAAAATCGTTGGTGTCGTTGCCGGTCGCGGAACGGTAAACTTCTCCTGAGTCAGCGTCAACCAAATCCAGGTGTTTGTTGTTGATGTTGTTGCCGCCTGAGATATAGTATTCCATAATGTCGCCCTGAACGAGGAACGGATCGGAACGAAGAACGCCCACAGAGCTTTCTTCGCCGCCGTTTACAGAACCGGTGCTGAGGAATCCCTTGACTCCAGCTTCAATCGACCCAGATTCGTCAACATAGTAATTGGTAATCGCGCCGTTTCCTCTGCTTCCGTTGGTAAAGTTAGAAACGGAAGGGAGTCTGTTCCCTTCAGCGTCAACTTCGTACATGCCGCTAAATTCGCCAGCGGTGTCGAAGTTGAAATTGTTAAGAACAATATGATGCTGCGCCGCGTCGGCAATAGCGCTGACTTGATTTGCGTCAACTGTCAATTGGGATGGTCCAGCCCAACCCCAACCTCCGGTACTGCGGTCAATGGCAACAACCACCAGGTTGTGTCCCTGACGTCCATCAAGAGAAATATCGGTGTGCTTTGGAGTGTCGCTGCTGTTTCCATTGCCGTAAAGAACGTTGTTATCTGCATCGCGAACGTAGTCGCCGGTTGTCAAATCCCACAGAGCAACTCCAGCTCCGCCGTTTCCACGGCTAGTAACGTCTAACGCCGCGTTACCGCCGACAACGTCAACGGAAAAGACGGTATCGGCAGGAGCGTCGGAAGCAACGGTAAACGTCGGTCCCCAAAGCATGCCGGTAGTTACGTCAGAATTGGCTTGTTCGTAAATGGTCTTTTCCGCGGCATCATCTGGCGCATGATACATGGACAGAGCCTTAAAGGTTCCATAATCATGGAGATTGCCCAGGGAAGCTCCGCCGCCGTTATACCATTCGTTAGTATTTTTACCCCAGTCAAAATTTTCAACGTGTGGAGTTGCCGGAGCGTTCATCTGAGCTTTAATCTGATCAGCAGTCAAAACTCCGTCTGTAATGGAAATGCCTTTCAGGTTGCCGTTTAAATAACCGCCGCCCATGGAGGTTCCGATATCCAGAACATTGGTTCCAGCAAAGGCAGCTGCTCCAGTTCGGCTGGCAATTTCCTCGCCGGCGAGATAAATCTTTTGCGTTTGATTCGCTGCGTCGTATTGCCAGGTAAGGTAGTACCATTCGCCAGTATTAAGGGTTACATTGGACGCTTGCAGGTCGTTACCGTAAAATCCCAAGTGCGGATGCGCGTCTCGGACAATCAGGTGAAGTCCTAAGCCATCTCCCGTAGCATTGTTGCCAAAGATCGATCTGTCGCCTGTCAGGTTTTCGCCCTCGAGTTTTACCCAGGCAGACGCGGTAAACGAACCGTTAAACCCAGCCGACCCGACGGGGAGGTTGGTTCTGAGGTAAGAGCTGCCGTCAAAGTGCATATCTTCGTCGAGCCAATTGCGGGAAATGTTGCCGCTGCGAGTATACGTTACGCCGTCTGATCCGACCATCGAGTTCAGACCAATAGTAATCGTTTTCGTTCCAGCTTCAACGTCAGCAATTTGAGTAGGATCTCCGCCGGCGCTAATGTATGAAACCTGGTTATTTCTCAACGCGCCGGAATAAATCGCAACATCGTCCAGAGAAATGTTGGCAAAAGCTTCGTACGCTTTGCTGGAACCGTTGTAACGACCGCTGAAAACCAACGGCTCATTTGTGCCGCTGCAGTTTTCAACGGTGTCGGCAATGCGGGTAATGAGCTTACCGTCCATATATACTTCGCGGTACGTCCCGCCATAGACGGCAACGAGGTTGTGCCATTCGCCGTCATTCAGGTTTGTATATGCTCCAGAAATGTTTGAACCGGGATCGTCTACTTCTTCTGTGCGGTTGCTTCCTGAACCATTACGATAAGTTAATGTTGGACCTGAAGAAGAGCTTTTACGACGAAGCTGGTAACCGTACCCGCCTTCACCGTATTTGGAAATGTACGGTTCCCAGTTAGCATCCGGAAGCCCCTTAACCCAGGCGGAAATTGTAAAAGAGCCGCTGTTAAAGTCAAAGGAGTCTTTGTATGTTTCGCTTTCTGCCGTAACGCGAGTGTTCAGAATATATGCATAGGAATCTTGTGTGAACGAGATGTAATTGCCAGTAGGCAAATGGTTGCCCGATTCTCCGGTAATGGGGTTGAAGGAAATGCCGCTTCCGACAAGTACGCCATTATGCGTTCCCGCCGCCTGATAACCTGAAGATTCAGTAATGGAGCCTCCGTCGACAGAGTCGTTGTCAAACGTCCAGTACCCGCGCAAAACCGGATCTGCCTGAACAGACTGAGCAAACAGCGCCAGCGCTGCAATCAACGCGCAAAAACGCAATGTAACATTCTGAAAGGTTTTCATGTTAACCTCAATTCATTAAAAAAACGTTGTTTCCAACAGGTGAAAATTTGTCTACTGTAATAGTGTATTTTATACATTTTTACTATTTTCATAATTTATTATATTATAGCATAACTTTTTCATTTTTAGCGCTGGAATTCAAAAAAACTCGAAAAAATGTTTAATTATTTGAATAGATGGCGATTATATCAGAATATACTATAATAAAACGTTTTAAGAGCGAAAGCTCATACAAATAAACAGATTTATATTGAAATAATCCGAGTTGATTTCCAGATGGAAAGGCAACTGTATGCAGGCGATTTTTCCAGACTATTTTTACCGTTAAACCTTGAATTTTTCCAGAGCCTGTTCAAAAACCTGGTTGTGAACGAGCATGATAATCAGGTTGCCGGGTTTGATGGTGTAGTCGGCGTCCGGGGCGAGAACAAAACCCTGGTCGTTAATTCCGGCAATGAGGCACTGCTGGGGCAAGCCGAGATTTCGAATCGTTTTATTGCAGGCTTCTGAACCCGGGAGGACTTCAACTTCGATAACCTCGATGTCTGACTGATTGGCAAGCTGGGTTCTCATGAGAACGGCTCCAGAGTTGAGAAGCCCGCGAATGCGGCTTGCCATAACGGTTCTGGGGCTGACGACGCGGTCAATCCCCAACTTTTTCACGATTGCGGCGTAATCCGGTCGGGTAACGACGGCAAAAACCTGTTTTGCGCCCAATTCTTTGGCTTCGACGGCTCCCATGATGTTGTTTTCGTCGTCGCCGGTGCAGGCGATAAAGGAATCGACGGAATCAATTTGATTTTCTTCCAGATCGCGTCGGCTGAGTCCGTTGGCATGAACAACGGAAACGGATTTAGAAAGATGTTTCGCCAAAAAATCACAGCGCGCCTTGTCGTGTTCAAACAAAACAACTTCGAAATTGGCGTGTTCTAAAGCTTGAGCGATGTAATAGCCGGTTTCTCCACCGCCCATAATCATGACGCGTTCCGCTTTGGGAGCTTTGGCGTTAAAATACTTTTTGGATACGGTAATGATGTCTTCCGCCGTTCCGGTGAGAGAGATGACATCGTCCTTTTCAAAGGCGTCGTTAGCCGTCATAAGTCGGGCGGAGTCGTTTCGTTTGAGAAGCGCGACGCGCACTTTTGCCGGCAGCCGAAGCTCTCTTAATGTTACGCCGATAACAGGAGAGTTTTCTTCGATGTGGATTTCCTGGACTTCCAGCTCGCCGCGGCTGACCAGATCCAAAACCTGCGATTGGGATCGGCGGACAAGCCGAACCAGTTCCAATGCGGTAAGCTGTTCCAGACTGACCAAACGGTCAATATGAAAATAGTCGCGATAGTCGAATACGCCCAGATTGTTGATATAAGGCGAATAAATTCTGGCGACGGTTCTTTTTGCGCCTCGGGACTTGGCGATTGACGCGGCAATGACGTTGATTTCTTCAACCCCTGTAACAGCCAGACACAAATCGCAAGTCGCAACGCCAGCGGTAAACAGTATGCCTGGATCTGCGGCAGAGCCAACAATCAATTTAACGTCAAGTTCTTTAAAGCGTTCCGCACGCTGAGGGTTATTTTCTACAACGGTAATACTGTGATAACCGTTGCAAAGCGTTTCCGCGATTGCGTATCCGACAGAGCCTCCGCCCAGAATAGTGATTTGCATTTGTACTGTCCTTTAACAACCAAAACAAGCCCAAAATATCAACAGCGATACAAGCAAAAACATGAATATGCTCAGGCTGATTCTAAATCCCTGTCGAATTATGCTCTTGACGTCTTCGCAGCGCGTCCCGGCATAAATAAAGCTTATGCCTAAAGTCAAGGGGATCAGGTGGAGATAATAAACGATGTCCATGAGAATTTAATTAGTAATTAGTGATTAGTAATTAGTAATTAGTAATTGGCGCAAAGCGCTCCACTACTGCCTCTTGTCTGCTGCTTTCTTTTTCTTGTCTTCCGTTTCGATAACGATTCCGCCGGCGGCGTCGAAAACGACCAGCAGGTTGAGCAGCCCGGCGATCGTGGTAAACAGCGTTCCGAGTTCAAAATCTTTATTGAGCGATTTTCGGATTTGATGGAACGTGAAGTTGTACTTGCTGTTTTGTTCAGCCAGACTATCTGCGCTGAGGTTTGCGTACTCCAGTTTCCCGTGGTTGTTGACCACGTATCGGGAGGAAATCGGCGGAGCCATGAATCCGTGAAGCAGCGGAGCTTCGCCGTTTTTAACTCGATTGGACTGAATCAAGGCGGGCAGGGCGGGCGCGCCAATGCACCCCTGTCCGAGGAAATAAAACCGGTGGTCGTCAGGCGTCCATTTCCAGTACATCGCTCGACCCCAGCCGACGTCTCCGCTGCTGAGAACCAGCCCGTAGATGAACAGCCCTAAAACGCAGACGCAAAAGACGATTCCTTTGCCGATGCGTCCCTGATAAAAATGTCCGGCGCCGGGCAAGACAAACGACAAAAGCGCCGCCAAAAACGGATTTTTCAAGTCGATTTCCGGCTGTTGAGCAACAGGCGTTTGAGTTGTATTTGTAGTTGAATTGTTATCGTCCATATTGATTTGTATTGGCGAGTTGTTGTTTGCAAGGAAACGTCTCCGACGGCGTCTCCCGGATTAAAAACGTCTGTGATATTATAAACTAAATCGGGAATTTACGCAAGGGGAGACGCGGGAGAGGGAAAACCGAGCAGGGGAGGAAAATACAATTCTGTCATTTTTTTGATAAAATTTTGTTCTCTGTCTTGACAGAAAAAATAAAAAAGCTAAAATACGATACATAAACCGTTGAGGCGGGAGTAAAGGCAATCAATGATTCTACAGAGAGTCCGCGCGGCTGAGATGCGGGCGAAATACAGGTTGTCAAATGGGCCGCTGAGGGCGCTGTCAAATGCACCGGGTTTCGATGCAGAGTATTCAGCGACGCAAGACATGCGTTAGTTGTCGGGGATATGTTGGTATCTCGATACGTCCGCTGCAGGAGTTTTGCAGCGAGCGTCAAACCGTTATTTTTTGGAAGACGTCTCTCAAAACAGGGGCGGAGTTCTCTAAAAAGAGCGGAGTACAGTTCGAATAAATTGGCGATTTATTCGTTCATGGCGAGATACAGCAAGTATTCTGTCATGGACGTTTTTTATTTTAAACGGCTCTTTGCGCCGTTTGATTTGTCGTCATTCGTCTGACAGAATACTGTCCCATAATACGGAATTGTTATTTTGAAAGGCGTATGATGAAAATTCTTCCGACTTTAGAAACCGTCAAACAGTACGCGCAAACCGGTCAGTACGACGTTGTCCCGGTTTACTGCGAGATTCTGTCCGACTTTTGCACGCCCATTGAGGCTCTGAAAGTTCTCAAAAACGTTTCCAATCACTGCTATTTGTTGGAATCGGCGGCGGCAAACGAGAAATGGGGACGGTATACGTTTTTGGGGTTCGACCCGAAACTGGTAATCACCTGTTCCCAAACTCAAATGCAGATCAAAGGCGCTCTCAAGCCGGGCGAGTCCGGTCTTGGCGCCGGCGAGCAGAGGACTGTTACAACGTCCAATCCGGAAGCGGAGATTCGCAAGGTTCTGTCCGCCTATCGAAGTCCGAAGGTGGAAGGACTGCCGTCGTTTACCGGGGGAATGGTCGGCTATTTCGCCTACGATTATATGTTCTATTCCGAGCCGACGGCGAAACGCGACGTTGAGGACGTCGAGAAGTTCAACGACGTCGACCTGATGCTCTTTGACAAGGTTATCGCGTTTGACAACTTCCGTCAAAAGCTCATTCTGATTGTCAATATGCCTTTGAACGACGTCGAGGCGGGATACGCTCAGGCGGAACAGGAACTCAAGGAGCTTGTCAATCTTCTCAAGACGGGCAAGAAATGGGAGATTCCCGAAAGCCGCGTTACCAGTCCTGTAACGGCTCTGTTTGACAAAGAGCGTTACTGCGACATGGTTCGCAAAGCGCAGAGACACATTTACGAAGGCGATATTTTCCAGATTGTTCTGTCCAACTGTCTGAGCATGGACTTTGAAGGCAGTCTGCTCAACGCGTACCGATATTTGAGAACCATTAACCCGTCGCCGTACATGTTTTATCTGTCGGGAACCGACGTTGAAATTGCCGGTTCTTCTCCGGAAACGCTGGTCAAGCTGGAAGACGGCGTTCTGCACACGTTCCCCCTGGCGGGAACGCGTCCGCGCGGCAAAACGGACGAGGAAGACAAACAGCTTGAGGCGGAACTTCTTGCCGACGAAAAAGAGCTGGCGGAACACAACATGCTGGTTGATCTCGGGCGCAACGACCTGGGCAAGATCAGCAAATTCGGTACGGTGGAAGTCGAAAAGCTGCACTCCATCGAGCGGTACTCGCACGTCATGCACATCGGGTCAACCGTCCGCGGCGAGATTCAGGACAAATACGACGCTCTGGACGCTGTCGGCGCGGTCTTGCCGGCGGGGACGCTTTCCGGAGCGCCGAAGATTCGCGCCTGTCAGCTTATCGGAGAACTTGAGCAGAGCAAGCGCGGCATTTACGGCGGCGCAATCGGATACATCGACTTTACCGGCTCTATGGACGTTTGCATTTCGATTCGAATCGCGTATAAGAAGAATGGCAAGGCGTTTGTTCGCAGCGGCGCTGGCATTGTCGCCGACTCCGTCCCGGAAAAAGAATATCAGGAATGCGTCAATAAAGCCGCGGCGATCGTTGACGCGTTGAATAATTGTAACTTATAGGCAGTAGGGAATAGTGCCTAGTGCTTAGTATTTAGTGCTTAGGACGCAAGCGCTCCCCTCACTATGCACTATGCACTATGCACTAGGCACTATGCACTCGCTCGCCACTAACCACTTAATCCCATGATTTTACTCATCGACAACTACGACAGTTTTTCCTATAACCTGTATCAGTATATTGGAGAACTCACCCCGGACATCCGCGTCATTCGCAACGACGAAATGACGGTTGAGGAAATTCGGGCGCTGAATCCGGAACGAATTGTGATTTCTCCCGGTCCCGGACGACCGGAGAACGCAGGGATAATTTGTCAGCTGACGCAGACCGTGTCACAGGCAATCCCGACCCTGGGCGTTTGTCTGGGTCATCAGGCGATTTGCATGTCATACGGCGGGGTGGTAACGTACGCGCCTCGGCTGATGCACGTCAAGCAGTCCGTTGTAACGCTCGACAGGAACTGCCCTCTGTTCAAAGACGTTGACGAACAGACGCCGGTCGCCCGATACCATTCTCTTGCGGTGGACGTCAAAACCGTTCCAGCGTGTTTGGCGATAACGGCAACGGCGAACGACGACGGGTCTGTCATGGCGGTTCAACACGTTCAATACCCGATTTTTGGCGTTCAGTTTCATCCGGAATCCATTTTGACTCCCTTTGGAAAAAAGATGCTGAAGAATTTCCTTCATTTCAAACCGAACCATGATTAAAGAAGCCCTGATTAAAATCGTCAATAAAGAAGATTTGACGTACGACGAAGCCTTTGCCGTCATGACGGAAATCATGACCGGTCAGACGTCGGCAACGCAAAACGCCGCATTTTTGGCGGCTTTGACAACCAAAAGCTCCAAGGCGGAAACGATTAGCGAGATCGTCGGCTGCGCTGCCGCCATGCGCGCTCAGGCAATTAGCGTTCCAAACGAACTCGATTTGATTGACATTGTCGGCACGGGGGGAGACGGGTCGAACAGCTTTAACATTTCCACGACCGCAGCGTTGATTTGTACTGCTGGCGGGGTGAAAGTCGCCAAACACGGCAACAGGGCGGCGTCGTCAAAATGCGGAACAGCGGACTGTCTGGAGGCGTTGGGCGTGAATATCGAGCTGACCCCGGAACAGGCGCTGGAGGCTTTGGAACAGGACAGATTCTGTTTCTTTTTCGCTCAGAAGTATCATCCGGCGATGAAATACGTCGGAGCGATTCGCAAAGAACTGGGATTTAGAACGGTGTTCAACATCCTTGGCCCGCTGACCAATCCCGCGCACCCGAAATGGCAGCTGCTGGGCGTTTACGATGAATCGCTGGTCGAGCTGCTGGCGCGGGTTCTGCAAGACCTCGGCGTCGAACGCGGCATGGTCGTTTACGGACAAAACCGCATGGACGAGATTTCCCTTTGCGCTCCGACGACGGTCGTTGAATTCGATTCATCGCATATTTATCGATACGAAATCACTCCGGAACAGTTTAGTCTGTTACGCTGTCATCCTTCGGATTTGCTGGGCGGAACGCCGGAACAGAACGCTCAGATTGTACGCGATATTTTATCAGGACGCTTGCACGGGGCAAAACGCGACGCTGCCGTTATTAATGCCGCGGCGGGGCTGTATATCGCCGGCAAGGCGGACTCGCTGCGCGACGGCTTGACGTTAGCGAATCAGATTATCGATTCCGGACAGGCGGAAGCGACGCTTAACAAATTGACGCAAAATCGAGGGTAAAACCATGAACATTTTAGAACAACTGGCGGACTCGGCTCGGCAGCGGGTGGAACAGTACAAGGCGAAGGTTTCCCTTGAGACAATTCGCGCTCAGGCGGAGTCGCTTTCCAAAGGCGAGTTTCGCTTTGAACAGGCGTTGAGCAAACCGGGCGTATCGTTTATTTGCGAATGTAAAAAGGCGTCGCCGTCCAAGGGCGTTATTGCGGAATCGTTTCCGTACGTGGAAACTGCGATGGAGTACGAAGACGCCGGCGCGGACTGCATTTCCGTTTTAACGGAGCCGACCCGGTTTCTCGGTCAGGACGAGTTCCTGGAGGATATCGTCAATTCGGTTTCAATTCCCTGTCTGCGGAAAGATTTCACCGTTGACGAGTACATGATTTATCAGGCGAAAACGCTCGGCGCGGAAGCGGTTCTGCTCATCTGCGCTCTGCTGGACGAATCGACCTTGCGCCGTTACAGAGAACTTTGCGATTCTCTGGGGCTTTCCGCTTTGGTGGAAACGCACGACGAGCGGGAGATCGAATCCGCATTGAACGCCGGCGCCAGAATCGTGGGCGTCAACAACCGGAACCTGAAAGATTTTTCCGTAGACGTAAACAATTCCCGCCGCGTTCGTTCACTCGTTCCCGACGGCGTTTTGTTCGTTTCGGAAAGCGGGATTAAAACGCCCCAAGACGTCAAGGCGTTGGCGGACGCCGGCGCAGACGCTGTTTTAATTGGGGAAACGCTCATGCGCTCTCCCAACAAAAAAGCCGCCCTTGCTGAACTGAAAGGACTCCTGTGACAAATATCAAACTTTGCGGAATGACTCGCCTGTGCGACGTCGACGCGGTCAACGAACTGCGCCCTGAATACGTCGGGTTCGTATTCGCTCCGGGCAGTAAACGGCGCGTTACGCCTGACCAGGCGGCGGAACTGTCCGCGCATTTATCAGACGGCGTTGCGCCCGTTGGCGTGTTTGTCAACGAGCCGATTGATAACGTCTGCCGTTTGACGGATTCCGGCGTTATCGACGTCGTTCAGCTCCACGGCTCGGAAGACGAGGCGTATATATCCCGCCTTCGAGAACGGTTTCACGGCGTCGTCATTCAGGCGTTTAAAATCCGGTCGGAAGAGGACGTCCTCAAGGCGAACCGTTCCTCCGCCGACTTTATTCTGCTGGATTCCGGCGCGGGTACGGGACTGCCCTTCGACCGCGATTTGATTTCCAGCGTTACTCGAGACTTTTTCCTCGCCGGCGGATTGTCGTCTCAAGACGTTCAGTCCGCAATTCGCCGCTGGCGTCCGTACGCAGTCGACGTTAGCTCCGCCATCGAAACCGACGGTTTAAAAGACAAAGACAAAATGGCGGCTTTCGTGGAAGCAGTCAGAAGGCAATAGACAGTAGACAGTAGTTTTTAAACACGAAATACACAAAATAAACGAAAGTTACGAAAATTTAAAAATAAATTTTAAAACTCTTTCGTCTTTTTCGCTTCTTTCGTGTTTTTCGTGTTAAAAATAACCCTTTCTCGCAACTTGCAACTAATATCACACCATGACAAATCCCAACGGACGATTCGGAACTTTCGGCGGTCAGTACATGCCGGAAACGCTTATGAACGCTGTTATCGAACTGGAACAGGCGTACAACCGTTACAAAAACGACGACCAGTTCAACGCGGAACTGACGCAGCTGTTTAACGACTACGCAGGGCGTCCTTCCCGGCTGTACTTTGCGGAAAAGCTGACTCGCAAGCTCGGCGGGGCGAAGATTTACCTCAAGCGGGAAGACCTCAACCATACCGGCTCGCACAAAATCAACAACGTGCTCGGGCAGGCTCTGCTGGCAAAGAAGATGGGTAAAACCCGCCTCATTGCGGAAACCGGCGCAGGTCAGCACGGCGTTGCCACCGCTACCGCCGCGGCTCTGCTGGATATGGAATGCGTCGTCTTTATGGGCGAAGAAGACACGAAACGTCAGGCGCTCAACGTCTATCGAATGGAACTGCTCGGATCGAAAGTCGTTCCGGTCATGACGGGAACGCGAACGCTCAAAGACGCCGTTTCCGAAGCCATGAGAGAATGGACGTCCCGTATCGTTGACACTCATTACTGCCTCGGGTCCGTAATGGGGCCGCACCCGATTTTCAGGCGGTGATTTCCCGGGAAATCAAACAGCAGCTGGCGGAGCTGGAAGGACGCCTGCCAGACGCTGTTGTCGCCTGCGTTGGCGGCGGGTCGAACGCGATTGGCTCGTTCTATCATTTTATCAACGAACCGACGGTTGAACTTATCGGCTGCGAAGCCGCCGGGCGAGGTATCGACACCAAAGAAACCGCTGCGACTGTCAACACCGGCTCAGTGGGCATTTTCCACGGAATGAAATCGCTGTTCTGTCAGGACGAGTACGGGCAGATCGCTCCCGTGTATTCCATTTCCGCCGGGCTGGACTATCCCGGAATCGGTCCGGAACACGCTTGGCTTCATTCAACCGGTCGGGCGAAATACGTCCCTGTTACAGACGCCGAAGCGGTCGACGCGTTCGAACTGCTTTCCAAAACGGAAGGGATTATTCCTGCAATCGAGTCCGCTCACGCCGTTGCGTACGCAGCAAAAATTGTCCCGAATATGAGTTCCGACAAAATTGTCGTTATTACCATTTCCGGACGAGGCGACAAGGACTGCGCGTCTATCGCCCGATACCGCGGCGTTCAGCTTGACGAGTAACGCGCTTGAACAGTTGTAACAATTTGAAATACACAGCCAACTATCCCATACAGAAATATCATGAGCAACATTCATAAAGCGTTTGAAAACGGCAAAGCGTTCATTCCGTTTATCACTTGCGGCGATCCGGATTTGGAAACGACGGCGAAAATCGTTCGCGTTATGGCGAACTGCGGCGCCAGTCTGATTGAACTGGGAATTCCCTTTTCCGATCCGACAGCGGAAGGCCCGACCATTCAGAGCGCCAACCTTCGCGCTTTGACCGGCGGCGTTACAACCGATAAAATCTTTGACCTCGTTCGCGACCTGCGCCAGGACGTCTCAGCGCCGATGGTCTTCATGACCTACGCCAACGTCGTCTTTTCCTACGGGGCGGAAAAGTTTATTTCGACCTGTAAGGAAATCGGCATCGACGGCTTGATTCTGCCCGACTTGCCCTTTGAGGAGAAAGAGGAATTCCAGCCGCTGTGCGACCAGTACGGCGTTGACCTCATTTCGCTCATCGCGCCGACGTCTGAAAACCGCATCGCCATGATCGCCAGCCAGGCGCAAGGGTTTATTTACGTCGTCTCCAGCCTGGGCGTAACAGGCGTCAGGAGCGAGATTACCACCGACGTCGCCTCGATTGTCAAGATTATTCGAGAGAACACGCAAATCCCGTGCGCTGTCGGATTTGGCATTTCCACCCCGGAACAGGCTCGTAAAATGGCGTCTCTTTCCGACGGCGCCATTGTCGGCTCGGCGATTATCAAGATTATCGAGAAGTCCGGCGCCGACGCAGCAGAAAACGTCGGTCAGTACGTAAAGAGCATGGTCGACGCGGTCGGTTCGCTTGCATTACGGAGGGTCGGCGTCCTCGTCGACCGCAGGCGTCCTCGCCTGCATCGCCGTAAGGCGAAATATTTTAAGCCGCAAAGAACGCAAAGAGCGCAAAGAAATGGAAGGCGGTAACGGAGTTCGCGAAGCGAACGTAGTTACGCTTTGTTCGAAGGGTGAAATACCGTATTGCGTAGCCGTAAACGCCCCCTGGATGTAGCCCATCCCCGGGTTACAACTTGACGGCGAAAGCCGTCAAGGCTTGCGGAAGCCTCCAAAAAACTATAGAACGTGTCAACCGCTCCGACCCGCTGGTTCGCGGGCGTCTTCGCCCGCTAAAGGAAACAAGCCCCGCTCAAAACCTGCGACGCAGCCGAAAACGCTTCGGGGTCGCGGACGAAGTCCGCAAAAGAAAAAGCGGAAACCTCCCAAAAACATTTTTGATATAAACAATATACAAAACGTTCTCAAAATTCAGACGTATCATGGATGATAATAGTATAGAAAATGAAATACTGCTATCTCAAAGTTTAATTATTAGAACGCGAGACAACAGGATTATTGGCGAAAGACAATTGGATCAGCTGCACGAGATAACAATAATTGCTGTTCCCAATATTGCCTTCTTCTTTGATGTATCAAATAACAGTCGAACTGCATATTTTAATTACTATTGGGCGGTATTGCACGACTATGGAGGATGCTTTTCCGCTCATTTATACAATGAAAACGCGAATATTTCGGAGATAAAGCCAAACACGAAAGATACTTCTCTAATTGAAAAAGCTATTCACGCGCCATACAATCAAGACGCTGTATTTACTTCTTCATTTCAGGTTATGACTCCTGACGAATACCTGAGTCAAGAAGGTTCTATGAGACAATTCCTTGCGGTAGCCGTTTACGATTCAGGAGAATATATAAGCGCTTACGATTGGCGAAACGATAATAGAAAGCTGCGAATGAGCGTTCGTCAAGATATGAAGATTAAGAAAAGCGATTTAGATAGTTATAAAGATACCGTCAAAGAACTTGAAATGCTTTTCCCTGGTACGAACTGGAAATAACGATCAATACTCTTTTTTCGTTGTAAATCTTTTCCTATTGCGGACTTCGTCCGCGA
>CACXSS010000010.1 GCA_902770245.1 uncultured Planctomycetota bacterium | reverse complement strand
GGTCATTTTCGGTACGATAAACACGGCGTCTTGAGGCGTGTTTTTGTCAATCCAGGAGCAAACGTCAATCCATTGATAATAGTTTATTTCCGCCATGTGGCACTGTCGCGGGGGAACAGGATGCGCCAATCGGTAGATATTCTTATAGACTCCCACAGCCCCGCAGAACAAACACAGGCAAAGCGCTATGATATAAAAATGTGTAAAACGATAGAGTTTCGCACAGTAAATAACTAAACAAGCCAGTAACGAGAACGTTAACGGAATGGCAACGTCAGAAAGACGGAACCAGTAAAACCGCAGCAAGCCGACGCAGTCGTTGGGGTAAGAAGCTGACAAGAACGTCAAAATAATTCCAATTGCGGCAATGATTTGCGCATTTGCGCCAAAATTCAATAAAAAATTACAGCCGGCGTTAATTCGTTTGGATTCATCGTTTTGGTCCCGATTGAGTTTTTTTGCGTAACGGGTAAACCAGAACAGAATAACAAACACCGCGCCCCACGCTATTACAAGGGCAAAAAACCGCCAAATAAAAACGGCAGGGAACGATGTAAAAAGCAGATGGTGCGGCAATCTGAAATAGACTTACACGCGTTCAGCCGCTTTCACGGCGTCTGGAAACTCTCCGTAATTGAGAAGCAAAGAGGGAATCAATCCCGGTAAAGACAGCAGACCGCCGATGGGAAGCGTCCAAACATCTTGCCATCGAAAAGCGATTTGTTTTTTCAATACGCAAAGGAAATACGCAATCAGCGCCGCCAAAACAGTCCAGCCTCCAACCAACACGTGAAACATGGACGCGATTCCCAATACAATCCACGCCTGCCCCCATTTTTGAGCGGTTATGCGTTCCAACCCCCAAAAGACGAAGACGTACGCGATTGTTTTCGCCTCCATGCCGCCGAAAACCCATTCTCCCGCCATCTGACAATACGACTGAAGGAAGGCAAACATTCCCGCTGAAAGAACTGCAAACCATTGACGGGGAACGACATTCCACGACAACTTCTGCCAGAAAAACGCCATGGCAAACCAACAGACGATTCTCCCAGTCCAGGCGCACGCCGACAGCGGCATAATCGTCGTCAGCCAGCCAAACGTCCAGACGAAAACGCCGTGAGCGTCTGGCGTGGCAAGGAAGAAGTCGCCCGGCGCGTAGGAGGGGTTCCAGAATCGCGCCGCCTTGCCGAGGTAATGCGCCTCGTTGACGTCTGGAACGAGATACGCTCCTTCCAGAAAGAATAAAACAAATATCAGCAGAATCTCAAGCCATCGATTTTTCGTGTTCATAAGAATTATTTTACCAATTTACCATTTTTTTTCAATATCGATGTTGTTTTAGATTGGAAAAAACGTTATATTATTTGTTGAGCTACCTACTCTGGTCTCTGCAAGGAACAGAGGGAACAGAAAGATATTTCTTGAGACGGATATATGTTTATGTTTCGCTCATTCCCGATTCCTCACTGTTTCACATTATTCCTCATTCAACCTTAAGGAACAATCAAAATGTCAGATTCGTTTACTGAAACAACGCACACAACCTGGTTTCAAAGAATTGGCAAGGCGTTTAAAGGCATTGTCATTGGTTTTATTTTGTTTATTGTCGCGTTCCCGCTTTTGTTCTGGAACGAAGGCAGAACAATCAAACAGACTAAATCTCTCAAACAGACGGAGTCCGAACTTAACCTTGCCAAATGCGACGAAATCAATCAGGACTTTGAAAGCAAGCCAGTTTACATGACAGGCGATGCTAAAACGGAAGAAATGCTTGAAGACGATTATTTCCCGGTATCGGTCAACGGATTTAAACTCAGACGCAATGTTGAGATGTTCCAGTGGGTTGAAGAAGAACATACCGAGACGAAAAGGAATATTGGCGGCTCGGAAGATACGGTTACTACGTACACCTACAGTAAACAATGGGTCGATCACCCCATTGACTCAAGTTCATTCAAAGAAACGTTGGGACACGAAAACCCCTCTTGGGATTTTGATGGTGGAGAAGTCGAAGCCAAAACCGGTACGCTCGGCGCTTTTATGCTGACGAAAAGCATTATTGGCAAAATGACCTGGTTTGAACCGCTCAAAGTTAAAGAACCCAAAGCAGAAGAGCCTGTTGAACAACCGGCTCAGCCTGCTGTTTCGACGCCAGAGGAACAGACTGCCCCAAATAAACCAGCGACCGAACCGGCTGCTCCTGAAACTCCAGCAGTTGAAGAAGCCCCGGCTGCTCCGGAAACTCCCGCTGTTGAAGAAGCCCCAACTACTCCGGAAACTCCCGCTGTTGAAGAAGCTCCAGCTGCTCCAGAAACGCCAGCCGATGACGATCCCTTTGATAATCCCAGCCAGACAACGGCTGGCGAAACTTCTGAAACGGAAGCTGCCGCGCCCATTGCAGACAACGCTCCTGTTACAACGCAAACTGCTGCGCCAACGGCGCCTGTCGAGGATTCTGCCCCAATTGCAACGTCTTTAAAAGACGTCCCGCAAGGATATGTTTACTACAATGGCGGCTTTTATAGAGGCAATCCAAGACAACTGTCTGTTGGCGACGTCCGCGTTACGTTTGAATACATTCCTGGATCTGGAACAATAAGCCTCATTTCAGGTCAGCAGGGCGATACATTCGCCCCGTATCAGACCAAATACAACCAAATCGAACTGGTTGAAAGAGGCGTCGTTTCTCCTGAAGCCATGTTCAAACACGCTCACAACGCCAACGCGATGATTTGCTGGGCGCTGCGTCTGGCAGGGTTCCTGATGATGTTCTTCGGTTTGAAGATGATCCTTGAACCGCTGAAAGTTCTTGCCGACGTTGTACCATTCATCGGTACGATCGTTGGAATGGGAACCGGATTTATCGCCTTTATTTTGGCGGCTGGACTGAGCTTGATAACGATTGCTATTGGCTGGGTTTACTATAGACCGCTTATTGGCATCCCGCTTTTGATCGCGGGTCTTGTATTCCTTCTCATGCCGTTTTTCAGAGGCAAGAAGGCTGCGCCGCAACCCTCAGTTCCGTTTGAAAAGTAAAGATGTAATTGTCCGTTATTGAATAAACGTATGTCAACAACAACGGCTCGACTAACCCAGTCGAGCCGTTTTTCTTATTGATATTTTATGTAATGCGTTTGTAATTGAAAAGATACATTGGACAATCGTCTGTTGCAAAGGAGGATTCAAAACAGTCAACTGGCGAATTTGAAGTTGAACAGACCGAAAATCTCCTTCTTGCTCATCTCGTTCTTGCGGGTTGAATCGGCGCCGGACAAGACGGTTTCGAACAGCTCGCGTTTCTCTTCCAGAACGCGCTGGATTCGTTCCTCGATCGTTCCCATTAAAAGGAATCGGGATACTGTAACAGAGCCTTTAACGCCGATTCTGTGAGCGCGGTTAATCGCCTGATCTTCAATCGCCGGGTTCCACCAGCGGTCAAAGAGGAACACGTAGTTGCAGAACTGCAGGTTCAGACCAACGCTCCCGGCGCCGTAGGTCATGAGAATCATTTTATGTTTGGGGTCTTCCCGAAAACGTTTTATGACGTCGTCGCGTTTGGAATGTGGAATTCGTCCGGAATATTCCAGCGGATGAAACTGTTCCAGCATCGGGCGCATTCGGTCGATCGTATCCGTCCAGAGGGAAAAGACAATTGCCTTCTGCCCCGAGGCGGCGATTTCCTCCATGTCCGCCGCCAGACGCGCCATTTTGGGGCTGTCGCCGGTAACGGGATCAAAGTTGCAAATCTGCTTGAGCTTTGTAATAAGCTGCAAGACGTGCTGAATGGTAGCAGTTTCGCCCATCTCGTTGATCTGTTCAACGCCGTTCTCTTCCGCGTTCATGTACGCTTCCCGCTGCGAGGGCGACATTTCCAGCTCCAAATCTCGAACCAGCCGCGGCGGCATGTCGGTCAGAACTTTGTCTTTCGTTCGGCGGAGAATGTGATCCCCGATAGCGCGTCCCATCTGTGACGGCTTCATTTCCGGAGACAGATAGCCGGGAGAAAGCCACTCGAAAATACTGACCAGGTCGTTGGCGCTGTTTTCAATCGGCGTGCCGGTTAACGCCCAGGAGCGTTTACGATGTATCGCCTTGACAGCTTTATGCGTTGATCCCGTCTGATTTTTAATTCGCTGCGCTTCGTCCAGAACGCAAAGGTCAAACTTTATACCCGGCGGCGTGAACTTCTGGACTTTCCCGTTTTCGTCGACAAACTCTTTTTCCCGCGGAGAGTACAGCTCCCGGTCGCGATGTAACAGCTCGTAGTTGGCGATTTTCACCGGCGTGTTGTCCAGCTCCCAAATCCATTTTCGCCGCGCCTGATCGCCTTCGATGATTTCCACCGGGATTTCCGGCGCCCATAAGTCAAACTCCCGTTTCCAGTTTGTTACAAGCGGTTTGGGACAGACGAGCAAAACCGACTTTACCGCGCCGGAACGAATCATCAGACGAATGGTTGTGATGGACTGCATCGTCTTGCCCAACCCCATCTCGTCAGCCAGAATTGCGGAACTGCGTGGATACAGGAACCCGATTCCCTGCCACTGATACGGGAACGGCTCGAACGGAAATACCAGCTCTTTGCTGGAAAAAAGCTGTTCCAGCGGCGGCTGAAGCAAATGCTTTAGTCGGTCTTCCAGCTTGACCAGCTCGACCGGAACTTGCAGATGAGTAAAATGCGTTGGTCGCGACGCTGTCCCGTTAAATGGCGAGGCGTTGTTGAGCTTGTCGCCTTCTTCCCCCTTGATTTTCGCCTCGTTACACAGCGTTTTCGATTCGCCAAAGATAAAGCTCTTTACCAGAATTTTTGGACGTCCGATTTTAATTGACGCCGTCATCGGCTCAGGTATGGTCAAAGAGAACGGCGTGAGCGCCTTTATGTGCATACCTCGCCTGACAACGCGGTTCATTTTCTCCCCGAACTGAGATAACCGCACAGGAGAAATCTTCGGCAGGACTGAATTGTCAAGCATGATTAGGCAGTAGGCAATAGGCAGTAGTATGATGATCGCTTTGCGTAATTACTAATTACTCATCACTAATTACTAATTAAACTCACGCCGCGCTCTTTTGCGCTTCGTAAATCGCTTCGCGAATTCGATCAAACGGTTCCGCCAAATCGTAGTCAATCTCTTCGTTTTGCAGGAACTGACGCGCCTTTTCGGTATCGTCTGGAAAATGCCTGTCCGGATGAAGAAGAACGCCATTCCATATCATTGAATGTTCTGGAATCACAATACTGTCGTCGAACTTCGGAACGATTTTCCCCTTGAGCGCCTCGATCTCTTCTGAAACGTCCGCCTGAGACGCCAGCGCAGCTGAATCCGACTCTGGCTGACCGCTTGCAGACGTTTGCTCATTGACGCCATTTTCTACAGACAGCGTATTTTGACTTTCTTCGGCTTTGTCTTTAACTTTGGCGTCTTTACGCAGTTTGGGTATTTCAGCTAACGCCATGGGGATATTCGTCATTGGACGAAGAGCCATCACGCCAGATTTATCAGTCAGAATCAATTTGGGAGAAATCGTCGCGCGAACGGTCAGCGATCGGGCGATTTGCTCTCCGTATATATATGGTTCCAGAGTAGGTCCGTACAGTATATGTTGAGACTTCGTCGCTCGCACCGGCGCCGTACAGTGGAATTCTACTGGACGTCCGTTGCGATTCAGCAGAAGATAGCCCCCCATTATGCCCAGTTCCCGGCTTTTAACAACTGTAATAAAGCCGAGGGCGGGAAGCGATTCTTTTTCGTTTGAATTCATGCGTCTTGAATCGGAAAAAGGGTGGATTCATCTTTAGATTGGGGAAATCTTTTACGGTTATTCAGAATTTAGAAAACTTTTCCGATTACACAAAAAATTTAAAATAATCGGAAAAATCGCTTGACATAAACAGGGCAGGATATTATACTATTGGTAAAGAACGATAGGGAGTAGGGAATAGGAAATAGGGAATAGTATTTCGCCTTTGGCGAATTTAAAACTACTCCCTACTCCCCATTCCCTATTCCCTTACCTCCCCGATGTACACGCAAGACCCAATTACCGTTCAAACGCCTGCGAAGGTCAACCTGTTTTTTGAACTGTTGGGCAAACGCCCGGACGGGTATCATGAGGTTGAAACGGTCGTGTCGCCCATCGACTTTTACGATACGATTCGAGTCCAGGCGATCGACCCGGCGGACGCGGGCGCAGACGGTATCGCGCTTTCCTGCGACTGCACTTCCATTGCTGGACTTCAGCCAGACCCGATGGACGTTCCCAACAACGAACGGAACCTGGTCTACAAGGCGGCGAAACTGCTTCGAGAGCGTTTCGACGTCAAACAGGGCGTTTCCATCGAGCTGAAAAAGCAGATTCCACCGCAGTCCGGGTTGGGCGGCGGGTCGGGAAACGCAGCGGGGGCGATTCGCGCCTGCGCCGGAGTTTGGGGCTTGGAGCTGACGCTGGAGGACGAGTTTTCCCTGGGCGCTGAGCTGGGGTCAGACGTCCCGATGTTTTTCGTCGACGGCGTGTCTGTCGCAACCGGTCGAGGGGAAATAATCGAGCCGAAACCCGTTGGGGCGTCGCTGCCGATTGTGGTTATTCGTCCGCCGACGGGCATTTCCACCCCGGAGGTTTATCGCCGCTGCCGAGTTCCGCAAACGCCCCGAAGCGCCGAGGGAATTCTCAGCGCCATGACGTCCGGCGACTGGCAGACGTTTAATAAACTCGTTTTTAACCGGCTGGAAGAATTCGCCGCTCAGATTACCCCGTGGGTAAATAAATGTCGTAACGACGTTATGCAATCCGGAGCCGCTGGCGGCTGCCTTTGCGGCAGCGGTTCCTGCTATTTTGGAATATACGAATCGGGCGCCGACGCCGACAAAGCGGCGGAAGATTTAAAGTCCCAAGGATGGAGACTGGTCGTCCGGTCAAAACTTTTAATGTAACGCGCCAAGGAGACTACAACGTGGAAATTACAGAAGTTCGCATCAAACTTATCGATGAACCCGTAGAGCGGCTTAAGGCATTCTGCAGCATAACGTTCGATAACTGTTTCGTTATTCGCGACTTGAAGCTTATTGACGGTCCCTCTGGACCGTTTGTCGCCATGCCCAGCCGCAAAATCATGATGCGCTGTCCACGCTGCCAGGGCAAAAACCCGATTCGCGCCTCGTTCTGCAATCAATGCGGATCTCCGCTGTATAACTTTGAACCTGCTCGCGACGAGTCCGGACGGTCCAAACTCTATGCGGACATCGCCCACCCGATCAACGCGGAATGTCGAGATAAAATCCAGCGCGCTGTTCTTCTCGCCTACGAACAGGAACTCATTCTGGCTCAGCAGCCGGGCTACGTCTGCCGGTACGACGACTTTGACGAAAGTCCCTTCGACGGTCCGCATTTCCGCCGTCAGTCAGACCAGCGATACGACAATCGCCGTCAAGACAACCGCCGACAGGACAGCCGCTATCAGGAAACTAACGGCGTTTCCAGACGCGTTGACAGCCGTGAGGAATCCCGTCCGTTGTCACACCTGACGCGGGCGTCCAAACAGCGAACGCCGTCCAGCCAGGAAGACGAGTTTGGCTCGGGAATTTATTGAGAATTCTTGTCCTTCTGACAAATCCGCATGTGAAAAGTCCCCAATAATATAAGGAATAGAAACAAAAAATCGCCGTCAATTTTCATGACGGCGATTTTAAAGAATAATACTTACAATTATCATTACGTTATTGACAAAGCATTATAACGGTTCTCCATAATAAATGCATCTCATGCGGAATTGACGGCAATTGCCGAAGAAGAAAAGTTAGTCAATTTCGCATCCCTATTAAATATTCCTGTTGTGTATAAACTTATTTCAGAGAAACAGAAGCGCCTGCTTCTTCGAATTCCTTCTTAAGTTTTTCGGCATCGTCCCTGGAGATAGCTTCCTTAATCTTGGAAGGAGCGCTTTCAACCAATTCTTTGGCTTCCGCAAGTCCCAAGCCAGTAGTAGCGCGGACAACCCTGATAACTTCGAGTTTCTTGGTTCCAATAGATTCCAAAACAACGTCAAAGTAGGTCTTTTCTTCAGTAGGATCTGCATCGCCACCAGAAACTGGACCAGCCATAACAACAGCTCCACCAGCAGCTTTAATTCCGTAAACTTCTTCAAAGTTAGAAGCCGTGTTAGCGCCGCCGGCGCGAGCGCCGCGTTCCATATTGACAAACTTTTTATACCTTTCACACTCCTGATTAATCGCTCTGTCAATTACGTTTTCAATATTGGTTCTGTTCTTTTGATTAAAATTCGAAAAGAACCTGTTGAATTTTCCAGGAAATTCCTCGCTAAACTTTTTTTGTATACGGGATAGTATATTACTACTGCCCAACCATGCAGCCTGTTGAGGAGTCCATCGGGTTGATCTAACACTATTCTCTGCCTCTGATAATGCTGCGTTGCTAACTGTCGAAGCATTACCCTCAAGAAAAGCAAGTGAGACCCAGACTGGAATAAAAATCTGATTAAAGGCGTCAACCATTGTCCTGACAATCATCATTCCCATACCAGATGAAATGGCGCCACATCTATACTCTGACAAACAAGCTGCAATATTATCCAGATTCAATTCGACATCGTCTGCATCGTTCCTGGAGAAAGTTTTCTTGTAAGAATATGCCGTGTTGACTTTGAAATCAAGTTCCATGCTATTGAAAACCGGGGACAAAATCTCAATAAGTTCTGTCCCGTTGCTGTTAATATCTTCGATTATCGACATTTCAATCTCATTGAGCATGCCACCGGTTTTGGCAAATGCGTTCAATTTAGGCATTGCAAATCTCTCAAAGATTACCGCTGCTTTTTGAGCTAATAACTCTAATGTTTTTTTCGTCAAAAGACCGTCAAGTGCATTTTTTAAAATGATCTTTCTTTGTGTTTGGACGCCTTTTTGCAATAACTGAATTTTATTCATAGCCATTTCTTTGATCTTGCAATATTTAATCAATCCCATAGAAATGGCAGCAAAGGGATTTGTAGCTCGAATCAGCTTGTCTTCTCCAAAGACGTCTTTGCAAATATCTCGAACAAAAGGCAAGTAGCTACAGCTGCCTGTTAGCAGAACTTTGCTGATTGATGAAGCCGGAATGCGGCTAATGTCTAACGCTCGATAAAACTCTCTTTTGAAACCGTAAAGAAGATCGGTCGTTCCATCGGGATAGAGAATTGTTTTTGAAATATTGTCCGGAAACTTTGTCATGTTCATGAACGACTGAGACGGGTGATAATTCTGAGCGCGACGGACGAATTCATCCCATGACAACTCTAATTCGTATTGATCCATGAAATACTCTTCATAGAGAATCTCTTTGTCTTTGACCATGGCGCTCAAGAATCTATCTTTCAATTTTTGGCTCATGTTGTATCGCCAGTAGAAGTCTTTACCTGTTTTCACAAGCTGTTCTTCCGTAACAGGATTTGCTGAATCTTGCGTACAGTCAATCACCCATTGGTAGAGCAGGTCGTCAAACAAACGTCCGCCCAGAAGCATGTCGCTCCAGGAATATTTGATACAGCCATCTTTTATAACAACAAATTCACAAACGCCATCGTCAAAGTTAATAATAAAAGTGGCGTCATGGAATATATTCTTGACAACGTTATTGCTGTATTCGTCCTGATAATAACATAACGAGGCAAACGCTTCGTCTAACAAACGAACCTCTCCCCAACCTGCCTTTCTGGCAATGTTGCGAAGACAGGCACAATAACTATCAGACGCCCCGTTGGGAACGCTGAAAATAATATCTGTTTCTGACGGAACTATGTGAAGATTCTGCTTGTTGGCTTCTGTCAACAGGTTGGTCAAAAAACAAATAGAATCTTCTCGCGCCTTTTCTGAAATTTCAATGTTCAGCATAAAACGAGAAGCCAATTGATAACCATTCTCATCTTTCTTTTTAGACGAGGCGCCGCCAAAAGCATTAATCGCCTCCTGACCAAATTCGTTGTTGCCTGCATTATCGCCGGCTGTACGATACATAATGACTGATTTCATGCCGTGAGCGGAATCGCCTCCAACGGCAATGTTAAACTCTTCAGCTGGTCCTCCATTTACGGATTGAGCAAGATATGTGTTGTCGGTTCCAAAGTCAACAGCAATAATTCGATTTTTCATTGTTCGTTATCTATATAATGTGTTTCAGAGTTTTCAACTAATCGGGTTTATAAAAGCAGATATGTAAACGGGAGAAAATAAAAATTAATCTCTTTATTTAATATCTTCATAATAAACCAGAAGCTGAGAAAAATCGCCGTCGAATTAAACAACGGCGATTTTCAAGCGACTGTTCTTAACGATTATAGTTATGTGATTGACAAAGCGTTATAAGGACTATCCCTTAAATGCGTCGCCTGCGGACGTGGCGGAGGAGAAACCCGCGTCTGCAGATCCGCCAGCTCGCGTACCGCGTTCCATATTGGCAACCTTTCGATACAAAGCCAATGCCTGATTAACAGAGCTGTCAACGGCATTTTCAATGTTGCCTTTATTGTTCTTTTTAAACGCTTTAAATACATCAGCGAAGTTTTGAACAAAATCGGCATAGAAATTTTTCTGCAAATTGGGAATCACGTCGCCGCTGATCAACCAGGCTGCCCACGATGGCGACCAAGATGTTGTTCGCGCCCAATGCGCAACTGCTTTTCCGCCTCCAATTGCCAAGATGCCGCCAACAATAATTGAGAAAGGTCCCAATGCAACCGATCCCCCAAGTATAAGTCCAATAATAGCTCCAACAATTGTCATCGCAATCATTCCACCCAAACCGGAGGCAACACCAGTATCTCCATTAGCGTTGGTTGGTTTAAACTCAGGCAAATTGATAACAATGTTATCAAGATTCATCTCATCCGGATTAATGCCGTTAGTCCAAAACCAGCTTTTAATATCGCTGATGACAGAGTATTTCAGCTCGCTACCAATGCTATTAAATACAGGGGACAGGATTTCATTGATTTGTGCAGCGTTCCTGTTAAAAATTGAACTCAACGACTGTTCCAGATCATTAAGCATGCCGCCGTAATTTGCGAATCGGTTTAACTCAGGCATGGCGTATTTTTCAAAAATCTCAGCAGCTTTCTGGTGTAACATATTAATAACATTTTCAGATAATGGGGTATCCAATAACTTTTGAACAAATTTTTCTTTTTGAATCTTAGCTTCTTGTTCCATAGCCTGAATTTTACCCATAGCCACTTCTTTGATCTTGCAATACTTAACCAAGCCCATAGAAATCGCGGCAAATGGATTCGTACAGCGAATCAATTTTTCTTCTCCAAAGATTTTTTGGCATGCTTCTCGAACAAAAGACCAAGAGCTGCTGCCGCCCGCCAGCAGAACTTTGCCTATTGATTCAATAGGGATGCGGCTAATTTCAAAACCTCTGTGAAGCTCTTTCTCAAACCAACTGAGAATATTCGTTGTTCCGTTGGGATTGAACATCGTTTTTGACATGTCCGCAGGAAGTTTTGTCATGTTCATGAACGACTGAGACGGGTGATAATTCTGAGCGCGACGGACGAATTCATCCCATGACAATTCCAATTCGTATTGATCCATGAAAAATTCTTCATAGGGACACTGTTTATCTTTGACCATGGCATTTGAAAATTTTTCTTTTAACTCTCGGCACTTAATACATCGCCAGTAAAAATCTTTTTGAGCTTTAATAAGCTGTTCTTCCGTAACCGGCATCGAATCTTGCGAACAGTCGATAACCCACTGATAGAACAGGTCGTCAAACAGGCGTCCGCCCAGAAGCATGTCGCCCCAGGAATATTTGATCTCGCCGTTTTCCAGAACAACAAAGTCGCACGTACCGCCGCCAAAGTCCACGACCAAAACGCTCTCTTGAAGCATTTGCTTGACAACGTCTTCGCTGTTTTCGTCCTGATAATAACACAACGCGCCAAACGGTTCGTCCAGCAAACGCACATCTCCCCAGCCTGCCTTCTTGGCGATGTCTCGAAGGCAGGCTCGGTAGCCTTCAGACGCCTCGCTGGGAACGCCAAAGAAAACGTCTGTATCTGACGGGTTGATGTGTAAATTCTGTTTGTTGGCTTCTGACAACAGATTGTTCAAAAAACAAACGGAATCCTGACGAGCTTTTTCTGAAACTTCAATGTCTGGTTTGAAACTGGAAGCCAACTCAAGACCATTTGCCTCTTTCTTTTTAGGCGAGGATCCACCGAAAGCATTGATTGCTTCCTGACCGAATTCGTTGTTGCCGGCATTATCTCCCTTTGTTCGGTACATAATGACCGATTTCATGCCGTGAGCAGAGTCGCCGCCAACGGCAATGTTGAACTCCTCTGCCGGACCGCCGTTAACGGATTGAGACAGATACGTGTTGCAGGTTCCGAAGTCAATTGCAATAACTCGATTTTTCATTGTAAAGATCCTTTCTGTAATCTAATCTATTATTCAAGTTCAGAGTAATCGTCTACACACTGAACATTTCCCTTTTTAACCACATTGTCATTTTGAATCAAAGGTTCATCCAAAACGACCACTTCATCTCCTGGGTCTACAAGCCCGATACGATCAAACTGTTCCTTGAATTCATTGCTCCAGATAAACCGGCGGCGCTCCTGTTTGACCGGCTCCGGCTTTTTCGGAAGAACCTCCGTTCCATTTTGATTTTGAATAAGCGCTTCCAGTTGTTCTGCAAAATGCATGCGTTCCGATTTGGGAAGATCAAAACCAAGAGAAACAAAATCCTGCGCAAGCGAACGCAGCTGAGGTTCCAGATTTCGAATATCCAAATCCCACAAAGAACGAACGCGGGGCAACATAAAACTAATGTATTCATTTCCTTTGCCAATCGTTTTAATCCTCGCTTCCAGTTCGTCAACTTTTTTCGCCAAACGATTCTGCTCGTCGTTCAAAATCTTACGATCGTTTTCGGAAATGCAATAGTTGCTGGCGAGAAACAGAACGATGGCTTGAATGCGTTCAAAATACAGCGCGTTGAGTTTGTTTTTGTAATCCTGACGGTCAAAGACAACCGGTCGCTTCATCAAATGGAGGACAAACCAGCAGGCTGCATATAGAAGCAGACGTTTAAAGAAACCGCCCTGAATGGTCTTTTTGACGCCAAAGAAGGAGCCAAAATTAAGAAAATACGAGGCAACGGTCGCAGCGGCGTCAACGGCGGCGACAGCGCCTACCGCAATTTCCAATGTTTTGCGCACCGTTTCGTTGGCTGTCGCCCAGAATATCAACCAAGAGAATAAACCAGCGCCGACCGTCGCGCCTAGAAGCGTTGTTATGTCGCCGGGCTGCTTCATGCCGCCTGTCCAGGCAAAAAGACCAACAATCCATGCGCCAATAATCGCTCCGAGAGCCGCCATAATGCCAACTGCCACGGCAGGGACTTCCAATTTCAATTTGGATCCTTCTGGAACTTGAATTGGCTTGAACAGACTGCGAATGTAAAGCGGAAGGTATTCCGGAATCGCGTTGGCGCCAAAGACTTTTCGCATCCAAACGCTTCCGGGCTTGCACAAGTCGTCTACAAATTCTGGCTGAAGCGAATTCGCAATGGATTGAAGAGTGTTGCGATCAACAGGATTTTCCGGATTTGCATTAGAACCCAGTTTATTATCCAGAGCGTTCATAAAGCGCTCCGCTCTGTAACCAGCCAATTTTTGAGCTTCGGTAAACAGCTCCGACCCTGAAACAAAACGTTCGTTATTCAAAATAAGTTCCGGATTTCCAATAAACGGCAACTTTTTATCCTTCGTGTCTGGAATGTCGTCTTCCGGTTCTTCCCCGGCGTTACCGAGAGTCTTTTTAGCTGCCCAGCCATTACGAATCATCAGAACAATAATGACGACAAGCAACCCTGCTGCAGCCCATCCAGACCAAGCGGTTTGCCAGGAAGATGGGGCTTTTTCCTGTTCCGCAGGCGCTTGTTGTACAGGTTGAGTTGTTTGTTGTGCAGGCAGTGTTGCAGTTTGAATAGCCTCTGCTGACGCTGGAACGACAGCTCCGGGATCAGTCGAAGCGGACGCTGCCGTCTGGGGCAGAGCAGGCGCATTGACGTTTGACGCCGTTGGCTGCTGTTCATCGGCAAATATATTTGCCAATAACATTGTTATTAATAAAAAAGTTGAGAAAATGGCATTTTTCAATTTAAACATAATACCTCCGAAAAACTGTGGTTGGGGGAAATTCTGTATCAATCCTTTTAATTTTTTATGGGATCCATCTCTATTGGTAGTAATTGGAAAGGTGTGACTAAAAATTCTTTTCGGGACAAATCAATATTACCGTATTTATACTGATAAAAGATTTGTACAATATGTACAATACTAAAGAGTGTGCCCTACAAGATATTGTTATTCCGCATTTAGATAAAAATGTCAAAGAAAAATTGTGAATGTCTAAATCGTGAAAGATTAGATAATTTATACAATGAAATCCGAAAGTTTTAATTTAATTATACATTTTCCACATGAAATTTCCCGAAAAATGAGCTATTAGCTCCTGGCCGCTAGCTTGGTTATTCTGGTTTCTCGCTATAACGCACGAATCAGGTTTATTAAGCTAATAGCTAGAAGCTAGCAGCTAGAGGCTTAATTTCGGAAAAACTCAGTTTTTATCAGTATATTATAGTTTTATATTACAGACGGTCTGTTGTTTCTGTGAACGGGATAGTCTGCGGAAACATCAGGCGTCAGCTTACCAGAAGTCTTTTAAATATGAGAATTTTTTGGTTCGTTGGCGCCTAATTGTCAGAGGGGCTTAAGTTTATTCAACGGAAACGCTAATTCGGAATCCTATCCAAGGTTTTCTTGATTCTTTGTTGTCATATATTCTAATAGAATAAAAATTTTCCCTTTCGACTTCAAATCGATAATCGCATCCGCGAAGCGTCTTGGCTTCCTTAATTGGCGTACTTTTTAAAGGAAATGACTTGTTTGGACCAGTGGGATCTGTTTTAGGCTGGGGATCTGTTATTGGCGCATACCAGTCGGCAACCCATTCCTCAACATTGCCGGACATGTTATACAATCCCCATGCGTTAGACGACAGGCTTTTCGCAGGAACAGGTTTTCTCAAATGCGTTTCAGCCGAATTCGTTTGGGATTTAACCAGTTCAGGAGTTTCTTCAGTATTGGCGCGGCAGGCGTATTCCCATTGAGCGTCTGTCGGAAGATGAACGTTTGCCTGCAGCTTTTTTGATAATCTTTGGCAGAACTCTTGGGCGTCCGTCCAGCTGACGTTTCTTACTGGAATGTTATCGGGGTCGCCCAGTAATTTTATTTGGTCGTTTGCCGTACTGTCAGGCATAACTGAAAACCACATTTTCTGTGTAACCTCGCAGTCCAGCGTCCAAAAACCATGTGTAAGCGTAACCGGATGAGGCATAGCGTAGATATGAGAAGTATCGAATACATGAGCTTTCTGACAGAGCGCGCCATACAAGTCAGTTTTCACTTTATTGTTTTTATAATCTTCCAGATGTACTTTGGAAAGAAAGGATGGATTCTGAAGAAGATTCTCGATATGCTGTTCGAATTCTTCGATTTCCTCATCATTCAATAAATCGTTCCTTCGAGCAATTTCAAACAGTTCTTCTGCCGACAATAAGTTGTTTTTTTGAGCAATTTCAAACAGTTCTTCTGCCGACATGTCTTCAGAAACCGGAATTCCGTGATTGCCCATGATGAACTCGCCCGGCGGACACCATCGAAAAACGTATTCCACGCCGTCAACAACGCGAACAAGTTTTTCGCCCGCTTGAGCGCCGAGAGGAAATGGATCTGTAACGTCTTGAATTGGCTTTTCGTTCTCCGAATTTGACGACAAACTCTGGACAGCAGTCGTTGGGGAATTGTTATGTAAGTTCAATTCCCACAGACCGACGCTTCCCAATAAAACAATTCCGGCAAGAGCCGTAAAAATGGGCGTCTTTTTAGAGGGCGTTGTTAAAGCGTCAATCACATCGGACATGGAAGCGTAACGATCGTTGATTGACTTTGCCGTCATGCGGTTCAAGACTTTCTGGATTCGAGCTGGAACGTCTTTCCGATAATTGGACAGCGGCGGCAGAGCTTGTTCTCGCTGCGCTTCCATCTTCTTTTCAGGCGTTGAATACTCTTCTCCGCCAAAGGGAACCTGACCTGTCAAAATATAGAACAGCGTACAGCCGAGAGAATAAATGTCAGAACGAGTGGAAGGGACAGAATCTGGAAAACATTGTTCTGGCGACATGAAATCCGGCGTTCCGACGATATGGGAATCCGATCCTGGAGTTGTTGCAATCGCCAGTCCCAAATCCAGAACTTTGACGGATTTATTCGGCGTTATCCAAAGGTTTCCCGGTTTGACGTCGCGATGAACAAAGCCGTTTTTGTGAGCAAACTGCAAGCCCTTCGCCGCCTGAACGACGATGTCAACGGCTTCTTGAACAGACAGCGGGGAAGCCAGTTCCAGCCGTCTGCGAACGAATTCGTGAACCGTCCAGCCTTCGAGGAATTCCATGACCATATACGGACGTCCTTCAAATTCCCCAGCGTTAAAAACTGTTACAATGTTGGGGTGAAGCAATTTGGCTGTGGACTCGATTTCTTCCCGGAAACGTTTAATCGCTTCCGGACTTGCAGACAGCCTTGATCGAACAAACTTGAGCGCTTCCGTTCTTTTCAGAACAAGATTCTCGGCGCGATAAACGTCTCCCATTCCGCCTCGTCCAACAAGCTCTTCCAGCCGATACTGACCAATTGTCAATGGAAGATCAAATGTTATATTGTTATCCAGCTTATCCCGCATTTTCGTCAAAAAACTGGATAATTCCGAACTAAACGTTGTGAAATTGGATTCGGTCATTCGTCCTGCTCGTTATTAAGTCTGTTAAGGATGTCTTTTATATCGTCCAGTTCGCCAAAAACTGTTTTTAGATAGTCGTTGATCCGCTGTCGAATCTTTCGGACGTTGGCTGGCGTAAGTCCCATTAGCTGTCCAACCTGTGTTGAGTTTTTCTTTTCGTGAACAAGCTGGTAATAAATGGAAATGTCACGCTGTGAGAATTGGGTTCCCAAGACCTGCATCAACCCTTTGGCAAAAAGATCGTCTTCGTCCAACGCATGAGGACTTGTCGATTGCGGCTGACCTTTCTTTGCGTCTTCTTGTTCTTGTTTAAGAATGGTTTGTAAAACTGACGAATGTGGAGACTCGATAACCGAAGAATCCGGCTCGTACACCCCATGGGCGCCGCTTTGCTCCTGATATTTGCGCTGCCGGTCATGGACAGTGTTTTCAACCACTTTCTTCAACCAGCTGCGAAAAGAACCCACATGCGGCTGTCTGTGAAAATTGTCGATAGACTCCATGACAATGATGCCAATGTCGTAGAGCATATCCTGACGCTCTTCTCGAGAAACGCCGGCGTTTTTAAGCCAGTAAAGAATCAGACGTCCATAGAGCATGGAAAACCGCTCCCACGCCTCGGTTCTTTTATTGCGTAAATCGTCCAAAAATGACGACGGCGTTGGCTGACTGAAGTCAATGTTATCGTTAGGATTGGTTGATGAGTTTGTCATGATGGAATAGTATATGGTTAAAATTTCATTTTATAAGAGTAACTTTCGGAAACCCTTTGGATTTAACAACGCGGGGATGTTCCGGCGGACCGAAAATCAAATAGGCTTCGACGTCTTTGGGAAGGTACTGCAGTCCATCTTCGCCCATTACGCATAAAGCCGTCGCCCAAATGTCGGCGGTCATACAGTCGTAGGCTATGACAGTAACAGACGCGGGCGATGTGTCGTTGTATACAGGTTTTCCTGTACGCGGGTCAATAATGTGGCTGTAATGGACGCCGTCAATGTCGAAACCGCGATAGTACGACCCGCTTGTACAAACGGCATAGATAAGGTACACGTTTTCCTTAACGTCTTTCCAGCGTTCAACGGTTTGAAGGCGAAACTTTCCCCAAATTTTGGACGAGTCGAACGGGTTTACAATGGAGAACGTCCAGAAGTCTCCCTGTTCTGATTTCCCGTAAACGGCAACGTCGCCGCCGATGTCTACCATCGCCCCTTCCGGGTTGGCGTTTCTAATGATCATTCTCAAAGCTTTATAGATGCAGTATCCTTTGGAAATCCCTCCAAGGTCGATGGTATCGCGTTGTTTTCTGGCTTCTCGAATTTGTTTTTCCGTTGGAAGCTCACCGGTTTTAGCGGCGTTTTTCCATAGCTCAATTACAGGACGCAAGTTGACGTCAAACGCGCCGTGCGTGTCCTTGTTCGCCTGTTTGGCGAAATAAAGTACAGAAGACAACTCCTCAGAAGGCTTGTCAACCAAACCGCGATTGAGTCGAGAAATCTCGGAATCGTCAATCCAGTTGCTAAACGTCGCCGTTTCCCAGATGCGAAGCTGGTCTTCAACCTCGCGTAAAGTTTTTTGAGCGACGTTCTGTATAACAGATTTTGAATCCGTCGCTTTGAAAACTATTCCCAGTCGGCACTCCGTTCCCATGATGCCTTCCGGTTCGGTTTGAACTGTAACAACCGGGGTTGGCGCGCTCGGTTTGAGAAATCCTGCAACAACGGTTAGAATTACAATCACGACAAAAAAAACAACGAAAAGAAGACGGGAGAAGGAAGGCGTCTCTTCCTGCAAAGTCTGCTTTTCGTTGTTTTCTAAATTGCTCATTTACGTTAAATGAATTTGTCAGTCGCCCAGATTGAGAGCTTTGAGTTCAGCGTCCGCTTCTTCCTGATCTCTTTTTTGAGCGGCTTCTGAAACGCCGTTCACCTCGTTATATTCGTCATCGTCTTCCGGATTGTAATCTTCAGCCGGCGCGGACTCTGAGACAACGGGAGATGCGTCCTCGGCTTGCGCGGCGCCGTCGTCTGCTGCGTTCGCTTCCGGTTTGGCTGCAGCTCCGCCAACGTTTTCAGTCTTGATGCTGAAAACAACGCTTTGAGCCGGATTGCCAGGAACTGGCAACGTCAGGAACAGTTCTTTAGCTCCCGGAACAAAACGTTTGAAAACCAAAACGTCTGTAACAGGCGGATCGTCCGAATACATCGTATGGGTTTCCCGTTTAACGCTTGTTGGAACTTCGCCGGGTTTGAGAGCGATTCCGTAGACGTTTTCGGTATCGCGTAAAAGCACGCTGTTCCTTTTACCGTTTGCGATCTGAACAGACCACGGTGTAAAAGTAACGGTTTTTTTATCGTTGATATTTTTAACCGAAAGGGTAATAATTGTCGATCTGTCGGGAGAGTCTGTTTCAGAACCGTCTTTTTCGGTAATGGGTTCAATTCCCTGTCTGATGGAAACGACTTTAATTTCTACGTCGCCAACTTTGGCGCTTCCCGTAGCGCTGTCGATTGCGTCTTTGGGAACTTCAAACGCTTCAATTGGCTGATTGCTATCTTCGGCGGGATTAGCCTCGGCGTTTTCGTCGGCTGCAGCATCTTCACCTGCAGCGGCGTTTTCGTCTTTTGCGGCGTTATCAGCGTTGGCGTTTTCTCCTTCTGCTGGAGCGGCTTTATCTTCGGCAGTTTGAGCAACCTCAGTTTTATCGGCAGGGGGAACGTTACTGCTGTTGTCCTTTTTCAGTGCAAAAATCAGAACAACAACCAGAATCAAAACAAGAACCGATCCTCCTGCGATACTGGCAATAAGAACCGTCTTTTTGTCCATTGGAGCGGCTCCCTTCTTTTTGCCTTTCTTTCCCTTTTTAGGAGAAGAAGACGCAGGAGAACTGGGAGTAAATTCCAAGCCGTTTCCAAAACTCATCGAACTGGAAGTTGAAGCCCCTTTTTGAGCTACTGGAATTGCTGTAGCAACAGGCGGGGCAACGGGCTTTTGAGAAAAGCTTGCGCTGAGATTTGGCGCAACAGGCGGAACAGGTTGCGGGGCGCCAGTATTGGCATCGCCAGAGTGAACGTTAATAGGCGACGGCGCCGATGGATCGTTGGAAGCGGTTTCGCTAAAAAGTCCTTTGGCGTGAGACGCCAGCGTCCATTTGCCGTCCGCGCCGCGGCGGATATAATCTGTCGGGCGAATCTTATTTTGAGCTGCAAGTTGTTTCAGCTTGTTAGAGTCCATAGGACCGTATTCTTTATCGCCGTGTTTTAAATACCAATCAGCCATAGTATTTTTGGATGGGTTAGTATAACTAATTTAGGGGAGAGTAATACAGTCTCCCTACAATTATCTAGTATATATAATACTCCATTTTCAAAAAAAGTCTAGAGTTTTTCAGAATTTTTAACTGTTTTTCTCAAAAAATAGCTCTCTCCCTATAAATATTATATTTTTTCGGTATAATTAGCATACTTTGAATTGAAGAAGAATCGCCGGGACGTCCTCCGGCGGTCTTTGACACTTTAGCGCCCCATAAATACCGGATATGGAACACAATTTACCGACCTTGCAAGCCGTTTTATTTGATATGGACGGGTTGATGTTCAACTCGGAAGATATTTATTACGCCTCGTCTGTGGAAGCCGCCCGGCGACGTGGAAAAGTTTACACGTTGGAAATCCACAAAATGATCATGGGAACGACGGTCGAGTTTTCCATGAAAACGATTATTCGAGAACTGGGCTTGACCGATTCCTGGCAGGCGTTGGGCGAAGAAACGCAAGTCATCTTTCGCGAGCTTCTGCCGACTATGCTCAAGCCGATGCCGGGGCTGATGGAACTGCTCGATTTTCTGGAAGAGAACAACATTCCCCGCGCCATTGCGACCAGCACCAACAGAAAGCTCATGGAAGACACGCTGGCGGTTTATAATCTGGAACCGAGATTCAACAAAACCGTTACCGGGTCGGATATTTCTCATAGCAAACCAGACCCGGAAATTTATCTAAAAGCGGCGGCGGCGTTAGGCTTCCCCCCGGAAAAGTGCATGGTTTTAGAAGACAGCTCGACGGGCTGCCGGGCAGGGAAAAACGCCGGAGCGTACGTCGTTGCCGTCCCTGCTGACCATAGCCGAAATCAGGATTTCAGCTTCGTCGATTTCGTTGCCGATACGCTTGCCGACCCCGGAATTCGCCAGCGGCTTTTAGCTCGTTAAAAACTCTGCTTTTGCTTATTCTTCATATACAGACCCGTCCCGGAACTTTGCCCAGTCGGATTCAAACCAGGTTTCTTTCTGAGGAATCGGACGGCGGGGAATCCAAGCGTTTTCCACCTGTTGGGAAACCGGATTCCATTTAGTTTGAAGGACTTTCTCTCTGAAAGAAACGTCCTCGGGAACCTTTTCGACGTTGTCTGCATCGCTTTCCGGGGCGAGAATCAAAGCGGAGCCTCGCGACCCGACTCCAGATTCCAGAGCAAAGAGAATCGATTCCAGATAAACCCAGTGAGCAAAACAAAGCTGAACGTTGGACGCCGCGTCGGCAGAGTCGTGAGGAACGCTCGGATTAAACCGACAGCCGGAACTCAGAATCCGTTCGTACTGCGATTTCGCGTCTGTAACGGCGGCTTTAAGCTCGTCTTTTTTGCGAATCGCCGCCCCGAAAGCAGACATTCTGGACTGGAATTCGTCGCGCTCTTCCTGCCACGTTTTAGGCGCGGACGACGACTTTTCAAACCATGTCGTCCAGAATTCTTCCATTGCAGTATCATCCTGAATGCTCGGCGCCGAAGGCGTTGTCTCAAGACGTCGTTTAATCTTTTGCGCGGCTCTGAGCGACCCGACTTGACCCGCGTTGAGAGCGGAACCGCCGGGACGTTTTACGCCGTGCGTTCCCGCGACCTCGCCTGCGGCAAACAAACGGTCAATTGAGGATTCGTACCACGTATTGACTGCCAATCCGCCGTTGTTGTGCTGAGCGCAGAGCGCTATTTCAAGCGGCTGGACTGCCAAATCGACGCCAAAATCCCGGTACAGATTATACGCGCCGGGATTCATCTTTTGCAGACGTTCCAGCGGAGTTGCCTGAGTTGCGCCGGACTTTTCCAGATACTCTCGCGCCTCGTTGTCGAGCAGGTCAAAGGAGAATCCCTCCGCGTTGGATCGGAAATCCAGAAAGACTTTTTTCCCTTTCTCAACCGTTTCCCGATAGACGTATAAATCTATCATGGACGAGCCGTCTGGAATTTTGCCGCTGTCGAATGGCCACTGATATCCCTTGCGGAAAATATCGGAGAACATCCGCGTTTTATCGGCGTAATAGTCCGGCAGAAATTCCCGCAGCGGTTTGACCGGATTTCCCTGAGAATCGACAGCCGCGGAAACGAATCGGGGAACGACCTGCATGTACGTCCCGGAGACGTTCCAGCGCGGGCTGACAGACGCCAATCCGAACTGGGATTCCGGAAGCCCTTCTGCCGTCGCGCCCGCTCGAAGAGCCAGCCCAATCGCCCCGGTTTGCTGAACCGGATAGACGCTTGTTTTGTACAGCCCCGCCGGACCGCCAACGGCAAAGACCAAATACTGATACTCAAACGCCGCCAGTTCCCCTTTCGCGTTGACCGCTAAAACTGCCCCGCCGGAAGACGTCGGCTGAATTTCAATCGCCGTCCAGGATTCCTCAACGCGAATGTTCAGCTTGGGGATTTGAGCGATTAACGCCCGGCACATCTCTCTGGACGTGTACGGACCGACGGACGTCGCGCGGCGAAACGGGTCGTGATCGGTCTTGTATCCGATGTAACGTCCGTAGGAATCAAACGGAAACGGCACGCCCAGCGTTACGAGGTTCATAAACCCGCGAACCGACCCGGCGGATTCCACCAGAGCCAGGTCGCCGTGCATCGACCCGCCCGCGAAATACGATTGCGCCATCAGTTCAGGCGAGTCTGACTCGTCGCACAGCGACAATTTGTAATACGTCTGTTTGTCCGATCCCGTATTGATTGACGTTCCCATCTGAAGTCCTTCGGTCAGAATTATCAAATCGTCTACGCCAAGGCGCTTGAGGGAAACAGCTGCATTGAGTCCAGCGGCGCCGGAACCGAGAATTAACGTTTGCGTGGAAATGGTTTGCATGGTCGTGATAATTTGTTGATTGCGAGTTTTTTGATTTATTATACCCGCCCTGCGATTTCCCGTCAAGAGGCGCAAAAGACAATTGTCAATTTACAATTATCAATTTGCAATTTTGCATAGCGATTCAACAATTGCTAATTGATAATTGACAATTGCTAATTATCTTCGCGCCGTCTTGTAAAAAACTGGAAGACGGGTATAATAAAATATGGATTCGATTGATTATTGAGGAATCCAGAAATCCAGTTTCGTTAAATCAGCCTTAAGGGGTTCTCATGCCAACGCCTCAAACTATACTCGACAAAATCTGGGACGCTCATATTGTTCGTGCGGAAAGCGGCATTGAGCCGTTAATTGATATCGACTATCAACTGCTAACCGAGCTTGACAGCGCTCCGGCGTTTGAACGGCTGCGTCAATCAGGGCGCGAGTTTTTGCATCCAGACAGAGCCGTTGCGACCGTTGACAGAAACGTTTCTTCCAAGTCTGCGAAAACCCCGGAAGTTGAGAAACTGATTCAAACTCTTGTCGAGAACTGTCGCGAGAACTGCATCGGCTGTTTTGGAATCGGGAACGTCAATCAGGGGCTGATTCACGTTGTCGCGCCGGAGCAGGGCATTGTTCAGCCCGGAAGAATCATTGTCTCCAGCAGTCGTTACGCGTCAACGTGCGGAGCGTTGGGCGCGCTGGCTTTTCAGGTCAATTCCATCGAAACGGAACGCGTTTTAGCAGAGCAGTCTTTGCCGATGGAAAAGCCGAAGTCTATGGAAATTCGCTTTGACGGCTCTCTTCCAAAAGGGACGTCCGCCAAAGACCTGGCGTTCTTTGCGCTGACGAAACTGTCCGGGCAGGATTATTCCTCGTTTGCTATTGAGCTGACCGGAGCCGCAGTGCGGGAAATGAACATGACAGGACGCCTGACGCTGTGCTGCACGCTTTCTGCGCTGGGCGCCTCCGCATGTATGATCGCGCCAGACGAAAAGACGGTCAAGTACCTCAAAGGACGTCCGCATTGCCCCGTTCCCGGACCGGAATTCGCTCTAGCGGCGGCAAACTGGCTGCGGTTTTGTTCAGACGATTCCTGCCAGTACGACTGTTCAATTCAAATTGACGTCTCAGCCGTCAAGCCGATGATTACGTGGGGAACCGCTCCAAATCAAAACGCGGCGATTGACGACCCGATTCCGGATCCGGCTTTGCTTGCCGATTCCCGTCAGCGTCAATCGGCGCTTGACGCTCTGGAATTCATGGGGCTTCAGCCGGGACAGAAGATTGATCAAATGCCCATCGACGCCGTTTTTATCGGCTCGTGCGCCAACGGGCGTCTGGGCGACTTGCGCGAGGCGGCAAAGGTTGTCAAGGGATACAAATGCAGTCCGAATGTAACAGCCGTGATTTCGCCGGGGTCGGGCATTGTCAAGATGAAAGCTGAGGCGGCGGGATTGGATAAAGCGTTTCTCGACGCCGGATTTCAATGGGGCGAGCCGGGCAGCGTTCAATTCGAAGATCCTCAACCTGGTCAGCGCATAGCGTCAACGGGCGTCAGCCCTTTACCCGCTAACGGCGAACGCATTCATTTGGTCAGCCCTGCCATGGCAGCCGCCGCGGCTGTTACAGGAAAAATCACGGACGTCAGAAATTGGGAGTATAAATAAAGATTATGAATACTTGTTATCAAATGCCGAACGTTAATCTGTATTTGGGAGATTGTCTTGAGGTTCTCAATGACTTGCCAGATAACAGCGTCGATTTAATTTTTACTTCGCCGCCTTACGCCGACCAGAGAAAAAACACATACGGCGGCATTCATCCGGATAAATACGTCGAATGGTTTTTGCCTATTTCCCAACAGCTTTTCAGAGTTCTTAAACCAACGGGATCGTTTGTTTTGAACATTAAAGAAAAGGTTGTCAATGGAGAACGCAGCACATACGTTTTGGAATTGATTTTAGCCATGAAACAACAAGGCTGGCTTTGGACAGAAGAGTTTATCTGGCATAAAAAGAATTGCTATCCAGGTAAATGGTCTAATCGTTTTCGAGACGCCTGGGAACGGCTGTTGCAATTCAACAAGCAAAAAAAGTTCGCGATGTATCAGGAGTCCGTTATGGTTCCTACCGGAGACTGGGCAAAATCCCGGTTAAAGAATCTCAGTCAAACAGATAAAATTCGGGATAACTCTCACGTCGGCAGCGGGTTCGGAAAGAACATTTCCAACTGGCTCAATCGTCCGATGGCTTATCCGACAAATGTATTGCATTTGGCGACGGAATGCAGCAACAAAAATCACCCTGCTGCGTTCCCTCAAGCCCTGCCGGAATGGTTTATAAAACTGTTTACACAGGAAAATGACGTCGTTTTAGACCCGTTTATGGGATCAGGAACGACCAATATTGCCGCCAATCGATTGAATCGTCAATCAATCGGGATTGAGATTCTTCCAGAGTATTTTGAAGAAGTGAAGAAATACTTTTCCAATATTACAAGCAACATTTTTTCAACGGAGCAGTACGATGAAGCAGTATAACAACCAAATTGCATTCGATTATGTTTCTCAGCACATTGATGAATTTCATGCAGCCCGCATTAAATCATTGGAACGTCTTCGATTGAAAACCGTATTGAAGAAAAAGAATCCCTATTTATTTCGAGCTAAAGGGATTGTTGAGGCGTCTGAGCTGATAAGGAATCTTGTTGACGCGTTTATTTCTTCAAACGAAGAAACCATATTTGGCGATTGGCTGGAGCAACTGGCTATTTATATTAATGGTCAGGTATACGGTGGAATTAAATCAGGAATCCACGGTATTGATCTCGAATTTGATAAAGACAACGTTAGATATATTGTTTCTATTAAGTCCGGACCAAATTGGGGCAACAGTAGTCAAATCAGAAAAATGAAAGAAGATTTCATTTCTGCGAAAAGAACCCTGCGTACAAGCCGATCGCGTTTGACAATCGAAGCTGTAAACGGCTGCTGTTATGGAAAAGACAACAATCCTGATAAAGGCGATTACTTCAAGTACTGTGGTCAGCGCTTTTGGGAATTTATTTCTGGAAATGAAAATCTTTATCAGGAATTGATTATTCCTTTAGGACAAGATGCCAAAAAACGCAACGAGAATTATAATCGCTTGTTAGGTGGTAAAATCAATATTTTCG
>CACXSS010000009.1 GCA_902770245.1 uncultured Planctomycetota bacterium | reverse complement strand
TTCCCCTGCTCTGTTTGTTCGCAAAGAGCTTCTATCAACAGAAACTTGCCGGACGCTGGGATAAGCTGAGCGTTCGCCTTGGCGGGAAGAAGTCCCTGAGTTCCCTTGACCTGCCAGCCGGTATCCAGTTTCCATTGTCCAACGAGGTTTTCCGCCCCGACCAGGAAATAGACGGCGTTCGCGTTGAGTTTGCCCAGTCGGGGAATTGCCGCGATGCCGGCGTCGGGCGCCGGGGTTTCGGCGGGTTCGGTTTGAGACGCAGCGTCTTCGTCTGACCCTTCCAGATCAATCGGCGCAGTTAGAACCGCTTTACAGCGGGGGCAACGGAATTTTCTGCCGATAACTTCGTCTGGCAATTTTAGATTAGCATTGCAGCCGGAACAGGTTACGCGTATCATAATATCGTCAAAGGGATAACAGGGTTTTAATTAAGCGGTTTTTCTTGTGGATTTTCCTATATTATAACATAGAATACGCCTGATTGCAAGAGACGGACAGAATTTTTTTGTGGGGGATTGTCAAAAAACCATTTCAAGGTACAATACGTAATATATTATAATTGGAGATTTGTATTTTTAAATGAAGTCTGCGTCTGACGGGACGGCTTGAGAAACGTTCTTCTCAAACCGGTCAAATGCTGACGGCATTATCCACACTCAACACAATCAAAAAACGATGTCAATTTCCGAATGGATCAGCGGCAAGATTTTTAGTTACGTTCACGGCAACAACCTCGTTTACAATACGTGCTGGGAAGATCCCCGGTTAGACCGAATCGCCCTGGAACTCAAGCCGACGGACAATATCATGGTAATTACCAGCGCCGGCTGCAACTCGCTGGACTATCTTCTCGGCGGCGCCAATCACGTTTACGCGGTTGACATGAACTTTCGTCAGAACGCGGTTCTCGAACTGAAAAAAGCGTGTATCAAAGCGCTTGACTACGACGACTTCTGGAAGATCTGGGGCGAAGGCACACACCCCAAATTCAGAGAAATCTATCACGACGTTTTGCGTCCCATGCTGCCGGAAGAATCCGTGAAGTTCTGGGACAAAAAGAGAAAGTACTTCCTTAAACCCAAAAAGCCGTACTATTTCCGCGGCACGTCCGGGCAGTTTGCCAAGATGATCAACTTCTATATTGACAAAGTCATCAAGGTTCGTCCGCTTGTTGACGAGCTGGAACACGCAGAAACGATTGAGCAGCAGCAGGATATCTACTTCAACAAGGGCTTGAAAGAGAAATTCTGGAGCGGAATGATGAAGGCGTTCATGAACCGCGACACGACCTTGGCGATGCTGGGCGTTCCCCGCGCGCAGCGATACCAGGTGGAAAGCCAGTACGAAGGCGGAATCGTCAAGTTTACCGAAGACTGTCTGGAAGCCGTTATGACAAAACTCCCGTTCAAGGAAAACTACTTCTGGCAGGTTTACATCAACGGACATTATTCTCCCGAATGCTGTCCGAACTACCTCAAAAAAGAGAACTTTGAAGCGTTGAAAAACGGTCTGGTCGACAAGGTTACAACCTATACGCAATCGGTCGAACAGTTCCTCCGAGCGCACGACGAAGTCGAAATCAGCCGCTTTATTCTCCTTGACCACATGGACTGGATGGCGTCGTTTAACCCGGCGTGGCTGGATTCCGAATGGGAAGCGATTCTTCAGCGCGCCGTTCCCGGTCAGACGCGAATTCTGTGGCGCAGCGGCGGTTTGAGAACCGAATACGTCGATCAGATCAACGTTACTCGAGACGGCAAAGCCGTCAAGATGGGCGAACTGCTCAAGTACTATCCGGAATGGGCGGCGGAACTGCACGAAAAAGACCGCGTTCACACCTACGGCAGCTTTTATATTGCTGACCTGTTGATTTAATCCAAAAAAGTTTATTCGGAAAGTTGGAATCAACGGCGAGGAATTCAGACGGATTCCTCGCTGTGTTACATTAAACAATCCCGCCTGACGTTTCTTATACATATCAATCATGCGCGTTTTATCAGGAATTCAGCCGACTGGCAAGATACATTGGGGCAACTATTTTGGTGCGATTCGCCAGTTTATCAATTTACAGTCCACGCCGGATCAGGCGTACTATTTCGTTGCGAATCTTCACGCCTTAACAACCATTCGCGACAAAGCGGTCTTGGAAGAGAACACGCTGGGCGTCGTTCTGGACTTCCTCGCCTTGGGATTGGATCCCAACAAGGCGACGCTGTTCGTTCAGTCCGAAGTTCCGGAAGTGTCCCAGCTGTGCTGGCTGCTGCTGACTGTTACGCCGATGGGGCTGTTGGAACGCTGTCACGCCTATAAGGAAAAGAAGGCGAACGGTCTGACCGCCGACGCGGGGCTGTTCAACTACCCGATTTTGATGGCGGCTGATATTATCATCTACGACTCCGACCTCGTTCCGGTCGGTGAAGATCAGCTTCAGCATATAGAAGTCGCCCGCGACGTCGCCGCCCGATTCAACCATCTCTTTGGCGAGACGTTCGTTCTGCCGAAAGGATACGTTTTAGACAACTCTGCCAAGGTGCCTGGCACGGACGGTCAGAAGATGTCCAAGAGTTACAACAACACGATTCAGGTCTTTGAAGAGCAAAAGCAGCTGCGAAAGAAGATCATGCGAATTCAAACAGACTCTCGCCCCATGGAAGAGCCGAAAAATCCGGACGAATGCCCGCTGTTCCAGCTGTACCAGCTTTTCGGAGACGAGCAGGGAATCGCCGAGCTTCGGGAAATCTACGCCAAGGGCGGATTCGGCTACGGCATGGTCAAAGGGCTTGTCGCCGACGCTGCGGAGAAGGTCTTCGGCCCGGCGAGAGAACGTCGAGCGGAATGGGCGTCGAAACCGAAAGAAGTTAGAGAAATCCTCGACGCCGGAGCAGCCAACGCCAGAAAGAAAGCGAAAGAAGTTCTCCTCCGCGCTCAGGAAAACTGCGGCATTTTCCCACCGAAGTAAATCGACACTCCAAGGTTTTTACAGGGTCAGTCCGCACACGGATTTGACGGATTAAACTGATTTTCACCGATTGGTTAATTGTCAATTCAATTATCATTCGCGCATCATTGGATTTTTAAACACGAAATACACGAAAAGAACGAAACAAGCGAAAAATTTATTTTGAATTATATTTTTCGTAATTTTCGCTTATTTTGTGTTTTTCGTGTTAAAAAAACATAGACAGTAGCTCCCTGGCGCCAACGTGTCGAATAAAATCGGGCGCGAAATGAATGGTTAATCTCCCGTAAACGTCATGAGAATAGGAAACGTTCAACTTGAAACGCCGTTGATTCAGGCTCCCATGGCGGGGTTTAGCGGCTATGCGTTTCGGGAGATGATACGTCTGTGCGGCGGGTGCGGACTGACGACGACCGAAATGGTCAACGCCCGCAGTTTTATTCAGATTGAAAAGAATCTGCGTCATTCCCCGCCCCGGCTGTGGGGAATTCCAACGGAAACGCGTCCGGTCGCCGTTCAGATTTGGGACAACGTCCCGGAGAATCTGGCGGAAGTCGGGCGGGTTCTGGCGCAAATCTGGAAAGTCTCAATTGTCGACATCAACTTTGGCTGTCCGTCGCCGACGGTGGCGCAGCGATCTCAAAGCGGGTCGTATCTGCTCGATTTCCCTGAACAGGTTGAAAAGATTGTTCGGCTTACGGTAGAAGCGTGCGCTCCAACGCCTGTTACAGTGAAAATGCGGCTGGGAACGAAGCCGAACCGAATTACCGCCTGCGAAGTCGCTCAGGCGGCGGAATCGGCGGGCGCGGCGGCGGTGTACGTTCATGGCCGGACGGCGGCGCAGGGCTATTCCGGAACGGCAAACTGGGACGAAATCGCGAAAGTCAAAGCCGTTTTGAAGAATATCCCTCTGGTTGGCAACGGCGATATAAGAACGGTCGACGACGCGCTCAATCGTCTGAAAAACTATCCCGTTGACGGCATTATGATCGGTCGCGGGTGCCTGGGCAAACCCTGGATTTTCCGTGACATCGCCCTCGCGATGGGGCTGACGGTTCAATCGGAAATTGCAGACGCAAACCGTCTGGAACTGGTTCGTCGGCACTTTGAACTGACATTCGAATCGCTCAACGAACGCGACGCCGTTGTCAACATGCGAAAAATCGTCTGTCGATACGCCGACGGTCTGCCGAACGCCTGCGAATTCCGAAATTCTATCGCTAAGAGCGAAACCAAAACAGAGTTCCTGACCGCCTGTGAACAGTTCTTTACCGGAACGCAGAGCGAATAGCCTACAGGGGGAATTATTCTTCCCCCAATTCTTTTAGAGCGTCTATTGCTGGTTCATACCCTTGTTGAGCCGCTTTGCGGAACCATTCAACGGCTTTTTCTTTGTCCTTTTCGACGCCATCGCCGTCTCGATAGCTTATGCCGAGACTGAATTGAGCTTCAGCATAACCCTGATCCGCCGCTTTGCAACACCACTGAATCGCTTTGCTTAAGTCTTTCGGGACGCCATCGCCGGTATAATAACAAACGCCCAGATTGAATTGCGCTTGTGCAAGCCCCTGCTCTGCCGCTTTACGATACCATCTAACAGCTTCATTTAAATCTTTCTCAATCCCTTCGCCGGATCGATAGCAATTACCAAGATTATATTGTGCAGACGCTTCTCCTTGTTTTGCCGCTTTACGATACCATTTTACAGCTTCTTGAGCGTCCTTTGTAATGCCATAGCCGTTATTATAACAAACGCCAAGACAGAATTGCGCTTTCGCATGACCCTGTTGAGAAGCTAAGCGAAACCATTTTACAGCCTCTTGAGCGTCTTTGTTAACGCCTATGCCGTAACCATAGCAAGAGGCGAGGCTGAATTGTGCATCGGCGTATCCCTGCTGAGCCGCTAAACGACACCATTTGACCGCTTCCTGATCATCTTTTGATACGCCGCTGCCCATGCCATAACACTGCGACAGATTGTATTGCGCCTTTGCGTGTCCTTTTTCCGCCGCCTTCTTCCAATATTTGACCGCTTCCGTTTTATTTTCAAGAGTTCCAATGCCATAGAAATAATTACAGCCAAGACGGTAAAGCGTTTCAGCGCTTTTTTTAGGTTCCTGCTCATCTGCTTTTGTCATGCAAACATTAAAAAAGGGCGCTGCAACAAATAACAGTATAACAGCCGCTATATTTCGAATTGACATGGTTTAAATCCTCAAATTCAAGGTTGGGTTTAACGCATCTTTGAATTGCATACAATAATTATACGTTTTTTCTCATTGTTGGCAAGAGGGAGATGGACGACTGTTGTGGGACGCCCATTAAACCTCACGCTCTAATTTACAAACTAATGGAAGGCGGTAATGGAGCGACCAACGGGAGCGGAATTACGCATTCGCCGCTAGGCGAACAAAACGTTTGTCCTGCGCACGCACACGGGTGAGCCGGCACGCGGCAGTCCTCTGCCGCCCGGGAAAGCCTCACGCGGAGATGCGGAGGCGCGGAGGATGTACGCGAAGTTTTAAAAATTTTCTCTGCGTTCTTTGCGTTCTTTGCGGCTTAAATTTTCTTCGGCGGCTGAGACAGCCGCGATCCAGTGGGGCGGAGGGGCTTTTCTGCGAAAGAGATTTTTGGAGGCTGCCGCTTTCCTTGACGGCAAAGCCGTCAAGAAGGACTCCGGGGGCGGAGTCCATCCGGGGGAGGTTTTTAGCTGCGTCGTTTTGTTATGCACACTTCAAACGTTTTGTTTGCCTTCGGCGAACTGCGTAATTCCGTTCGCTTCGCGAACTCCATTACCGCCTTTCATTAAGCGACGGCAAGCCGCCGCTTTTCATTCAATTCCTCGTCTCACCGCTTGCTTTTTGATTCTCGCTATGTTAAAATCTGTTCAATAGACAAGAGATGCAAGAAGCGTCTGTTTCGTTGTCCTCGAATATACAGAAAGGTTACATTATGAATTCGTTTAAGTTTCATTTGTTAGCAGCGTTACTTATAGCGACAGCGTTTTTCCCGGTTTCCGTTCAGGCGGAGACGTCAACCGGATGGGAGAAACATTCCAGCAACCCGGTTTTGGGCGGGCAACTCGGAACGTGTTTCGACATTAGCGTTCTGCAGGAAGGCGATACGTTCAAGATGTGGTTTTCCTGGCGTCCGAAAAAGTCGATTGGATATACGGAAAGCAAAGACGGAATTCATTGGTCGGAGCCGAAAATCGTTCTAACGCCTGCTGGCGGCTGGGAAGGGATTGTCAACCGCATTGGCGTCGTGTTCAAAGACGGCAAATACCACATGTGGTACACAGGGCAGATACTCAAAGGGAATATCGGGTCGAAGATAGGGTACGCGGTCAGTCCCGACGGCGTCAACTGGACGCGAGTTCAAAGCGCTCCCGTTCTCGAACCGGAAGAACCGTGGGAGAAAGTTGCGGTAATGTGCCCTCACGTTCTTTGGGACGAGTCGGAAAAGACGTTCAAAATGTGGTATTCCGCCGGGGAGCAGTACGAACCCAACGCCCTGGGGTACGCGACAAGCCCGGACGGCGTCCATTGGACGAAACATCCTAACAACCCGATTTTCAAGCCGGATAAAAGCGTCAAATGGGAACAGCATAAAGTAACCGGGGCACAGGTTTTTCCCTATAAGGGCATGTACTATATGTTCTATATTGGTTTTGAAAACGAACATCTGGCGCGAATCGGGATTGCGCGTTCCAAAGACGGCGTAACAGGCTGGGAACGGCTGCCGAGCAATCCGATTATCGGTCCGGATGAGGGAATGTGGGACGCCAGCGCGTGTTACAAACCGTTCGCCATTTATGACAAACAGGCGGATCTGTGGCGTCTGTGGTACAACGGGCGCAACGGCGGCGTGGAACAGATCGGGCTGGCGATTCACAAGGGGGAAGACCTCGGGTTCCCGGAACCTGCGGCGGAATCGGACTCGCACGGCGCGGTTCTCAAGGTGGAGGATTTCAAGCATTATATTGACCAGTTCAATTCCGACGACGAGGAACTGACCAAAAACGTCTATCCAAACGATAAAGCCTGGGATTTTCTCAAGGCAACAGCGCCGTTGCTGGACTATCCCGACAAAGACCTCGAACGGACGTGGTATTTTCGTCTCTGGACGGTTCGGAAGCATATCAAGCGCGCGGCGGACGGTTCTTTTGTGGTAACGGAATTCCTGCCGAAGGTCGGCTGGTCTGGAAAAGAAAACGCGATTTCCTGTGCGGCGGGGCATCATTTTCGGGAGCTGCGATGGATTAAAGACCGTCGAATTCTCAACGACTACGCTGTCTTCTGGCTTCGCAAAGGCGGCGCGGTTCGGACTTACAGCTTTTGGATTGCCGATTCTCTCTGGCAGTACGCGCTGGCAACCGGCGACGTCTCGCTGGCAAAAGAACTCCTGCCAGATCTGGTTAACAACTACGAAGAATGGAAGAAGATGCGTTTAGATCCCAACGGGCTGTTCTGGCAGATTGACGGTCTGGACGGCGGGGAAGTCTCCGTCGGCGGGAATGGTTATCGAGCGCAGATCAATACGTACATGTACATGGACGCGCTGGCGATCTCCCGAATTGCCAAACTGTCCGGTCAAGACGAGATTGCGGAGCGTTACGCAGACGAAGCCGCCATATTGCGGGAACGGGTCAACAGCAAAATGTGGGACAAAGACGCTCAATTCTATAAGGTGGCGCCGAGAACGAAGTCGGCGGACGAGCCGCTTCAGCTCAAAGACGTCCGTGAACAGCACGGGTTCTCGCCGTGGTATGCCGACAACGCGTCGCTGCCGCCGGCTGAGTATACCGTCGCGTGGTCGCAGCTGACGGATCCGCAGGGCTTTTTCGCGCCATACGGACCGACGACGGCGGAACAGCGTCATCCCGGATTCAAAATTGAATACGCCAACCACGAATGTCAATGGAACGGTCCCAGCTGGCCGTATTTGACCAGTATGACGCTGACGGCTTTGGGAAATCTGATTAATCGCGACGCGAAAGCCGGTCTCGAGACGCAAGAGCTGCAATCGGCGTTTCTCAAAACACTGGACTGCTACGTCCGATCCCATAACCGCGTCCGGGAAGACGGAAAGAAAGTCCCGTGGATTGACGAAAACATCAACCCGCAAACCGGGGACTGGATTGCCCGAACGAGGCTCAAGGATTGGGGCTGGAAACCCGGCAAAGGCGGTTATGAACGGGGCAAAGACTACAACCATTCGACGTTTTGCGATATTGTCGTCAATTCGCTCATTGGTCTGCGCCCGTCGCTGGAAAATGGCTTTGAACTTTTCCCGCTGATGGACAAAGCGGTTCCGTATTTCTGTCTGGACAACCTGCCGTATCACGGTCGAATCGTAACGATTCTGTACGATTCCACCGGCGAGCGCTACGGAAAAGGCAAAGGACTTCGCGTTTACGTCGACGGCGTTGAGACGTTTTCCGCCGCTGCTCTGCCGGACAAGCCGGTTTGGGTTCCGCTGGACAAGTAACGTCGGAGGAGGGAAAGAGAGAAAAGCGTCTATTATATAAATAGACGGCAGAAAAATCCCGTGATAAACCGGGAAAAATAAAAAAATTTTTAAAATTTTCAAAAAAACGTAAAAATCCCGTTATTTATGGGCTACAATTTCGTATAATACAGATAGAGGAGTTAAAATAGCATTATCACCAACAATAATTTGAAAGGATCACGCAATGCCTGACTTCAATTTGTGGGAACTGACGGAAATCCAAATGCAGATGATTCTTTGGGGTACAATTGCCGTTTTGGCGGCGATTGTGGAACTCAACACGTTTGCCCTGGTTTCTCTTTGGTTTGTCATTGGAGGAATCGCCTCGTTTGTCGCGGCGTATTTTAACGTTCCTTTCCTTTGGCAGTTTGCAATTTTCGTTTTGACGTCAGGCGTTATCGGAATTATCATGATTCCATACGTTAGAAAACGCAACAGTTCCTACACGCCTACCAATACCGACAGTCTGGTTGGGCATGAAGGGAAGACGGAATCTGAGCTGGACGTTATTACCGGCGCCGGGCGCGTTCTGCTGGACGGTCAGTCGTGGATGGCGAAGTCCGTTACGGGATCAAACATTCCCGCCAACACGGTTGTCGTTATTGAAAAAATTGAAGGCGTAACGCTGTTCGTTAGACCTAAAAATTAAAATTGGATAGGGTATAATCGTATACAACGCCATGTTTTTTACGGTTTTACAATAATTCGACTAAACGCTTTTTCATGATCTGGAGGATTTAAAATGGTTGTAATAGCTGCAATGAGCGCTAATGGTTTACTGTATACAGTACTGGGCTTTATTCTGGTCTTGATGGTTATCGGAATTTTGTACTGCGTTCGCATTGTCCCGCAGGCAAGCGAATTCGTCATCGAACGCCTTGGCACGTACCGCGCTTCCTGGAAAGCCGGTCTTCATCTGCTCGTTCCGTTCATTGATCAGATTGCCAAAAAGGTTTCGGTCAAGGAACAGGTCTTTGATTTCAAACCCCAGCCGGTGATTACCAAAGACAACGTTACGATTCTTATCGACACGGTTGTGTTTTGCGTCGTAACCGATTCAAAACTTTACACTTACGGCGTTGAAAATCCGTACAAAGCGATTGAAAACCTGTCGGCGACAACGCTGCGTAACATCATCGGCGAAATGGAGCTTGATCAGACGCTGACCTCTCGCGACGTCATCAACTCCAAGATTACGGAAACGCTTGACCGCGCCACCGACCGATGGGGCATCAAAGTCAACCGCGTTGAACTGAAAAACATCGAACCGCCAAAGCAGATTCGCGAAGCGATGGAAAAGCAGATGAGAGCGGAACGAGAACGCCGTGAAGCCATTCTTCAGGCGGAAGGTAAAAAGAAGAGCGACATCCTTGTTGCCGAAGGCGAAAAGCAGGCGCGAATCCTCACCGCTGAAGCCGAAAAACAAACCGTAATTCTCCGCGCTGAAGCGCAGCGAGAAAAGGAAATTCGCGAAGCGGAAGGTCAGGCTCAAGCCATCCTGATGGTTCAGAAGGCGTTGGCGGACGGTATCCGACTGCTCAACGAATCCAATCCGTCTGAACAGGTGCTCACCCTCAAGAGTCTGGAAGCCTTCCAGAAGGCGGCGGACGGTCAGGCGACCAAGATCATCATCCCGAGCCAGATTCAGGGCATTGCCGGACTGGCGTCCTCCGTCAAGGAACTGCTCAACTAATCTCAGAGCGTTTACAAATCTGCTCTAAAAACAAAACCGGCGGGGAGCGAGAAGCTCCCCGTTATTTTTGCCATTCCATAGAATCAAATTAGTCTGTTTTATTATTTTTTAACGTTCTTATATTTTTTTGTTGACGTTTTCGAAATTTTATGTTAAAATATATTAGAATCGATATTGTATTAATATATTGATCTCAGACAAATTGATTAACCTTTGTTTTCCATAAATAACATCATGAAAACGTACCAGACAATTGTTTTGAGTCTTTTGGCTCTCGTGTGTGCAGCGTCCCTTGCTCAGGCGGAAGTGATTTACGCAGTTCGCGTAAACGCTCTGGATGGCGCGGGCAACAACAGCTACTACTCTAACTACACCATGAGCTACTCCTCGGGGCAGTGGTGCACTCAAGCCAACAATACGCCGTATAGCGGAACAACCCCGGTTATGCTTTGCGATTTGGGCTCCGTTCAGACGATTAACAGTATTAAGCTTGACAAGTACAGCGCGGCTGGGAACAATGTCAAGGCAATGACGCTGGAATTTTACGATTCGCCCGCTCTTTCAGGAACGCCGGTTTATACGCAGACATTTAGCAATATTTCTATAGACGGCGCAACGCTGAATCTTACAACTCCAACGAATGCGAGATTTGTCAAATTTACCATGACAGAAAATCACGGCGGCGACCGCTATGGCATTGGCAATATCACGTTTGACGTCAGTTCTACTGTAACGCCAACCTCGGGAACGTGTACTGTTGCGAACCTTAACGGATACAATGTGAGCAATCTTTTTGACAGGAATGCAGGTTCAACATGGTGTTCCAGCGCTGCTGATACAACCAATGGTTATTATAACGGTACGAATCCCAACCCTGTATTTACGTTTGAATTAGGCAGTACTCAAAAGCTTACCGGCATTTCCGTTCAGCCCTACAACGTTACCGGCAACTCCATCAAGAATTTCAATCTGGAATTTCTGGATGCGAATGGAAACACAATTTCCGTTGCGGACGCCTCCCAATACAGCTTTAAAATGTGGGATGCATCCAACGGAGTTTATAACTATTTTTCGTTCCCGGAAGTTGACGGCGTGGCAAAGGTTAAAATGACCGTAACAAGCAACTTCAGAGGCGTTGGGTCTGGCGGCGACAGAATTGGTTTTGCGGAAGTTTATTTCAATACGATTGATACAGCCGTGGCAACAACTCCTGAAAAGTACAATGAACCGATGCATGCAGACAATATCGTTCGTCCAACGTCCGCGTCGTTTGTTACAGAGGGCGCAGCCAGAGGGTCTGACCGCGCCATAACCTATCTGTTTGACGGAACAGGAACAAACTTGGGCGACGTTTGGTACACCAAAGGCAGCGGCGATGACTACCTCAATTTGGGTTATTCGTCGGTAATTGATTTTAACATGCCATCGGAAAGAATGTATGACAGCTTTTCCGTTGGCGGTTACGGTTCCGTTGGCAACCAGATGACCGATTTCATTTTGGAACTGTTTGACAGTTCCGGCAAGCTGGTTTTTGCCGACGAGTTCAAAACAACCCAGTCCATAAACGCCAGCCAGTTCGCAACGTTCTCTTTGGGAGACAATTATTTGTTCAGCAAAGCGAGAATGACGATTCTGGACAACGCATTCCGGTGGTACGGAGCCAGCGGCGGCGACCGAGTCGGATTTGCGGAAATTTTCTTTACCGGCGAACCGGTATACTTTGTCAATTCGCCTGATATTACCAACCAGAATTGGACTATTAACGGTGCGGATAGAAAGGGCGTCAAGTTTAACGACGGCGACGAGCAGACGGCAACGTTTGCCAATCCGGTTATTCTCAACGCGAACGGCTCGTTTGAAATTGGCGAGGGAAGAAGTCTGACTCTTGCCGGAGCCGTTTCCGGCGAAAGCGGATTGGATAAAATCGGCGCGGGTACGCTGACGCTTTCCGGCGACAATACGTATTCCGGCGCCACGACCGTTACCGAAGGAACGCTTGCTCTGACTGGCAACGCTGTCAAGGCAAACAGTTCAATTACCGTTGCTGACGGCGCGACTTTAGAATACAACGTTCCAGAAGGCGAAGCCCGGTTGGACTTCACGACTGCCAATACAACCGTGTCTGGCGGAAACGTTCTCAAGACCGGAGCTGGCGCTCTGAAGATTTACGCAACTGACGATATGTTCCAGGCGGATCTTTTCACGGTTGAAGCTGGCGAACTGGACTTCAAAGGTCAGTACAATGGCGATATGGTTGTTTGCAACAACACAGTCTTTTCGCCCGGCAATTCTGTTGGCGAAGCGATTATAGAGGGCGCTTTTAAGCTGGAAGAAGGCGGTACGCTGTTACTGGAACAGGACGAAACCGGCATGGATAAACTCATCGCGAAGTCTTTTGATTTTGAGGACGGCTCTATAATAGAATTGGCGATAAACGCGCTTGTTCCCGGCGCAACGTACGATGTTATTGCTCAGTCAGCTGGAACGTTTACTGACGCCCAGTTAAATGAATCGTACTGGACGAATCTCATTGACGGCGGACTTCCGTATTATATGAACTTGTCTGTTGTTAATGGCAACACCGTCCAGCTTTATATCGATCCCAACGCTGTTCCGGAACCGTCGACGTGGGCGCTGCTCATTCTCGGCGCTGCGGGATTGATGTTCGTTCGTAAAAGAAAATAAAATACTACGGAGGGTCGGCGTCCGCGCCGACCGCGAGCGTCCCCACTCGCCACAGGCGCTAAGACTCTCATTTAATCTTGAGAGGGATAGAAAAACCTTTGTATAATTCGACGGAGGGTCGGCTAAAGCCGACCCTCTTTGCTTTGAACTTAATCCAGGAATCCCTTGAGCTGTCCCAGACGCTGCGGATTCTGGAGCTTTTCCAGCGCTTTTGTTTCGATCTGGCGAACGCGTTCTCGAGTAACCCGGAAAATGCGTCCGATTTCTTCCAGCGTATAGGCGTACGACGCGCCGATGCCGTAACGATATCGAATGACGTCGCGTTCTCGCGGGGTAAGCGTTTTGAGAAGGTCTTCCAGTTTTTGATGGAGCATTTCGTTTGCTGCGCAGCGTTCCGGACGGTCAACGGTGTCGTCCTCAATAAAATCGCTGATGCTGTTGTCTTCATTATCGCCAACGTTGCGGTCAATGCTGACAGTCGGCGCGGTCAACGGAATGAGTCTTGAGATTTTTTTCGGGGAGAGGTTAATACGCAATCCAGCTTCTAACATGGACGGTTCGCGTCCGGTTTCCTGCAGCAGCTGATTGGATGCGGCGCGGATGCGTCCCATGGCTTCAATCATGTGAACGGGGATGCGAATCGTTCTTCCGTGATCGGCGATGGCGCGGGTAATCGATTGGCGAATCCACCAGGTTGCATAGGTCGAGAATTTGAATCCGCGGCGGTATTCGTACTTGTCAACCGCTCTCATGAGCCCTGTTGAACCTTCCTGAATCAGGTCGAGGAAGCTCATGCCGCGGTTGCGGTATTTTTTGGCGACTGAAACGACCAGACGAAGGTTGCTGTTGGTAAGCTGTTTTTTGAGTTCTTCGTACAGCGCCAGTTGGGCGTTGACTTTTTCCAGACGGCGAGCGAGCGTTTTCGGTCCTTCCAGAGTCGTCATCATCAAAGAATGGAGTTCTTTTCGGAGAGCTTTGCGCGTTTCTTCGGGCAGGTAAGAGCTTTTCAATTCCTGTGAGATTTCGGTCATTCGCTGTGACATATTGGTCAGCTGTTTGAGCATGCTTTTAACGCGGCGGGAACGCAGAGAGAGTTCTTCTGCCAGAACGACCATTTTTTTGCTGTTACAGCGGTTCTGCTTGAGCAGCTCTTTTCGCTTTTCTTCGCCAACGTTGACGTCAATCAGAGCGCGGAAGTTTTTGCGCTGACGAGTGAGCATCTTTTCCAGCGTTTTCAGGTTCGGCTCCAGTCGCTGACGAATCTTGCCTTTAGTCAGTCGTTCAGAAAGGGAAATGCGGATGTTGCGGTCAAAGGCGAGGGTCCCGTTTTGAACCTTTTTGAGCATGTTGAACGCGTAACGCATGACAGTGTAAGACCCTAACAAAGCAGCGCGAAAACCGCGGCGAGCCTTTTCAATCTTTTTTGCCAGCTCGACTTCTTCTTCGCGAGTCAGCAGAGGCAATTTTGCCATCTGGTTCATGTAGACTTTAACCGGGTCGGAGTTCCATCGCCCGGAGCCGGATTCGCTCATTTCTTCTTCCAAAACGGCAGTTTCTTCTTCAGAAACGAGCGCTTCAGACCAAAGCTCTGATTCGTTGTCGGGGGAATCAAAAAGGGAATGATTTTTTTCAGACGGTTCTTCCAGAACGGCGTTTCCGGAATTCGAAAAAGACGAATTTAAACCTTGAGAATAAAAAGCTGTCATACCGACGCATCCTCCATGACGCTTCAGGGGTGAATTCCGAAAAACTGACGCTTTTATTAAAGATTTTTGTTTACCGTGACGAAAAGTCTAATGCAAGAGTTGGTAAACGCTAATCTTTAAAAAGGCGGATTGTTTTCCGGATCGTCGCCGCGGTCGATCCCATCCGTGGGATCGCTTATGCCGTGACGCGTTCTCAAATTGTGAAGAATCTGGTCCCAGGGAATCGCTGCCTGTCCGGGGTCGGATTCCTGAATCTGTCCCAAAATCTCCGGTTTTTGCTGGTCAATTCGATAGTTTCTGAAATTAACCAGCAGTTCGTTCAACGGTTCAAACGGATCTGCAACCGGCGTTTGGCTGCCGGCGTCTCGCCGCTGAACAACCCACGCTTTCATGCGCGGGTCTGCAAGGTTTTCCAACAGGAACTCAACAGAGAATTCATTTCCCTGGTCAGTCCACAGTTGAATGAGTTGATAAGCCTGTCGAGCGGGCGCAAAGCGCAAGTCCTCTGCCATAACGCTTTGATGAACCACCGACCATGTTTGCGGATAGTTCAAAAGCAGCTCGAACAGTTCGCGTTCGTAAGGCGATTGCGTTCCCCATTCTGGAGGATACTCGCCATTGAGAACGGCTTCAATATTTTGTTCCGGCGTTGTCTGCTCCGATTCGTCCGACTCGTTGTCATAGTCGTCCCAATTTCGGCGCGGGTTTGCTTTGAGCTTCTGACGAAAACTCTTCAAACGAGCGACAACGTCTGACGGCTCCATTCGGAACCGCACTGCCAAATTGAGCAGGATTTGATGTTCTCGGAATTGCGGGTCTGCGCCGCGCGCTTGAGGCTCCAATGGAATCTTTGCCATCAATTCCATTATTTTATCCAGCGCCTGCTGCGCCCCGTGAATGTCGTTGCGAATGTCTACGCCGCGTGTGTAAAAATCAACGGCGTGATCCAGCGCGCTTTTGCCTTTGGTCTGGATAAGCTCTTCGAGCTTGTCCTTTCCCCACGCTAAGAGGTATTCCGCCGGATCTTTGGGAATTGACCCGTCCGGGGCTTGCTCCTGCGGAAGCGTAACAACCTGCAAGTCCATGTTTTGGGAAATGAACAGCTCCAAAACCTCGCTGGTTCGCTTCTGCCCGGCGGCGTCGCCGTCGAGCATTAAAATGACTTTGTCAACGTAATGCCGAAGCGTTTCAATATGCTTTGAACCCAACGCTGTGCCGAGTACTGCGACAGTGTCGGTAAACCCGAACTGATGGCAGACGATACAGTCCATGTATCCTTCCACTACCAGAGCGCGCCGGCTGCGCGTCATCGTCGTTTTGGCGATGTCCAGCCCATAAAGCTGTTTTCTTTTGGAAAACAGAGCCGTTTCCGGCGAGTTGATGTATTTTGCTTTGCTGACGACTGTCGTGTCGTCCATCATTCGTCCGCCAAAGGCGATGCACTGACCCATGGCGTTGTGAATCGGGAACATGACGCGATCTCGGAACCGGTCGTACATGCCGCCGTAATTCCCGGACGATAAAATACCCGCTTCAGTCAGGAGCCGAATCCTCTGGGGAACGTTGTTGACCTTGCTGACCATCCAGTTCTGCGGTTCCGGGCAGTATCCCAAGTGAAACTTCTCAATGCTTTCGTCTGTAATTCCGCGATTGCGAAGGTAATTTCTCGCGCGTTCTCCCATCGGGTCGTACAGCAAACTTTCGTGATACTGTTTTTCAACCCAGGAAAGGACTTTGAACAGCGTTTGACGGGGCGTTGCTTTCTTTTCAGGGGGAGGCGGCGCAGGCTCTGGAGACGAAAAATTCGGTTCCAGAGGAAGGGGGGATTCAGTCTGGGGGGCGTTGTCTGAGGTAACCTTTGGGGCGTTTGACGAATCGTTGTCTGCCGACGTTGGCTTGGAGGTTAACAGCGGACCGTTGAGTTCTTCCGGGCTGGGTTCGTAGGCGTCGACTTCTTCCGGGGCTTCGGACGGGTCAAAATGACGATGGCTAAATCCGCCCGACGATTTATGGTATTCCGGCAACTCGATGCCAGCCATTTCCGCCAGGATTCGTTTGGCTTCGGGGAAATCGCAGCCTTCCATCTTCATGACGAAGGAGAAAATATCCCCGCCGATGTCGCAGACCCAGCATTTGAACGATTGCCGTTCCGGGTTGACCTGCAAGCTCGGCTTGCGGTCGTCGTGCCACGGACAGCGCGCAACGAAAAGACGTCCCTGACGCTGCAGGGGAAGATACTTGCCAACCAGGTCGACAATATCAATCTTTTCGCGAATCTGTTCTTTTATGTCGTCTGAATAAAGCATCGGTTATACATTGCCCAAACGGACAAAGCTCTAATATACATCATTGACCGAAATCGTGCAACCCCAATTTTCAGAAATTTTCGAAAATTTCTGAAAATTGTAGGGAGTAGGGAGTAGGGAGTAGGAAATAGGGAGCAGGAAATAGATTATATTCGCCGAAGGCGAACCTCTATTCCCTATAACCTATTCCCTATTCCCTAACTAAAAATACGGATTATAAACTCTTTCGTGCCCAACGGTTGTTTTTTCCATGTGTCCGGGATAGACTTCCGTATCGTCCGGCAGGGTGAGTATTTTGGTTTTAATGCTGTTGATCAGCTCGTCCGAATTGCCGTCGTAAAAGTCCGAGCGGCCAATACTTTCAGCAAACAGGAGGTCGCCGGAGAAAACAATTGTCTTTACCACATCGGCGTTTGAAACGTCTCGAAGAATGAAAATGACGTGTCCGGCGGAATGTCCCGGCGTCTCTCGAACCTCAATTTCCAGTCCGGCTAAGGTCAAAATATCGCCGTCGTTGAGCGTTTTTTCCGCCGAGGGAAATGAAATTTTCAGCCCAAAATTGGCAGACAGGTTGCCGTGAGGATTTTCGAACTTGTCAGCGTCTTTGGCGCCAATGTAGGTCGGAACGCCCGGAAACGCTTTGCGAAGATAGTTTAACCCCCCGATGTGGTCAAAATGCCCATGGGTGCATAAAAAGGCAGCGGGCTTGAGCTTCTGATCCTGAAGGGTTGAAACAAGCTTCGCTCCAGACATGCCCGGATCAATAACGATGCACTCTGAAGAACCTTCCAGATTGACGATGTACGCGTTTTGCGCCATGTCGAAGTCGGATATAGTTTGGATATTGATAGTCATGATGAAGTAGTGAGTAGTACTTAGTGCATAGTACTTAGTGCATAGGACGCAAGCGCTCATCTAACTATGCCCTAAGCGCTAAGCGCTAACTATTTAATGCTGCGTTTCTCAAATTTGACTTCTTTAATAACTGAATCGTCGCTCATTTTATAAACGCGAATAACCAGTTCGCCGTCTTCAACGGTTCCGCTGATAACGGTGGCAACGTCGCGGCGGTCGGCTAACGCATGTCCGCCGCCGACAAACTGCGCCCACGGACGGTCTTCAGTTGGCTCGTCATAACGGAAATGATGCATGTGAGCGCAAATGACCGTCTGAACGCCGTACTGTTTGAACAGCGGCGACCACATTTCAGAACACGGCTTTTGCCAGGAAGCGAACCCTTCCAGGATGTTGCCGGGATTTGCGTTAGGATTTTTGTCGAAAATTGGAATGTGACAGAACGCAACAATAAACGGCGCGTTTTTGATTTCCGGACGTTCCAGCGTCTCTTTAAGCCATTGCGTTTGCAGTTCCCGATACGGCTCGAATTCCGCAAGACCCTGGAAAACCGGGTGAGCGTCCGGCTTGTCCTCGCCGGTGTCAAGCCCGATAAGAGCAACGTCGCCCATACGAACGGCGAAGTTGCGACCCAGCGACCAGTACTTGGAATCGCGTTCTTCCGGGTTTCGTTTGATGAGAACCTTGTCGAGATTTCTCACCCACGGACCGCGGAAATCGTGGTTGCCTGAAACAAACAGAATGCCGTAATCTTCAGCAATCGCGCATCCGCCGGGATTGAGCAGCGTTTGAACCGCGTGTTCTTCCGTGGTCATCTCCCCCGTGTCGCCGTTCCAGACCAAAACAGCCGGATTGAGTTCTTTGACCTTTTTATCCAGAGCCTGAAACGTCGGGAAATTGGCGTGCGTGTCGTTAATCACAGCAAACGACGCCTTGGCTTTGTCGCCTAGCGTGGTAAACGAATGGACAGGGCTGTATTCCGGCTCGCCTACGGTAACTTTATACGCGTTGGGATAGTCAACCGGCATCGTTGCGGCTCTGTAGTAATACTTTGTGTTCGGTTCCAAGCCGCGAATTCTGACGGAAAGAACTTTTTCTTCAATCGATCTCAGCGGCGGAACGCAGGCGTAAACTCTTTTTGCGTCTGACAGGTCTTCTTTGGTGGAATATTCCACAAATCCAGCCGCCGGTCCGTTGACGCCCCAAACAGCGCCTATCGACGTTTCAGACGGAATCTGTAACACAACCGGCGTTGTAAAGAGAGATTGAGTTTTCGCTTCTGCTTCTGGCGCCGCCGCGTCCTGAGCGTACAAAGGAGCCGAAAAGGCGACAAGGAATAGTAAGGATAGTAAGTGTTTCATGATAGTAATGGGGTAAGGGAGGTTAATGGAAGGCGGTAACGAAGCGACCAGGCGAGCCGGGGTGCGTAAGCCCCCGGAAAAAAAGTAGTTACGCAGTTCGCCGAAGGCAAACCAAAAAGGAGTATCTTCGTCAAGTTCGCCTGACGGCGAATGCGTAATTTCGTTCGCTGCGCTCACTTCATTACCGCCTTTCAATGTTTCGTTTTTCAAACGTATATTTATCAATAACGGAATCGTCGCCGATTCTGTAAACGCGAATTATCAGTTTCTCGTCTTCGACGTTTCCGTGAAAGACGGTTGCTGTTTTAGGGCTTTTTCCTCCGCCGACGAAGTGCGCCCAAGGACGATCTTCCATTGGCTTGTCGTAACGATAGCGGTGTTTATGAGCGGTTATAACCGCCTGAACGCCGTGCTGACTCAACAGCTGCCCCCATTGGTACGAAGTCGCCCTGCTCCATACGTATGAATTAGTCTGACCGTTTTCGGCATCGTCGCGGGGAATAATCAACGGAATGTGACAAAACGCGACGATGAACGGCGCGGACTTTATATCCGGACGTTCCAGCGTCTCTTTGAGCCATTGCGTTTGCAGTTCCCGATACGATTCGAATTCCGCCAAGCCCTGCAAGTCTGGGTTGTCGTCCGATTTGCTTTCGCCGGTATCCAAGCCGATGAGGGCGATGTCGCCCTGACGGACGGCGAAGTTTCGACCCAGCGCCCAGTATTTTGAATCGCGCTCTTCCGGGTTCCGGGTCAAAAGAACGGTATCCAGATTCCTGACCCACGCCCCGCGGTAATCGTGGTTGCCGGGAACGAACAGGAAAGCGTAGTTCTCAGCCATCGCCCGACTTGTAAGATTCAGAATTGCGTTAATCGCTTTGTCCTCGGATTTATACTGGTCTGCGGCGTCGCCGTTCCAGACGACAACCGGCGGACTGAGCGCTTTGAGTTTTTTATTAACCGCTTTGACCGTGTCATATTCAGCGTGCGTGTCGTTGATAACGGCAAACGACGAGCGAGCTTTTTCGCCCATCGTGGTAAAGGAATGTACAGCGCTGAATTCCGGCTCTCCTACTTTGACGTGGTACGCATCGGGATATTCAACCGACATGGTTGCGATGCGATAGTAGTATTTTGCGTTCGGTTCCAGACCGCGAATTCTGACGGACAGAACCTTTTCCTGAATCGACCGCAAGGGCGGAACGCAGGAGTAGACTCTTTTCGCGTCAGACAGGTCTTCTTTTGTGGAATATTCCACGAATCCCGCTGCTGGTCCGTTAACGCCCCAAACCGCGCCGATCGACGTTTCAGACGGGATCTGTAGAAAAACAGGCGTTGTAAACAGCGACGTCTTTTCCCCCGCGTCGTCTGCGTACAACGGAACCGTCAGAATGACGATTAGGGTCAGCAGGAACAATAGACGTTTCATGGCAGTTTAGGGAGTGAGGAATAGGGAGTAGTTTTTACGAAGTACTATTCCCTATTCCCTCCTCCCTATTTCCTCAGACTTTCTTTAACGGCTTTAATCCATTCAGGGGAAACGGTTTCTCCCCCGTATCGGACGGCGTAGTATTTCATGGCAATTTCTTTCGGGCTGATCGTCCAGCTGGCGAACTGGGGAAGTCCTTCCAGTTCCAGGGCGAATTCCAGCGGGGTCTGGTCTGCCCGACGGGTAAATCCTCGCCGACGAAGCGCCTTTTCAAAGCGTCTGTAAAACTCGACGCGCGCCTGAGCGACCTTCAAACTGGAACCTTTGAATTTGAACCGAATCTGAAGCCATTTCCATGCTGCGCTCAACAGCTTTATAGTCCAGTATAACCCAATTAAAACTAAAATCAAGACGGTCAAGAGTTTTTTGATGGACGTCTTGCCGAAATAATTACGTAACCATTTATATGACTTAGAGTTATCCCATAAATGCCGGATTGGATCGTAGACCTGCGTCTGCTGGGTTCTGGGATCCATTCGGATCATGTATTTTTCCCACTGAACGTTCATCCAGTCAAACAGACTGCCGAACCAGTCGACAAAGGCGTTGATTTGCGTTTCTTCCTGGCTGACAGACGGCGTGGGGTCAAGCCGCAGCCAACCGCCATAGCGCCAATCGCGCTGAGACCACGTTTTTTTATATGAAATGAAATTGTCGGCTGTTACAATCGCTGGCGGATCCTGATCGTAGTCCAGGTCAAGCTGGTTGGACGGAACCCAGACCTCAACCCAGGCGTGAGCGTGCCGCTGCCGGACGGTGAAGTATTCTCCGTATTTGCTGTATTCGTTTGTCGCGTACCCGATAACCGGCTGAGCGGGAATGTTGACGCTGCGAAGAAGCATTGTCAACGCAGAGGCGAAAAACTCGCAATGTCCAACCTTGTGTTCGGAAAGAAAATCCTCCAGCGGGTCGAGATTCCGGTTTCGCTTTTGCGGGTTAAGACTGTAGGCGTATTCTCCAGAGTCGCGCAGCTTTCGGCATAGCTGACGCGCGGCTTTTTCAATCCCGTCGCTTTCAACTGACAGCCCTGCTTCGTCCAGCCATTTTTGAGCCAGTTTTTGAGCGGACGGAATGAGCGTTTCCCCGCTTTCGTCTTTAGGAATTTGAATCAGCGAAGCAAACTCCTGTGGGTACAGCTTGGGCGTAATCTCGACCTGAACGCCGCGTTGAACAGACGGCGAGTAGAATTCGTAGGCGTGACGCTGTCGAGCAATGAATTCCCGTCGGCTTAGACGCTGATCCAACGCGTTGAACGTAAAGAACATTCGGAACTGAACCAGATCGCGGGGATAGAAGGGCCAAACGGCAAACGCTTCCAGACGCCCTGTCGGATTTATGCTGTACTGCATTCGCGTTGTCAAATTTGGTTTGGAATCCGAATCTGAGTCTGAAATTTCCGTTTTCAGATTGGAATATTGTTTCAGCCGTTCGTTGGGTTGAAGAAACGGTTCTCGATAGGGTCGGTTATTAAATCGCCATTGACGGTTTTCGTACGAGTTGACTGTTACTCCGCGAAGGTATAGCTGAATCGGTTTTTGCGCAGGAACGCCAGTATCGCCTTCAAAGAGCTTGACCTGACAGACGATTGTAGAGTCCTTTTGCCGAGGTCCCAGTTCTCCCAGGCGGATAACGTCGTTAAAGCCGATTGACGCCGGCGCTCCGGAGCCGCTTCCTGGAAATCCCAAATAGGAACCTTCGCCAAAGCGCGGAGTCAAAAGAAAAACTATCACGGAAACCAAAAGCGAAAACAGACCGGTTGCAATCAGTTTCCACGTCAGAGAGAAACAGAAAGGAAACCGTTTGCCTCGCTGTTGAGCGTTTCGAACGGAACTCCTCATGAGCGATTCCTGCGCCAGTTCTGCTTTTATATCTTGAGACTTTTTAGCGCGGTCTTCCGTTGGCTCTTCCGCCTGACGATAAAAAGTCAGAGCCGTCAGAGAAATCAGAGCAATTGTTACAAATATTAACAGCAGAATTCCAAATGCAGTTTGCTGCCGGAACGCCGATCCAACAATAACTTGAAAGAAACTCAACAGGAAAATCAGCCAGTAAGTGTGGAACGTCTTTCTTCGTAAAAGAAGAATCAATTCCATAAGCAGCAAACCGTTTGCTGTATTGGAAACAATTTGAAACGGCGAGCCGTAAAAAAACAGGTTGTAAACGCAGAATCCCGCGACTAAAAGCGTCAGAATGTTTAATCCAAGCGGATTGAGTTGAAAGAGCTTGTATTTGTCTACGACCAGAAATGCGACCAGAACAAACAACGCCACGGCAAGAGCTATCCATTCCAGCCCTTGCCCTAAAAAGAGCAAAAAAGCGGCCAGAATTATCTGACCGCTTAACGATAGCTGCAAAAATCGTTCAATTGTCATTTAGAACGTTGTTATTTAGAACGCTTTTGAAAGCGGCGTGTCAAAGCCAAGCCGAACGCGCTGAGAATCAACAGCGCCCACGTGGACGGTTCTGGAACGGCGTTGGGATCAACATGACCAGTAATCGCCCAGTAACCGTCGCCATTTAAAGCGTAACTCAAACCGGTGAAATAGTAGGAATCAATACTGCCCAGTACGCTATCGATAACGCTCTCGCTGTTGGCGGCGTCCAGAATGACCTCAAATGGAGCGTTGGGCGCTAGCGTATAACCATCTGTAAACTGTAACAGAATAGTCGAATCGTCCGTCAAGCTCAAGTTGCCGGAAACAAACAGCTGGTCGCTGTCAGCTGCTGTCGGACCGCCGATTTCCATTAACAGCGTACCGCCGTCAAGAGCGAAATCGCCGTCGGCTCGAAGAGTTCCAATGGAATTGCCCGGCGAGAGAATTCCAGCGGATTTAACGCTAATATCTCCTGTAAAGAATTCTTTGACGTCCAGCCGACCTTCGTCAACGTTGAAAGCGCCAGCAACGAGGTCGCCGTTGTTGGCGCCCAGGAGTTTCAAATTGCCTTCGCCCTTCTTGGTAAGCGTTCCGGTTCCAATATTGATCTTGCCGGAATAGAAGGAGTCTTCTGCAATATTGAGAATCAGGTCGTTGTTTCCGCCGGTAATCGTACCGTTAGTTCCTGTAAGGTTATTGAACTGCATGGCGTCTTCGCCGGTGTACCCTGCAAAGTCGAGCGTTCCGTTGACAGCAACCGCGCGGGAGTTGACCAGATTGGCGCCGTCGCCGGTAAGTTTGATATTGGCGCCGGAATTAATGGTCGTTGCTCCGGTATAAGATAACGCGCCGGAGAACGTCTGTGTCGACTTGTTAATTGTAATTCCCAATTTGGAACCGGTGGCGCCGTCGGAAATCGACTTGCTAAACGTTCCCAATCCGCCGTTGTTGGCATGGTTAATCGTTAAGACGACTTCTTCTCCGCTGGCGGCGCCAGAAGTTATCGCTCCGGAAAAAGTCCGAGAATTGTCAATCCCAATTATCGAATCTTCCATAATTGTTATGTTGCCGCTAATGTCTGAATTTGCGCGTAAGGATCCGCGTTTCTCGCTGTTGCCGCTTCCGGAAACGACAAGATCAGCTTTGAGTTCGGCATATTCCGTATAAAGAGTTGTATCGGGACCGATAACGATAGTAGAGCCTTCATAGGTCTGACCGTTTGAATAAAGCTTGCTGCTGTCTGTGCAGCCGTTATTGACCAATGAAATGGTTCCCGAAAAATCGCTTGTAGTTAAATTGGTCAATTGCAAATTGCCCATGCCGTTTGAAATCAGAACTTCCAAAACGCCAGAACCAGAAAGATTTTGGGCGTCAAACGTTTTGTTATTGCCATTAAACTTGATTGACAGCGTAGCTCCTTCGTCGACGACAATAGAACTTGAATTACCCAAACCGCCGGGAATGTCAACTGCCAATACGCCGTCGTTGATTATATACGAGCCTGCCGTTAACGCCCCCGTCGTTCCGCTTATAGTGAGCGTTCCAGCGCCGTCTTTGGTAATTGAACCAGTTCCAACGTTAATTTTTCCCGAATACGTTGAGTCTTCTCCGTTATTGAGAATCAAATCGTTATTGGCGCCGTTAATCGTTCCGTTAGTTCCAGTAAGATTGTTGAGCGTCATGGCGTCTGTTCCGGTGTAACCTGTGAAGTCGAGCGTTCCGTTGACAACTGCGGCTCTGGAGGCTGCCAGATTGGCGCCTTCGCCGGTGAGCGTAAGCGTTGCGCCGGAATTAACGGTTGTTGCACCGGTATAGGACAAATCACCGGAGAATGTCTGAGTTCCTTTATTAACCGTCATTCCCAGCCTGGAACCGGTATCTCCGTCGGAAATCGAGTTACTGAACGTTCCCGATCCGCTGTTGTTTGTATGGTTGATCGTTAAAACGACTTCTTCTCCGCTGGCGGCGCCGGATGTAATTGCGCCGGAAATGGGCTGCGTACCGTCAATGCCGATAATCGCATTCCCAAAGACGGTAAGATCGCCGCTATAGGCGTTGGCAATTCGCATTACACCGCGGCTTTCGCTGTTGCCGCCTCCGGAAACCCAAACGTCTGCTTTGAATTCTGCGCCAGCTACAAAAATCGTTGTTCCTGGATTAACCTTGAACGTAAAATCTTCAAAAGATTGGCTGTTTGTATTGATTTTCGTGCTGCTGGCGCCTCCTTCCTGAACCAGAGAAATATAGCCGGTAAATCCGTCATTTACCAGATTCGGCAGTTTAGCGTCGCTGCTGCCGCTTGCCATGCGAAGCTCCAAATCTCCAGAACCGGAAAGTTTTGTTATGTTCAAATTCTTGTTTGTTCCATTAATTAAAGCGGACAGCGTTCCGTCTTGAATTTTTACATCGCCCGTAAAGGTGTTGGCGCCGTTAAGATTGACTTTATTATCGCCACTCTTGACGATCTTTCCTGAGCCGGAGATGGCATTGCCAAAAGTTTTATCGGCTTCGTAAGCGAATTCCAGAGCGCCGTTTGCTCCAATAGCAACGCCGCCGGAACCTAAGACGCCATTTTCTGCAAGACGAAGCGTTCCGTTATTGATAGATGTACCGCCGGCATAGCCATTGTTGCCGTTCGTAACAACCATTGTACCAGCGCCTTCTTTGACAACGCCTTTCCCATTCCATAACTTTGCTGAAACGACCAGGTCTTTTCCGTCAGGATCGGTTCCTTTGGCAACGTCAAAGGTTAAATTCTGGGAATGAAGGTTAAACCCGCTGTCGCCGACGATATAATTTGACGCGCCGCCTTTGGTAACAAACTTGTTTTGAGCGTTATTAACCAGGTTTATTGAATTGTTTCCGCCGGCGTTGAACGTTCCATTGCCTGTATCGCCGAAAGTAATGGTAGTTTGTTTTGACATCCAGAACTGGTCTTTTGAACCGGAACGTGAAAATGTAACGGACCCGCCGTTATTGATAAAGATTTCCGCGCCGGAATAATCGCCGTTGGCATCAGAACGGTCATTGTTAAGGGTAACGTTGGCGCCGTCGACAATAAATTTGCCGTTATCGGCTATTTGCATTTGGGCTGGCGTAATAGTAAACGCGCCGGAGCCGGAAACGTTGAGCGTACCTGCGCCGGAAATAGTTCCGCCGCTCCAGGTTTGCGTTGACCCTTGCTGCGTTTGAATTTCTAACGTTGAACCTTCGGCGACCGTAACGTTTCCGCTGCCCAGCGATCCGTTCTCGCCAAGGATAAGCGTTCCAGCGTTGATTGTCGTTCCGCCTCTGTAGTCATTTGGATTGGCTGTATCGCCCTTAATTAACATTGTGCCAGCGCCGGTCTTTTGAATGCCCATGTTATTCCAAAGACGAGCGGAAACTTCCAGGTCAACGCCGCTTGGGTCCGTTCCTTCAGCAACGTTAAAAATAATGTTGTGGTTATGAAGGTTAAACCCGTTGTTGCCGATGATGAAGTCCTTCGCTCCGCCAGTGGTGTTAAATGTCATTGTAGAG